>JAPOVI010000435.1 GCA_026708265.1 Acidobacteriota bacterium
GGCGCCGCGGGCGCGGCCAGCACGTCGTCGTTCCCGTCGGGCCGCTTCAGGCCCAGGCGGACGAGCACCTGGTCGACGGCGACGGGAAGCCCGAGCGGCACCAGCTTCGGCAGCGCGTCGGACAGCGCCTGCATGTCCATCGTCTCCTCGCGCTCGATGACCACCTTCGGGTAGGCGTCGCGCATGCCGCGGTTGAGCTGCACGATCGGCACGACCAGGTCGCGGCGCAGGGTCGCGGCGAGCTGGCGGCCGTCGGAGCGCTCGATGTCGCCGCGGACCCGGTCGTGGACCTGGCCGAGCGAGTAGGAGCCGCTGTCGCCCTCCTGGGTGGTCAGCGTCTGCCCGAGCACGGCGATGGAGATCTGCTGGTCGATGTAGGCGACGAGGTCGCGGTAGATCTCCGAGCGGCCCTGGACGGTGCGGTCCTCGACGAACTCGATCATCATGCCCTCGGGGATGATGGCGGCGGCGTCCGCGGCGATGTTGGCGACCGCCTTCCAGAGCACCTCCTTGTCCTTCTCGTTCGCCGTCTCGTGGTACTTCCCGATCCGCAGCGGCATCCCGTACGCCTCGCAGAAGCGCATCCAGTCCTTGATCGTGAGCGTCTTGAACAGCCACGCCCAGGCGGCGATGCGGGCCAGCCCGCCGCGGATCGGCAGGCCGCTCTTGGCGCGGGTCTGGTGGGCCACGAACTTCCACGGCTCCAGCTCCGTCCACTCGCCGCCCCGGTCCGGGCGCCGCACCAGGTAGCGGCCGCCCTCGCGGTCGAAGTCGAACCACTGCGGCAGCCGCCACTCGAGGCGCGCGGGCATCCACTGGCTTTCGGACATCTCCCACACGATCTCGGTGACCGAGAAGCCCTTGCCGATGCTGTCCAGGACGTCGAACAGCTCGTCCTCGACCTCCTCGCGCTCGAAGAACGCGCGCACCAGGTCGGCGTCCTCGACCGCCTGCGCGGAATCGTCGGCCGGCTCGATGGTCACGCCGATCTGCGCCACCTGGCGCTTGCGCGTCTGCAGGACGCCGAGGTAGTGCAGGTCGCGCTCCTCCATCTCCTCGGCGAGCTCGAGGTACCGGTCCGCTCCGCCGGGCTGCTCGGCCTCGCGGAGCATGGCGGCGAGGCGCTCGGGCGTGATGCCGGCGGCCGGGTGGGACGTGAGGATGTTGCGCACGCCGGTGATCGACGGCGCGGTGCGCTCCCCGCGCAGGGCGGCCCGCTCGATCGGGCGGCCGCGGTGGTCGTAGAGCGTGGGCGTGCGGGCCATCTAGGGCAGTCCTCCCTTTCCGAACAGCGCGCGGCCGACGAATTCGCCGAACCGCCCGGCGCGGGGCCGGAAGTCGTCGCCGAGGTCGTCGCGGCGTCCTCTCCGTCCGCGGCGCGCCGCCGGCTGCCGGGGAACCGCCGCGCGGTACTCGTACTTCGGCGCCGGGTTCGCCGCCGCGGCCGCGGCCAGCGCCCCCGCCCAGAAGCGGTCGGCGTGGCTCTCCTTCTGGTCCTCGTCGACCAGCAGCCGGGGGCCGCCGGTCGCGCCCTGCTCGACGCGCACCGAGTGCAGGTCCTGGCGCACGGTCTTGTCGCGGGGCGCGCGCCAGAGGCGGTCCTGGTAGCGCTCCTTGAGCGCGGTGGCGACGTCCAGGCGGCGGGGCAGGGTCAGCAGCACGCCCTCGACGCGGTGCTCGCCGTAGCGCAGCATGGCGTCCTCGACGGGCTTCTCGCCCATGCCGGTCTGGTCCATCGCGATCCGCACCGGCCGGTACCGGGCGACCAGGCGGTCGAGCTCGTCGTCCTGGTCGGAGAAGCTGGCGTTGCGCAGCTCGACGATCTCGCGCGTCCAGGCGACGTCGCCGACGATCTCGACCACCCAGGCGACCCACAGGTCGTTGCGGCGGCCGATGTCGTTGCCGATGTACGTCGGCCCCCCGGCGTAGGCGGCGGGATCCCCGCGGACCGTGCGCCCGGTTTCCTCGACGGGATCCGGATAGTCCTCCTCGCAGGCGCGAAGCAGCTCCCAGGACAGCCACGAGCCGCCCAGCGGCGACGGGATGCAGTCGAGCTCCTCGTCGGCGCCGTCGCCGTAGGTGTCGTAGATCTCCGCGACCCAGGCGTCCTGGACGGCCTGCGTCCACACCTCCCCGGTCTCGCGGCAGATGCGCTGGTACAGCCCCTCGAGGACGGCGTCCATGAACCGGATCGTGTGCAGCGAGCCCGTCCGGGACCCCTCCTCGATCGCCCGCGCGAGCTGGTTGAACTGCGAGCCCTCGCCGTTGTGCGTCGAGATCACCCGCACGCTGCCGCCCCACGTCAGGAACGCCAGCGCCGCCTTGAGGCACTCGGCCAGGCTGTCGACGAACGCCGCCTCGTCGAGCACGGCGCGGTCGCCCGGGCGGCCCTTGGACCGGAACGCGCGCGGCGCGCTGGTGACGGCGAAGATCTCCTTGCCGGACGCCAGCGGCAGCCGGTACGCGGGGATCTGCTCCCCGTCGATGTCGAGCACCGTCTCGCCGACCTCGGCGGCGGCGGTCTGCAACGACTGCGCCCAGAACGCGCAGTCGTCGACGAAGCCCTTGGTCATGTCGTGGGCGTACGACTGGTAGTAGACGTCCCCCCTGCCGGCGGAGGCGTGGACGACGTCGTCGTAGGCCTCCGCCCAGGAGAGGCCGATCCGGCGCCCCTTCTCGCAGACCTTGAGCCGCGAGCGGTCCTCCACCCACCGGGCCTGGTACGGCAGCAGGGTGGGGATCACGCGCCGCCCTGGACGGCCCGGCGGATCGCGGCCTCGAAGTCGGGCGAGATCCCGAGCCGGCGCGCCTCCGTGCCGGCGGCCTCGGCCGCCTCGCCGAGCACCTTGCGCCGCTCCTGCCGGATCGCGACGGACGCCCGGGCGGTGTCCGCCAGCGCGCGCGCCGCGGCCGACAGCGCCTTGACGTCCTTCTCGTCCGACGCGGCGAGGACGTCCCACATCTTCTCCTGGATGAGCCGCATGCTGGCGTCGGCCAGCGCCCCGGTCTCGCCGGCGGCCTCCACCAGCGCCTCGGCCTGTTCCGTGGCGAGGCGGATCCTCTCGATGCGCTGCTCGAGGTCCGCGCCGTAGCGCTTGACGCTCGACGCGCCGATCTCGAAGCCGCGGGATCGGAGCCACTCCGCGAGCGCGGCGTAGCCGCCGAACCCGCCGGCGATCAGGCGGGCGTCGAGCTCGCGGCGGACGTCCTCGGGAAACGTGCGGATCTTGGAGCGCGGCGGCACGTCACGACGCCCCGTCCTCGGTCCAGTACGGCGGCGGCCGCTGGATGCCCGGCTCGCATTCGACCGTGTAGTCGACGACGTCGCGGCCGTACCGCGTCAGCGTCACGCGCCAGGGGTTGATCGAGTGCTTTTCGATCTCGACCAGCTTGCGCGCCTCGAGGTAGGCCAGCTCGTCGCGCACCCAGTTCCGGTGGACGTCGAGCCAGGACGGCCGCAGCGCGGCCAGGATCATCGCGTCGGTCGCGCCGAGGTGGCCTCCGGCCTGGACCGCCATCAGCATGATCCACCGGCCGTTCTCCTTCTTGGCGAGTTCCTTCTCCGCCTGCGCGCGGGTCGTCATGGGTCCTCCCTGGACCGTTCGTCGAGCCGCGCGACCATGCCGCCGATCGCGTCCAGCTTGACGTTCATCTGCGTGACCTGCGGCACGTAGTCGTCGCGCCGCACGTAGTTCTCCGCGACCTTCTCGCGGTGCGCGTTCAGATCCTCCTTGGTCGCCATGCCGTCGGCCTTCGAGGCGTTGCCGATCACGGTCTTGATCAGCCAGCCGATGGCGCCGACCGTGCCGAGCAGCCCGGCGGAGAGGATCGTGGACCAGACCGCCGCGTCCATCAGCGCGGCCCGGTCACGGACGCCGCGGCGCCACCGCGCCGCCGCGCAGGAACTCGCCGCCCACGCGCGGTGATGTGCTTGACCGCCCACATGACGGCCTCCTCGGCCTTCGTCTTCGCGATCGACAGCTCGCGGCTCGACCCCAGCGTGTCGCAGGTGTCGATCAGCGTCTGCCCGAAGTACTTGACCGCCGAGACGGCGGCCTTCTCCGTCGGGTGCAGCTCCCGGTGCTCCTTCCGCACGGCGTCGTCGCCGGCGCTCACGGGTCCGCCCTCAGAGCGGCCGCGATGCGGAGGGTGCGGGCGCGGTCGATCGACAGCAGGTGCGCGTCGGACCCGACGGCGGCGGCCAGGTCCTCCTGCCCCGCGAAGTCCGCGCAGCGCTTCCAGTAGCACAGCTCCGTGCGGGCGTCGTCGCCGGCGCCGAACACCCGGACGGCCTCGCCGCGCGCCTCGGCGATGTCCTCGTCCAGCAGCCGTTCGCAGCCGGAGCGGGTCATCGGGAACTTCAGGGGGATGGTTCCGCCGGATTCGGGGTTGAAGACGCCGGCGGCCCGCTCGGCCGCGGTGACGCTGTGGCCGTGGCAGACGTGGCCGTTGCTGGGGACGAACGACACGGCGCCTTCGGCGGCCTTGACGGTGTCGCGCAGGGTCGGGGTGGCGGCGCCCGGATCGCGGGTCGCCTGCGATGTCCGCGCGTCTCCGTGGGGATCGGGTGCCGCCGCCTCGCCGTTCGCGCAGAACCGCATGGGCAGGTTCCGCTCGAAGCAGCAGTACCGGGGGTCGAGGTCCAGGAACTCCGCGCCCTCCCTGCACGCCGCGAGGGCCTTCATGGCGTCCGCGGTGCGGTCCCATTCCGCCGCCTCGGCCTCGGCCTCGGTGGGCGGCGGTGAGGGGCGGTCCCTGGACGGGACCTTGATGGAGCCGTGCAGAGGCGAGGTCAGTTCCAGGCCGGAGCAGCCGGCCGCGGCGGCCGCGAGCGCGAGAACGGTGGGCATGCGGGGCATCAGTGCTCGGCTAGCTTCGCCGACAGCGACAGCAGCCCGGTGACGGCCGCGACCCCCACCATGTTCGACGCGACCGCCGCCATGAGCTGGATCACGCCGTCCTTGACGGCGTCGGGGTTGGCGGTCGTCGTCAGCAGCTGGAGGCCGGACGCGAACATCTCGCCGGTGTAGTGGTAGCTGCACCAGACGGTGCCCGCGACCGTGGCGATCGCCGCCAGCACCTGCGGCCGCCACACGGTCCTGGCCGGCGCCTCGGCCTCGGGGATCTCCTCCGGGGGCACGGCCTACAGGCTCCAGCTGAACCCGGCGAACAGCCGGTCCGACTCGTCCGCGGGACCCGCGGCCAGGACGTGGGCGCCGTCGGCCTGCGTCAGCGGCACGGGCACGAAGTTGCGCCCCGTCTCGCGGCTCACGCCGACATGGAAGACGTCGCGCCGGAACACCGCGGACGCCTGGCTGCGGTTGCCCGCGAGAGTGCTCGCGTTCACCGTGATCCTGCCTCCGAACACGTCGAGGTCGTAGGAGGCCGAGGCCGTCCAGTCGCCGTAGTCGTCCGGCAGGAGGTTGAGCGCCACGGTGATCCGCAGGCCGTCCGTTTCGTCCGTGCCGCCGAACTCGCGCGACAGGCCGAACCCGAAGGCCGTCGCCGGGGCGCCGACGTTGTAGAAGTGCGATCCGCCGTCGGAGTCCAGGTACTCGGCCGGCTGGCTGTGTTTGTCGTAGGACGCGTTCACGACCGCGTCGAGGCCGAACCCGGCCGCGAAGCGGTACGCCATCCCGTAGTCGACCGTGACGCCCTGCCGGTCGCAGGCGAGGCCCGAGGGCGCCTGGCGGCCGGCCGCGTGGGCGTCGAGGTTCTCCCGCTCCACGGTCAGGGAACCGGATATGCTCACGCCGTAGTCGGCGTCCGGGCAGTCGCCGGACACGTACTCGCCGGCTATGTCGACGAGCGTCACGTCGTCGGCGAGGGCGTTCGCCGCGAGGACGGCGGCGATCGCTAGGACAAGTCGGTGGGTCATGGCTCGCTCCCGCATGGGTGGCTGTGTAGACAAGGCGGGATGCTGGTAGGCGCGGGGTGACGCGGCTCCCGTCCCCGCGTCACGCGCGCGGGTGCAATGCGGTGTGGCATCATGCCGCGGACAGGCGCGACAGGGACGGTGGAGCCGTTGAACGAAGGGAACCCCGCATGACCGCCGCGCCGCCGAAGGCGGCCGTCGCGATGGCGACCGCCATCGAGCGGACTTTCGGGTCCCCGGCGTGGGCCGCCGCCGTCCTCGACGACCTCCAGCCCCAGTGGATGCTGCCCCAGGCGCTGTGCGAGGGGCTCCACCCGCCCGGGCCGGTCGCCGCGCCGAGCGTCGCCCGGCTGCGCGAGCACTCCGGCCGCCGCGGACGCAACGAGGAGATCCGCGCCGCCTTCGACGGCAGGAACTACCGCGAGCTCGCCCGGCGGCACCGGCTGTCGACGCGCCAGGTCCGGCGCATCGTCGACGATCCGAGGAAGGAGGGCTAGAGAAGGACGGCGCAGGTCGCGATCACGATGCCGATTCCGGCGCCCAGGAGCGCCCAGGCGGCGACTTCCAGCCAGCCGCCCAACCGGTCGACCGAAGCCTCCAAACGCGACACGGCGGCGGACAGGCGCGACAGGGCGCGCTGCAGGGGTTCCCCGACGATCATGGCTGCGTCTCGCCGCCGGGAGCATAGACCAGAACATCGACCGTGAACGCCAGCCCCAGAACGACCACCATCGGAGCGTCCGACGGATACAGCGTGCCGCACGCTCCTGCGCGCGTGCGCCAGTCGATCCCCGGCGGCCCCTCGTCCCCGCGTCCGCAATCGAACCCTCGCCAGATGTCCAACACGTCGGCGTAGGTGATCGTGGGCCGGGACCACTCCACCGCCCGCGCGTTTATGTAGATAGGTGCGTCAACCGCCACCACGGGTTTCATTCCAACTCCTCCTTCGCGTGGCCGTGGGCCTTGAGCCCCTTGAGGCCCTGGATCGCACGGGTGGCGTCGTCGCGGGTGCGCACGCGGTCGAGCCCGAGGCTGCGCGCCAGCCAGCGGCGGAACCCGTCTTCGGACTCCCACGCGATCTCGCCCGCGAGCCCGTGGATCAGGTTGCGCTGCGCGTTGGTCGCCAGCCGGATCACGCCGTCGCCGTCCTCGGCGGGCGGCGTCTCCGCGGGGTTCGAGATCCGGCGCTTCGCGGCCGGCTTCGGCCGGGATCCCGGCGGGTTCGCCAGCGGCCGGCCCAGGCGCGCGATCAGGTCGCTCGCCTGGCGCCGGGTGAGGTCCTTGCACGTCGAGACGTTCCAGTCCTTCAGCATGGCCCGGTAGTCGGCGTCTTCGATCCCGAGCCGGTGCAGCGCGACGTGGACCGCCTTCACCTGCGCCGGCGTGATCGGGCGGTCGGAGATCTCAGCGGCCACGGTGGTGCACCACGTCGTTGTAGCCGCGCTTCCAAACGCCGGGGACGTACTTGTCGAGGCGGATCTCTTTCATGAGCGGGACGCCGAGCGCGTCGAACAGCAGATCGTGCATGGCGTTGTCCAGAAGCCGCTGGTAGATCGACTCCTCGCGGCGCGAGGGTTCGACCGCCTTCGGGGCCTTCACGCGGCGTCGTCCCCGCCGGACACCAGGACCGGCCTGCCCACCGGCTGCCACTCGCCGCACCACTCGTCGTCGTGGGTGATCGGCCACGACGACATCGCCTCGGCGAAGATCGGCACCACGATCGGCGGATGCCGGCGGCACTCGCCCTGCTCGCCGTCGAGGTCGAACCACCACCGGCACGTCGCGCACAGCGGCGGTCCGCCGCCGTTGGCCTTTTCGACGGCGCTCACAGTGTTGCCTCGCAGAGTGCCCGCGCACCGGCTTCGTCCGCGCTTCTGCCGATGTACCGCTTGGTTGCGGTGTCGTAGGCGCGCCAGCGTCTGGACTCGCCTGGCACCGCGGTCGAAAGGTAGACGTAGAACCGATTGACGCCTTCGACCATGCCCCACGTCGCCCTCGTGGCGGGGATCCCGATCCAATCGACAACGCTCACGGCGGCGGCTCCGGCAGATTCCGCCAGTGCGTGGGCGGCACGTCCATCCGCTCGCCGGTGCGGGAATCGAACCACGACCCGGCGACCATGTAGGCGATCGCGTGGATCTCGTGGGCGGCGGTGCCGCGCCAGAAGCACAGCACGTCGATCTCGTCGTCGGGGAGCATGACGGCGGCGGGAATCCAGCCTGCGGCGACCCCGAACCGCCGTCCGGCCAGGAGGAGCCCCTTCCGCCGGAGGCGGACGAGATGCTCGTGCGCCGCGTTGGTGCTGCGGTAGCCGAGCGCACTCGCCAGCTCCCGCACCGTCACCGGGCCGTCGAAGTCCGCGAGCTGGCGTAGCGTCCTCGCCTGCGGCGGCGTCAGCGCGGCCATCAGGAAGCCTCCGCCAGCCGCGCCGCGACCGCCTCGTCGCTGGGCGCCGCGGCGTTGGCCCGCCCGGGCCGCTTCGCGGCGGTCCGGATCGACGGCGGCGCGAGGACCGCGCCGGCCACGGATTCGTCGACCGTCTCCGCCCCGCGCGCGACCGCCCGCGCCATGCACTCGTCGGCCAGGTCCTGCAGATCGAGCCACGTGCGCGCCCTGTCGTCGTCGACGAGGCGCGCGGCGGCCTCCGGCGTGATCACCTGCCGCCTCGCGTTCAGCGCCCCCAGGAGCGCCCTGGACGCCTCCTCGCGCGTCGGGCCGGCCATCGTCACGCGGTCGGACCGCAGCGCGACCTCCGCGATCCGCGCGGCCGCGTCGCGCTGGCCCGCGAGCACCACGCCGATCAGCGGCGACCGCCCCTGCCAGGACAGCTCGCGCAGCCGCTTCAGGCCGCGCACCGTCGCGTGGTGCAGCGCGTGCGCCTCGTCGACGAACAGCACCGGCGTCCGGCGCTGCCCCCCGAGGATGCGCCGCACCTGGCCGGAGCGCGCCTCGCCCGACCGGCGCGGCCGCTCGTCCGAGAGGTCCCGCACGATCGCCGCCTGGATGTCGCCCAGGTGCAGGTTCTCCCGGTCCAGCCGCAGCGGCTCCACCAGCGGCGGCTCGGTCCGGCGCAGGGCCTCGCGCACGGCGCGGGTCTTGCCCACGCCGCGCGGGCCGAGCACCCACACCATCGCCCCGGCCGTCGCCGCGGCCCCCACCAGCACCGCGACGCGCGCGGCGTCGGCGGTGCCGATCTCCAGTCCGGACCACGGATCGGGCGGCAGCCCCATCCGGTCCCTCGTCAGTATGTCCATGTCGACGTCTCCACTCGTCTCATTCGCCGCTCGCGAGCCGGACCAGGTCCAGCGCGAGGGCCTCCACGGCCGAGCGCGAAAGCCCGGCCTCCTCGATCCGCGCCGCGACCGCCGCCCGGTTCCCGGGCGACAGCGCGTGCGGGTACAGCCGCCCGAAGGCGAGCATCGCCTCCTCGACGCTCCGGTGCCGGTCCGCGTCGAGGGGGTTGTCCAGTCCGGCGGCGGGTTCGCTCCGCCCCGGGAACGGCACGACCTTGTCGTCGCGCGGCGCGTAGACGTCGGCGTCCGGCAGTTCGGACTCCTCCGCGAGCAGCCTGTCGCGCGGCGTCGCGGGGACGGCGCGGACCGCGCCGTAGGGGCGCGGCTCGTAGCGCTTCGCGGGCCGGCGCTCGCCGGTCGCCTCGTCCTCGAGCACCAGGTCGCCGGCGCCGTCCATCGAACGCCGCGCGACCACCCACTTCGAGTGCCAGTCGGCGCACTCGTACTCCACGCCGCCCCAGCTGACGATGCCGTTGCGGTCGATCTTCCGGCGCGCCTCGCGCGCCATCGTCTCGATCGGGTCCGCCGGCAGCTTCCGCAGCCGGTTGTCCGCCGGCCGCGCGTTGGTCAGCGCGGTCCAGGCCGCGGTCCTCGACGCGCGGCGGTCGCCTTCGACCGGGGTGCGCGACGGCCGCAGGCCGTTCTCGCGGATCTCGAACTCCGCGAGCCGTTCGTTCAGTTCGTTCAGGGTGATGCCGTCCGTGCCGCGCAGGAACAGCGGCCGCTCGAACCGCGACCAGCGGGTCCGGTTGGCGCGCTCGACGCCGCCCATCCGCTCCTTCGCGTAGGGCTCGCCGGTCACCGTGGCGACGTCCAGGCGCTCCAGGAGGTCGCGCGCCGGGCCGGACTTCACCAGCGGCCCCTGGTCCGACCAGAGGTCGTCGGGCAGGCCGTGCATGACGATCCGCCGGTCGTCCTTCTCCGCCAGCGCCCAGCACAGGAACTCCATCGCGCCGAGCGCGTTCTCGCCGCGCCCGACCGAATACCGCGACAGCGTGTAGCCGGTGCACATGTCCCACACGCCGTACACCAGCAGCCGGAGCCGGTCCGGCCCCAGCGGCTTGTTCTTGTACCCGGACGCCGGATAGGGCTTCCGGTGCAGC
>JAPOVI010000037.1 GCA_026708265.1 Acidobacteriota bacterium
GCGCCGCCAACCCGTCGCAGGCTCCGGGTCGGCCCCAGCCCCCACCGTCCCAGGTGCTTGCGCCGCGGCACGCACTCCGTTGGCGTTCTGCTGCGCAAGCTCCTAGGCGGGTACCGCCGGCACTCCTCGGCGAGCGACAGTCTCGTCCACTGGACGCACCATGCCGATTCCGAATTATCAGTCCATCATGCTGCCGCTCCTGAGACTGGCGGCGGGCGACAAGGTCCATCGAGTTCGCGATGCGGTCGATCATCTCGAGCAGCACTTCGGTCTCAGCGTCGAAGAGAAGCGCGAGCTGATGCCCGACGGTCAACGTTCTGGCACGCCCACAACCATTGATTCCAAGCGCCTTCAGCGTTTCGACGAGTTTCACGCGCCGAGCGCCAAGGGAACCGTGAGTCGGGCAGCCCATACTGAGGTGTCGTAGGAGAGGCCGCTGGCGATACCGAACTATCAGACCATAATGCTCCCGCTATTGGAACTTGCCGGAGATACAAAGGTTCATCGGGTCCACGATGCTGTTGACCATCTGGCCCGAGAGTTCAACCTCACCGAAGGGGAGAGGCAGGAACTGATACCCAGTGGCCGGGTGCCGCGCTTCCACAACAACGTGACGTGGGCGCGGACCTACATGAAGAAGGCTGGGCTACTGGAGGACCCGAAGCGTGGCGAGTTCCGTGTTACGGAACGAGGCAGGCGTGTTCTCGCAGAGGGGCACTCGCGCATTGATGCCAAGTTCCTGACGCAGTTTGAGGAGTTCAGGGCATTCAAGACCGCTCGCCCGGTTCCGCGACCGGATGGCGAGACGGATCCGCCAGATGAGCATTTTCCCACGGAGACTCCGGAAGAAGCGCTGCAGACTGCCTACCAGACGCTAAGGAAGAGCCTCGCGGCTGACCTCCTCGATCAGGTAAAGCGATCGTCGCCGGCCTTCTTTGAGCGCTTGGTGGTGGACGTGCTCGTCAGCATGGGGTATGGCGGGTCGAGAGAGGAAGCGGGTGAAGCGATTGGGAAGGCCGGCGACGAGGGAATCGACGGCATCATCAAGGAAGACCGCCTTGGATTGGACATTATCTACATCCAAGCCAAGCGCTGGGAGAACACTGTCAGTCGGCCCGAGGTCCAGAAGTTCGCCGGGGCCCTGCAGGGGAAGCGAGCGCGCAAGGGAGTCTTCATCACGACCTCCTCGTTCTCTCGCGAGGCGATCCACTATGCGGCGAACATCGACACAAAAGTGATCTTGATTGCTGGGACGCAACTCGCCGAACTCATGATCGATCACGGGGTGGGTGTTACGACGGACGCAACCTACGAGTTGAAGCGAATCGACGCAGACTACTTTCCTGAGGAATGAAGCGTGCCGCTGTCAGATGCCGACCGCGCGGCGGGTCCTCTGGAGCGCGGAGTCAGCGGTGTTGACGGCGCTTGAACGCGATTATCCTGGGCACGGTGGTCGACGCCTACTCCAGCAGGCCCGCCAGGGCCGATGCCGACTCCAGGCCGGTGTCGGACTCCGAGAGGCGCTGGCGCTGGCGGCTGGTGAGCCAGTCGGCGCGGCTGCCGGTGGGGCCGCGGGTGACGGCGAGGACGTGGTCGATCTGCTCGGCGACGGCGCGGACGTGGGAGATGACGGCCACCATGCGGCCCCTGGCGGCCACCGCGCCCAGGGCCTGGACGGCGGCGTCGAGGTTGTTGCGGTCGAGGGAGCCGAAGCCTTCGTCGAGGAAGAGCGATTCGAGGCGGCCCCCGCTGCGGGCCATCATCTCGACCATGCCGAGCGCGAGGGCGAGCGAGGCGATGAACTGCTCGCCGCCGGAGAGGCTGGCGGGCGTCCGCGGCTGATTGGAGTCCCGGTCGAGGATCCGCCACTGCTCCTCCGTCTCCCCCGGGTCCACGAACGAGTAGCGGCCGGCCGTCATCTCCTCGAGCATCCGGGACGCGTGCACGAGCAGCCGACGCGATCGACGTAGCGTCAGCCACTTGAGGAAGGCGCCGGGCTTCAGGGCGTCTTCGAGGTCACCGAGGGCGCGTTCCTTCCCCTGGACGTCCACCAGCAGCGAGCGGAGCCGCTGCACGTCGTCGACGAGAGCGGCGAAGCGCTCCGCCTCTTCGCGGGCGCGGCGCTCCGTGAAGCGGGCGTCGTGGGCCGCCGCGCGGGCGCGGTCCACGATTGCATCGAGGTCGTCCTCGTCGAGGTGGGCGTCGAGCCGATCACCGACCGCCGTGAGCCGCACGCGGGCGGTGTCCGCCAGGTCGACGGCTTCGAGCACGCGATGGGAAGCCGCGCGAGCCATCTTCTGGGTGGCGGACCGAATCGCTCCGATGCACGATTCCAGGGCGCCGGCGTCTCGTGCGGCAACGGCGGCCGGGACCCCGGCGTCGACCTGCAGCCGGTTCGCCGCGTCGACGAGCACGTCGCGGTGGGCGTTGAGATCGCCGACCAGCGCGTCGAGCGGCGCGTCCACCTCCTTCGCGCGGCGGCGCGCGATGCCGGCCAGGGCCGCCGCCGCCGCGTTGCGCTGGCGCTCGAGCCGAGCGCGCTCGGCCGCCCGTTCCGCAAGGACGTCCGCCCGCTCCTGCGCGGCCTTCGTCTGCTCGCGGACCGGACGGATGTTCACGCGACGCAGTTCCGCGGCGTTCTCGGGCAGGGGCAGCCTGGGCCGGTAGGGCGGTGGGATCGAGCCGACGGCAGCCGCAAGGCTCTCGACCGCCTGGGCGGCGATCCGCTGCGACTGGGTGGCCAGCCTGTCGGCGCTGGCGGCCGCCTCCTGGGCGACGCGGGCCGTCGTCTCCCGCCCCGTCGCGTCGCTGCGTAGCGCCTCTGCGATGCGATCGTGCTCGGCAAGGCGCTCGGCGGCTTCCGCGCACGCTGCTTCCAGCGGGGCTAGCAGGGCGTCGGGCTGGGGGAGCGGCGCGTCGACGTCCAGGTCCGGAGGGACGTGCCGCGCGAGTTCCCGGCGCGCCTCCTGCAGCGCGGCCGCGGCAGTCGCGGCGCCGGCCTCCGCGTCCCCGGCCTGGCGCGCCAGACCCTTCCGCTCCGCGTCCAACGCCGTGGCTGCCCTGGCGGCCTCCCGCGCCGCCGCGTCCGCCTCGGCGTGGACCTGCACGGCCTCCGCCAGTCCGGTCGCGTCGGGCGCTTCCCACGCGGCGGGAAGCTCGCGCTGGCAAATGGGGCAGGCATCCCCTGCGTGCAGGTCGTGGGCGGCGGCTGCCGCCGACCCCGCGCGCCGGGCCGCGGCCAGGTGCTCCTCGGCCGTGCGGGTGGCTCGCGCCGCCGTGCGTTCCGTCTTCCTTGCCGCAGCCAGACGCGTCCCGCAGTCGTCCGTCTCCGCCCGGAGGGACTCGTGCCGCTTCCGGGACTCGTCCGCGGCGGCCGCACGTTCGACGCACCGCGAGTGCTTCCGCTCCACCGTGGCCCGAAGCTCTTGCGCGGCGCGCACGGCCTCATAGAGCGGCGGACGCTTCACTGCGTGGTCTTCCGTTTCCGTCTTCGCCGCGGCAGCGAGCTCGGCCAGGCGCTTCGCCTCGGCGTGCTTCGCGCCCGCATCCTCCGTGCCGGCGCGCAACGCGGTCGCCGCCTCCTCGCAGGATGTCGCGAGCGCGGCCAGTCTCTTCAGCGTCGGCAGTGCGGCGGCCACCTCCTCGCCGGAGGGCCCGTCGTCCGTGAGGATGCGGGCGAGCGCCTCTTCGAGCTCGGCCTGCTGGCGCCGCAGGGCGGCTTCCTCCCCGCCGAGCGCCCGATCGAGGGCCGCGATCGGCGCCAGGCGGTCGGCCGCGCGATCCGTCTTCACCGCCTCCAGCTCCAGCCTCTCGATGACGCCGGATGCCGCCCGCTCCATCTTCTCCGCGTCTCGCACGCTCTCGAGAGCCCGCTCCGCGACCTGCTCGTCTCTGGTCACGGCGGTCGCACGTGCGGCGGCCGAGGCGAGCGCCGCCTGCAGTCGCTCCAGGTGCGCCGCCGGGTCCTCCGGGTACTCCGAGGAGGCCTGCTCGAGCCGGATCCGAAGCTCGGCGGCCTGCTGGCGCGCGCGCCCGGCCAGCCCTCCCGCCGCCTCCAGCTCGTCCGTGCGCCAGACCTGCCGCAGGATGCGGCTCCGGTCTCGGGGTTCGTCCTCCACGAGGAGCCGGGCGAAGCGTCCCTGCGGCAGGACGACGGTGCGCAGGAACGCGGCGCTGTCGAGCCCCAGCAGTTCCTCGATGCGCTCGTTGACGCGCCGAACCTGCTCGACTTGCTCGACCGCCTGGCCGTCGTCGTCGAGCCGCCGAAGCTGCGCGCGCGCCTGCCCGACGCCCCCCTGCCCGCCGCGCCGCAGCGAGCGGGCGACCTCCCACGTCTCCCCCGACACCCGGAAGCGCAGCACGACGCGCAGGTCGGTCGACGTGTCGTTCATCAGCTCCTGGTTGGCGTGCGCGGTGAAGGTGCTCTGGCCGTAGAGGGCGTAGGTGATCGCTTCCAGGATGGAGGACTTGCCGGCCCCCGTGTCGCCGATGATGGCGACGTGGTTGCGGTCGGTGAAGTCGATGGTCGGCCGGCGCGGGTCAGCGTCTCGCCGAGCCGATGAACGGAACGAGCGCAGACCCTCGATGGTCAGGTGGATGGGGCGCACGTCAACTCCCGTCGCCGACCTGCCCCGCGTCGGTTCGTCCCGTGCCGGCCGGTCCTGCGCCGTTGGGGCCGGGGTTCCGCTTCGCCGCCAGCCGCTCGAGCGTCTCCTGCGCGTTCGCCGCCAGCGGCGTCAGCCCGAAGTCCGCCCCGGCGTCCTGGCCTGCGCTGCCCAGGGCCTGCGCGAAGAGGGCGCCGACCGCCTCGTGGGGGGCCTTGACGCCGCGCGCCGCGGTCGCGCGCCACTCCCGGAAGAGGTCGTCGAGGGCGGCCTCGGCGGCGGCGGCGTCGGTCTCTCCGGCCGGGTCGATCGGCTTCACCGGCTGGTTGGCGATGGTGTTGACCAGCTCGAACACGGCGCACTCCGGCGACCCGCCCGCCAGGCGGTCGGCGAGGTCGGGGATGGGATCGTCGGAGACGACGCGCGCCTTGAGGATGCAGCCGTCGAGCCCGCCGTCCGCGGCCCGGCCCTCCAGCTCCTCGAGCGTGCCGGCGAACTCGGTGAGGGGGCGACCGGCGGGAAGATCGTGCGTCTCCATTCGCACGTCGTCCCCGATCGTCACCAGCACGGCCTGCTTCGCCTGCTGCCGCTCCCCGAAGTCGAGCGGGATGAGCGACCCGGCGTAGCGGCCCCGTGCCGTACCGCCCGGCAGGAGCTGCGGGTCGTGGATGTGCCCGAAGGCGCAGTACAGCGCGCGCTGGAGGCCCTCGGCGTGGGTGGCGTAGTCCTCGCCCACGGTGATGCGCCGCTCCGAGCGGGCCGGCCGGGCGCCGTGCAGGTGCAGGTGCGCCGCGTAGAGGACGATGCCGCGCGCGCCGGCCCTGCCGTGCGCGTCGTCGAGCAGGCGCCGGTTCAGATCCTTGATGCCGTCGGCGTAGTTCCCCTCGAAGCGGGAGGGATCGTCGGTGGCGTAGTCGGCGATGGCGCTCGGCGCGATGAACGGCACGCACGCCACCGTGACCGGCTCCCGCGCGATGTCCGGGTACTCGACGACCCGCGGCTCGGTCACCAGGCGCAGGCGGCGCGGCTCGGCGGCGCCGGCCAGCTCGTCGATGACGCGCAGCAGCACGGGCGAGTCGTGGTTGCCCGAAAGCACCAGCGTCGGCGCGACCACCGACAGGCGCCGGAGTGCCTGCACCCCCAGCTCCAGCGACTCGTAGGGCGGGCGCGAGGCGTCGAAGAGGTCGCCCGTGTGCAGGATCAGGTCGGGGGCTTCCGACTCCGCGAGCGCCAGCAGCCCGCGGAGCGCCGCGACGTGGTCGGGCGTGCGATCGTGGCGGCCGAGCTTCGCCCCGAGGTGCCAGTCGGAGGTGTGGAGCAGCTTCACAACTCGACCTTCGGGCCGGCCAGGGCGCCCACGTTGCGGACGATGGCGGCGGCCCGGACCGCGGCCGCCTCCTCGTCCTCCGCCGCCTCGTCCGGGTTGGTCGCGAAGGGCGGGAACGGGAAGCGGATGGGGATCGGCTCCGGCACGATGGGTTGCGAGACGACCATCGTCCCCGGCATGAAGCGGGTGGCGCGCTCGCGCAGGGCCGGGGTCAGGAAGCGGTAGGCGTCGGACTCGCTGGCGTCGAGCCTGCCCGCCACCTTGAGCGACGCGTTCCGCGGCAGGGCCTGCGCCACGGCCGAAGCCGCCTGCTGCGCGCCGATCAGCAGCACCCCCAGCGACCGGCCGCGCTCGGCGATGTCGACCAGCAGGTCCCGGAGCGGCGAGAAGCCGTGGGCCGGCGCGTACTTGTTCAGCTCGTCGAGGACCACGAAGCGGAGCGGCGTCCGGCCCGTTCCCTGCTTCTCGCGCCACACCCGGTCGAGCAGGGCGCCGACCACGAAGCGCTGCGCGTCGTCGTGCAGGGTCGAGATGTCGACCACGTGGAGCTTCGCGTTCTCGAACGAGACCGGCTCGAGGCCGCACCCGATTAGCGGCCCGATGTGCCGCCGCAGCCGCAGCAGCCGCCGCAGGAACGCCTGCCGGGTGCCGGACTGCACGCGCCCGAACCACTCGTTCATCCGGGCTTCTTCGTCTTCAGACACGACCTCTTCGAGCAGGTCGATGAGGTCGCCGAAGTCGCGCATGACGTGCCCCGCGCCGGCCGAGGCGTCCGCCGGGTCGCGCTCGGCGAGGCGGTCGGGGTTGTAGCTGGTGTTGGGCGGCACGGCCTCGGCGATCACCACCGCTCCGGTGGCATCGCCCTCCAGCCGGCGCAGGCGGCGCAGGAGCTGGATGCGGACCTGTTGCTCGACGAAGCCGACCTGGGTCGAGCGCTCGTCGTCGGACGTGAAGCAGAACTGCAGGAGCTGCTCGCGGATGAACTGCTCCGGCGTCCAGCCGTAGGGGTTCACGTCCGCCGTCCTGCGGGTCTGCACGTTGGCGACGATGCTCCCCGAGTCGCCGGACTGGCGCGGCGCGTAGAGGCGCACCGAGCGGAACGGGCCCGGCCGCTCGATGCCGAGGGCGCGCCACTTCTCGCGCTCCTCCGGCCGGCCGGCGAACTCGGAGTTCGGACGGTCGAGGTGCAGCAGGTCCTCGCCCTTGGTGTTGAAGACCAGTGCCCGCACGCTCTCGCGGCCCGCCCGGCCGCCCAGGAGCTCCATGCCCTGCTCGGTCTCGAGGAGCTGATAGAGGAGGAAGAGGGCGTAGGAGGTCTTGGTGGCGACGCCGGAGATGCCGGAGATCGAGACGTGCCCGCCGGAACGGCCGTCCACGAAGCGCATGTCCGCG
The DNA here is from genome assembly GCA_026708265.1 of Acidobacteriota bacterium. Lineage (GTDB taxonomy): Bacteria > Acidobacteriota > Vicinamibacteria > Vicinamibacterales > UBA8438 > JAGWAJ01. The sequence continues at coordinate 7,324 of JAPOVI010000037.1, forward strand.
TACACGGTTGCGCCGCCGAGGTCGAGGCCGACCGGCAGCTTCCCGCGCGTCATCTCGTCCTCGAAGAGCGCCACCGTGCGGTGCTCCCCGAGCGCGCGGGTCGCGGGCGCCCCGGCGTGCGGGGCGACGAAGAGCTCCGGCACGACCCGCAGCACGCGGACCTCGGCCCGCCGGACGTGCTCCGCAGGCAGGGTGCGGTCGACCACCCGGCCCGTGTCGGAGGGGAGATCGGCCCCCTCGAAGCGCGAGCGGAGCTCGGTCACGATGCCGTAGTGCGTCACCCGCGCGCCGCCGGGGAGCTCGGTGGCGACCGCGACCAGCTCGTCGAGCTGGATGAGCGTCGTCGGCTCCAGCACGACGTGGAACGTGCGCGAGTCGCTCTCCACCGACCCGTCGACGAGCCCGATGCGCCCGGCGTCGTCGCTGTCGCTCATGCCGCCCGTCCCTCGCGGTTGTGCTGCAGCACGGATTCGCGCATCGCCCCGAGGCGTCCGCCGTCGTCGCTCATGCGGCCTTCCCCTCGCGGTTGTGCTGCAGGACGGATTCGCGCACCGCGCGCAGCGCCAGCCGCGAGTCGCCCTGCAGGTGGTGCAGGCGCCGTTCCAGCCCCGCGATCGGGGTCAGGTTCACCGGGGCCCGCGCGTCCCGGTGGAGGGCGGAGGCGAAGGCCGGCAGCCAGCCCGCCGCCTCGTCCGCCACGCCGATCGCGGCGGCGAGGCCGATCCCGGCCGGCACCTCGACGCGCGCGATGCCCGCCCAAGGGCCGGCCCACGGACCCGGGTCCCCGACGCGCAGATAGCAGCCGTACAGATCGTCCGGCAGAGCGAACAGGCCGGACCGTTCCCCGACCGCCAGGCCGGGAACGCGCAGCCACTGGTCGGTGGCGAGCATGCGCCGGTGGTGCGTCTTGACGTACCCGATGACCGGCAGGCTGCGGCGGTGCCGGATGCCGTACAGCGGGCCGTCGAGAACGGTCAGCCAACCGTCGCCGCAGAGCTCCTCCGCAATGGCGGACTCGGCGTCCCGCATCAGGCGCCGCAGGTGTTGCCGGGCCACCTCGATGTCGCTTCCTTCGACGGCGTGTGGCTCCCAGCCCCATCCGTCGCGGTGATCGGGCAGGCGGATCGCTCGGCCGCCGGTGAAGATTGCCGTGCGCCCGACCGCGATCCGGTCGAAGCGGGCCGGCCCGGAGTCCGTCACCAGCACCGCCCCCGCGGCCCAGCTTCCGGCCAGCCCCGCGGTGAGGTCGCCCTCGGCACCGGTGTGCGTCAGGCGCGCCTCGGTCCGCATCGTCCCGTCCACGAACGCCACCCGGCGAGGACGGCCCGCGGCCTCCGGCCGGTGCGCGGCGAACGCGCCCCCGTCCTCGACCAGCTCGCAGTCGAGCGCGTGCCGGGAGTCGTCGTCGACCTCGAATCCGGCCCCGTAGGGCGCGTCGAAGGCCTCGACGCCGATCGTGCCGGCCGGTTCCGCCGGGTCATTCGGTGTCTGCATCGGAGCCAGACGGTCGCGGAGCCATGTGATCACGGATGCCCATACGTCCGGGAGCCTCCGACGACGTCGTGACAGATCATGACACTGCAGGGCCCGGTCGATCTGGCGCCCGCGCTCGTGAAACTCCGGAGCGGGGACGGGAACGACCATACTGGGACATGGCCTCTACCCCCATCGAGTCGGCGAGAAGCCGGGATGCGTTGGCGGCGCTCGACGAGCTTCAGGCTTCGATGCGCTCGCGCAACATCGACCTCGAGCGGTGGGCTCGGGAGGTCGAGGCGGGGCGGCGTGCGGCCGGCGACTCGGCTCGGAACAGCGAAAGTTCATCCAGGTGCGAGTCTCTGATACGGACCGTGATCCGGGCGTGCCGGCAACGGCTCAAGCTGCGGGCACGACGTCGGTGAGCGGGAAATCGTCGCCCTTGAACAACAGCGGTTCCCCGGCGTGGCGGGCGAGAGCGTACGCACAGCAGTCGCCCAGGTTCAGACCGGCGGCGTGGCGCCCCTTCCCGAAGCGCTCATACGCGTCCCGTGCCAGCCGGAGATGATCGGCGGTGAACGGGACCACCTCGAACTCGGCGCGATGCAACAGGAGGTCGAGCTCGCGCGCGCCGTAGGGTCCCTTGCGCGACGACACGACCACAGCAGCCTCCAGTGCGTTGACGCAGCTCATCAGCCGCACGCCGGCCGCGGCGATGGCATCGGAGAACGTGTTCCGCTCCGCTTCGTTGAAGAGGATGGCGAGCACCGCGGACGAGTCGACGACCATCAGCGGAAGCCCCCCCGTTCGTCGTATCCGAGAATCTCGTCGGCCGGTCTCGTGTCGAGGTCGGGCAACGCGGCGCACCGCTCCGATATCTCCAGGATCGCATCCCGAATCGAAGGCGCCACCTTCCGGCCGCGCGTGCGGCGCAGGGCGTCCTCCAGCGCGCCGATGACGGCGCGGGTGACGGTGGTGCCTCGTTCCTTCGCGAGTTCCCTGGCGAGCCGTTCCGCCTCGACGTTCTTGATGCTCAGCGCCATGGTGCATCCTACTACCCAGAAAGGCATATTCTACCATCAGACGTGTCGCCGACGGGTAGCGTCTCAGTCCTGAACCGCGACCCTACCCACCGGACAGACGCGGACGTCGGGTCCGCCGGTGACATAATCGGGCGGATTCAGGACCCAAAGGGGGAGTCATGCCCGCATCCGGCCGACCGCCGATCCCGTTCCGCCCGGCGTTCCTCGGGCTTCTCGTTTGCCTCGCCCTCGCCGCCGGCACCGTCGGAGCGCCGGCCGTCCTCGCGCAGGAAGCGGACCGCATCCGCCCGGTCACCGACGCCGAGCTCGAGAATCCGAGCGACGACGAGTGGCTGATGTGGCGCCGGACCCACAACGGCTGGGGCTACAGCCCGCTCGACCAGATCGACCGCGGCAACGTCGGCGACCTGCGCATGGTCTGGTCGCGCG
>JAPOVI010000104.1 GCA_026708265.1 Acidobacteriota bacterium
CCGGCCGCGCCGGGTCCGCGACCCGGCCGGCGCCCAGCGCCATCTCGCCGGCCGCCACCCGGGTGACGAACTGCCTGCGCCCCACGGGCCGGTCTCCCGCCAGCTCGACGGCGAAGACGTCCAGGGACCCCCGCTCCACGAGATGGACCCGCTCGGCGTCGTCCATCACGAACGGCTGCGTGGCGTCGGTCTCCCGCCGCACGCCGCGGAGGCGTTCAAGGATGGGAGTCGCCACGGTCGGCTGCGCCCGTCACCAACGTGCGGTAGAGGCCTTCCTCCGCGGTCAGACGCCGGTGCGTGCCGCGCTGCACGATCCGGCCCCGGTCGAGCACGACGATCTCGTCTGCGTCCCGGATGGTGCTGAGCCGGTGGGCGATGACCAGGCAGGTACAGCCCCGTTGCCGCAGGTGCTCGTCGATCTCCACCTCGGTGACCGGGTCGAGGGCCGAGGTCGCCTCGTCGAGCACGACGATGGCCGGGTTGCGGGCCAGGGCGCGGGCGATCTCGAGCCGTTGCCGCTGCCCGCCGCTGAAGTTGCTGCCCCCTTCCTCCACGCGGGCGTCGTACTTGCGCGCCCGCGCGGCGACGACGTCGTGGACCGCGGCGTCGCGGAGCGCCTGGACGACGTGGTCCTCCGAGACCGTCGGGTCCCACAGGGACACGTTCTCGCGCACGGTGCCCTCGAAGAGGACGAGCTCCTGGTCGACGTAGGACACGCGCTCGGACAGATGCGCGGGATGGAGGCCGGCGAGGTCCTGCCCGTCGATCCGTACCGTGCCGGACCAGGGCGAGAGCAGGCCGCAGACGAGCCGGGCCACCGTCGACTTGCCGCTGCCGGAGCTGCCGACCAGCGCCACGCGCCGGCCCGGCTCGATCGTGAGCGAGAAGCCCTCGATCAACGGCGGCTCCTTGACGTTGTACCCGAAGGTCACCCCGTCGAGCTCGACCGCTCCCCGCGGCGGGGCCGCCGCCACGTCGGCTGCGTCCCCGTCGAGGCCGCGCACGGCCCGCTCGTCCGGCTCGTAGTGCAGCACGTCGTCGAGCCGGGCGAGGTCGCCCCGGACCGTCTGGAGGTGCGCACCGAAGCGGACGAGGCCTTCCAACGGCCGCGAGAAGTTCTGCATCAGGACCTGGAAGGCGACCAGGCCGCCGATGGTCAGCGTGCCGTCGAGGACGCGCAGGCCGCCGACGCCGAGCACGGCGATGACGCCCAGCAGTGACAGCAGCGGGGGCGCGACGCCGGCCAGCGTGGTCACCAGCATCAGGCGCTGGCGCGCAGACAGGACGTTGGCGTGCAGGCCCGACCAGCGCATGAAGAAGTCGCTCTCCGCGCCGGTGGCCTTCAACGACTCGATCGTGCGGACGCCGTCCACCGCGGCGCCGGCGAGGTTGCCTTCCTCCCGGAGCAACCTGCGGTTGGCGTCCTGCCGCGACCTCGACGCGAGCAGCAGCACGGCGAGGTTGACCGCCGCGATGCCGACGGCGAAGAGCGTCAGCCCTACGTCGTAGGTCGCCATGACCGCCGCGTAGAACCCCATCGCCGCCACGTTGATCACGTTGACGGCCAGCTCGTCCGACAGCAGCCCGGCGACCGCGTCGTTCGACGCGACACGGTTCACGAGGTCGCCGGGCCAGCGCTGGCCGAAGAACGGCATCGGCAGCGTCGCGAGGTGCCAGAAGAAACGCGTGGTCATCAGGATGGAGAGCTTCGCCTCCATCCGGGCGAGGAACGCCCGCTGCAGCCAGACCAAGGCGCCCTGCAGCCCCGCGGCCGAGGCGAGTCCAATCAGCAGGGCGAGGACCCAGTCATCGTTGCCGAGGACGAGCACGTTGTCGACGAACACGCGGGCCATCGTCGGCACCGCCACGCCCGGGACGAGCAGCGTCAGCGTGGACACCGCGGCGAACGCGAGCGCCCCCCGGGCGTTCCCGAACCGCGCGCGCAACCCGCGTACGATGCTCGGCTTCGAGCCGCCCTTCCGGAAGCCCGGGCCTGGGGCGAAGGCCAGCCCGATGCCCGTGTAGCCGTCGTCGAACTCGCGGGCCGAGACCCGCCGGGGCCCGTCGTTGGGGTCGTTGATGTAGAACCGGTCGCCGCGAATGCCCTCCAGCACGACGAAGTGGCTGCGGCTCCAGTAGAGGACCATGGGGAAGGGCAGCTCGAACAGCGTCTTCCGGGAGTGGGCGAAGCCTCTCGCCACGAGCCCGTACTCGCGCGCCGCACGGGCGATGCTCGCCGCGTTCGCGCCGTCTCGCGACACGCCGCACCGGATGCGCAGCTCTTCGAGCGACACCCACCGGCCGTGGTGGGCGAGGATCATGGCGAGGCAGGCGGCACCGCACTCGGTGGCCTCCATCTGCAGGATCGTCGGCACCCGCCGCCGCCCGCCTGGCCAGCGCCGGAGATTGGCCCTGAGCTCGGCGTTCAACGGCCGGACCCTCCCTGCGCGGACGCCGCCGGCGTGGAGCGGAACTCCGGCCCCGGTCCCGGGCGCGCCGCCGAACGCGGCGGCGGCAGCGCACCTCCAGGCCATGCGGTCCGCACCCCGGCGCGCTTCGATGAGGGCGGAGTGGGAAGGGAGCGTCGGGGCAACTGTCTGCGGCCGTGAAGGGTGAGGCTGAGCCGTCCGGGGCCCCTCGGCAGGCTGCCCGCCGCTGGCGGGGACCTCAGTAACCCAGCCACTCCTTGAGCATCGGCACGACCAGCGCGATGGGCGGTTGCGACTCGACCTCGATCTCGACCTCGGCCAGGGTGCCCGCGGTGACGTGGACCTCCGCGCCCTTCGACGAGGTCCAGGCGAGGCCGCTGGCGGTGGCGGCGTCGGGCGTCAGGGCGATGCGGCCGGCATAGGGCGCCCCGTCGATCGAGAACGCTTCCGCCAGCTCCTGGTTCTGGAGCACCGCGGCCATGCTGTCGACGCTGGCCGGGAACTCGGAGAGACTCGCCACGACCCGGTGAGGTAGCCGTACTCCGCGCTCCGCACCGTCGCCGGCGATATCAGGACCCGCATGCCCGGCTCGACCCGCTTGCCCTCGGCCGGCGGAACGTACAGCAGCACGTCCAGGCCGTCCTCGCCTCCCCCGATGCCGAGCACGGACTGGCCGGTCTGCAGCACGGCGCCGGCCCGCGCCTTGACTTCGGTGACCCGCCCCGAGATGAGCGCCGTCAGACGCCAGCCCTCCATCACGGTCTCGAGCTCCTCGACCTCGCGCCGCGCCGCTACGAGGTTGATCTCCGCGTCGGTGAGCTGCGTCCTCAGCCGCGCCTGGCGACTCAGCTCGCCGGCCTCGAGGTCGTCGCGCCGGCGCATCACGTCGAAGAGGTTGCGGCGCGCGAAGTCCACGTCCCGCTCGCTAAGGTCGGCCTGGTTCTCCGCGAGAAGCCCCCGATCGAGGAGGACGAGGTCGCCCCGATGCCGCTTGCGCGCGTTCTCCATCAGAACGCGTGCGCTCTCCTCGAGCGCCTGCAGGTTCGCGCGCCGCCGGGCGAGGTTGCGCTCGGCGAGCGCGTCGGACTCGCGGGCCTCGGCACGGAAGGCGCGGAGCGCGCGCGTCAGTTCGTCGACGAGCGCCAGCGCGGTGGCATGCTGTTCGGCCGTCTCGGCGTGATGGAGCTCGGCCACGACCTCTCCCGCCGCCACCGCGTCGCCGAGCGAGGGTAGGACGCGGACCAAGGTGCCGGCCGTGGGGGACGCCACCTCGTGGACCGTGCCGCCGCGGCCGAAGAGAATGCCGTGTGCCGCTACGTAGGTCGCGACGCGGCCCAGCCAGGCCCAGCCGACCGCGGCGGACACGAGTGCGGCCAGCGCCAACAGCGCCAGCCAGGCCCGGGGCGTGGCGACGTGCAGGGCCCGGTCGAAGTGCTCGACCCCTCTCAGCTCCCGGTCGCTGGCCTGTGGCACAGTGGCAACCACGTTGCATCAACGCGACCTGCACGTCGACGCCGCCCCGGACCCCGCGGGTTCCTAGCCGCCGCTGAACGCCGCGGCCAGCACGGCGTTCTTCCAGTTCTCCCATTCCTGGTCGCTCTGGCTGGTCCGATGGATCGTCACGGTGTACGACTCGCCACCGGCCAGCTTCTCCAGGGCCTCGTCGTCGAGGAAACGACCGAGGGTCCCGAGGTTCTCGGGATCGACCTTGGCCGGGTCGATGGTCGCCGTGAAGGACTCCTGGTTGAGATCGGTCGATTCGGCTGGCTGTGCGTTCGTCATGGACTTGCTCCCTCCTCTTCCCCGCCGCGCCTTCCCGCGCCTGGGGCCGCGGCAGTCAGACAAGCACCGTACCAAACGAATACGACTTTCAGGGTGCGATTCGGAGCGTGTGGCATGACCTTTGGGTGACGATTCGTGTTCTGCCGCCGGCTCGGAGAGAGAATCGACGGCAGACAGGACTCGGGCGTGGCCACGACGCTCGTCCGGAACGGTACGGTCCTGGCGACCGTCGCCCGACGTTCCTATCGGCGAGCGGCCGCACGCCCCGTCGGCGGGACCCGGTCGCCGCATCCGGGCTGGAACACGAACATCACGCAAAGAACATGCTGCGACCCCGGAACGCGCACTCCGGTCGCATCGGCCTGATAGGGTCCGGCGTACCGTCGATCGGCTGGGCGCGGAGCGGTCGGCCGGAAGCCGGCGTGAGGACCGCCGCCGCGGTGCGGATGATCGGGTCGGCGAGGTTCTCAAGGACGACGCCGAGCGTCGGGCTCGGGGCGCTGGTGGGTTGCTGAGGAACCAAGGACAACACGGTCATGAGGGCAGTACTGCAGACTCTGGTCGTCAGCGGCTTGGTGGCGACGGCGTCGCTGGCGGTTGGGCAGGTGCCGGTGGGAGCGCTGGCCGTCGACGAGCGTCAGGGCGACCAGTACGGCTGGGCGGTGGACTACTAGACGGCGGCCGCGGCGCGGGCCGCCGCGCTGGGGGAATGCGGCGCGGGGTGCTCCGTGGTGCTGACGTTCGACCGGTGCGGGGCGTATGCGGCGGACCAGGACGCGGACAGCACGGCGATGGGCTGGGCGGAAGCGTACGACTCGGCGGCGACCGCGCGGACGGCGCCGCTGTCGCAGTGCAGCGCCCGGGGCGGCGGGTCGGGGGCATCGTGCGGGCGTGGGGGTGCAACGGGCCGGTGGTGGAGGAAGGACTGGGCCTCGACCGCTCGTCGCGGCGTCAGATCCAGCGCGGCCTGCAGGCGGGCGGGTTCGACCCGGGCGGGGCGGACGGTCTGTTCGGTCCGCGGACGCGTGCTGCGATCCGGAACTGGCAGATGTCGCGGGGGTCGCGGGCGACGGGGTATCTGGACGGCGCGGCCGCCGAGGCGCTGCGGACGGCGGGCGCGTCGAGCTCGGCGGTTGCGCAGGTCGTGCGGCCGGGGTCGACCGTGGCCACCGCGGCGCCGCCGCCAGCATCGCCTGCCGGTACTGCGTCGCCGCCGGTTTCGGCGGAGCTGGACGGGTTGTTCTGGCAGTCGATCATGAACAGCACGAACCCGGCGGACTTCGAGGCGTATCTGCAGCAGTTCCCGACGGGGGTGTTCCGCGCGCTGGCGCAGAACCGGCTGACGACGCTGCGGGGGCCGGCGGAGGGTGCGGCCCCGCTGCCCGGTGCGCGTGTCGGGGTCGCCGAGTCACCCGGCGACGGGCGGCCGGTCACCGGCGCTACGGCCGCGTTCGGCGGCACGGCGGGAGGCGGCGACGCGGGCCTGCGACCGAGGCAGGTGTTCCGGGACTGCGAGGAGTGCCCGGAGATGGTGGTGGTGCCGGCCGGTTCCTTCCGGATGGGTTGTGTCTCGGGGCAGGACTGCGACGACCGCGAGTGCCCGGTGCACGAGGTCCGGGGGCCTTCGTTCGCGCTGGGTCGCTACGAAGTGCTGTTCGAGGAGTACGACCGGTTCGTGGCGGCGACGGGCCGGGAGAACAGTACGACTGGGGCTGGGGCCGGGGCGGCCGTCCGGTGATCGACGTATCGTGGGAGGACGCGAGGGCGTATGCGGAGTGGCTGTCGGCGGAGACGGGTGAGCGGTACCGGTTGCCGAGCGAGGCGGAGTGGGAGTACGCCGCGCGGGCGGGGACGACGACGGCGTACAGTTGGGGGGCGGACATCGGGCAGAACCGGGCGAACTGCGACGGCTGCGGCAGCCGGTGGGACAACGAGCAGACGGCGCCGGCGGGTTCGTTTGCGGCGAACGCGTGGGGCCTGCACGACATGCACGGCAATGTCTGGGAGTGGGTGGAGGACTGCTGGCACGACAGCTACGCGCAGGCGCCGGCGGACGGGTCGGCGTGGACGCGCGGCGGAGACTGCGGTCGGCGTGTGTTGCGTGGAGGTTCCTGGTACCTCAACCCGTGGGGCCTCCGCTCGGCGCTCCGCTCCTGGTTCGGCGTCCGGGGCCGCTACCGCGACGTCGGTTTCCGTCTGGCGAGGACGCTCACCCCTTGAGTCTTACCTCCTTTCATCTTGCAGTTCGTGCACCGCGCCTCCACCCGTTTCGGTGGGAACGGGCACGTCGATGCACGGCGTCGCGGGAGGCCCCGCACTGGGGCTCCCGCGACGCGCGACCGGCTTCCCCTGTCGGCGTGTGTTGCGTGGCGGTTCCTGGATCAACAACCCGAGGAACCTCCGCGATGCGCCGGCTCCGCCGGTCTTGCGCGGCGGCCCCTACGGCCGGGCCCACCCGCGGGCGACGGGCACCGGCCGCCGTCTGCGCGGGGAGCGACCAACCGTCTGGATCTGAGTGGATCTGAGGGCCGGTTCTCGGTGACAGATCGCACGTTATCCGACCCGCTTCGCGGTGGCGTCGACGCCGGACCCGAGTTCGACCCCGGCGCCGCCAGGGCCGCCGCCCACGGCGCGCCTCGGCTTGCTGCCGTTCGGCCGCCGGCGCTGAGTGCATCGTTCTCAACCCCGCACGGTGGGACGCTCGGCCACCACCACCGGCGCCACCCCGGCTCCCATTGGCCGGGCGAGCGCCGCGTTCAGCGCCGCCGCGGCATCGACCCTTCGCGAACGCAACCCCTCCCGGGCGGCCCTCCGCGACCGGGTAACCTCAACCTGCAGGTCGTCACGCCACCGCGAGACTCTCGTCGGGCTCGGTCTCATCCCCCCCGAACGCCGTGCCATACTCACACGGGGCATCCCGAACGTCCACCGACCTCACTTGCAGTTGGCGGTACGGCAACCACAGATCTTGATGTAGTAATTCACAGCGACGTTCTTGGGCCGTGTTTCTGGGCCCTCCGACAACTCAGTCGTGCGCTCCATGCCGTAACCGACATTGTCATAGTCATCAGCTGCCGAACCAATCCTACCTGGCGTGTCCACTTCATGCGCTTCCCTCGGCCTTCTCCCACGCACCTCCGTATGGAACACGTCACTGTAGTCGTGCATGTGGCTGCCGACCGCATCCGATTGATAGGTTCCCAACACGCGCTCTCCATCGGGGTCACGCTCGCTCAAACACAGATTCCAGGCCTCGTCGTTGTCAGCTCCCAGAAAACTGATGCAAGCGTCATTGTTGGCCATTCGTAGAAACCGGCCCCGAGCGTCCGGAATCACCAAACCATATTCGCCTTCCTCCGAGAGATGCGGTGACAGAGCCGTCCTCGCCAACAACGGTCGCCCGTCCATGAGCACCCATTCGGCGCCGTTCAGCTCCTGAAAGTGTAACTCCGAAAGTATTGACGTACGCACTTCACCGACGGAGAAGATGTCCGCTCCTGTGGTTTCTCGTCCGCAAACTTCCTGCCCAGCCACTTGCTGAGCCTGCGCGTCGATCGACAGAGGCGCCAACAGCAGGCACCGAAGTAGTAGCCGGCCGGTTTTCGTCGCAGTGAGGGTCACTTGCTGCCTCCTCTTTCCTTTGACGCGCCTTCCCCAGCAAGATGCCACCTAGCCTTCGAGATACTTCGTGACGGTGATGTGCACAGAACAGTCGGTGCCCTGCCATCGGCTCGTAACGCACACCGCCAGCGGACGGTACATCCCAGTTGGTAGTAGTTGCGGTCAGTGCGTGGATATCCTGTGCACCGACAGGAGTCAACCATGAATCGTTCGTCGCTGGCGCACGACGCTCGTGCTCTTCCGCTGCGCGTCAGGTCATTGCACAGCGTTTGCCTGGCGTTGGCTATATCGTCGGAGCTTGCATTGCGAAGCTGTACAGAGTCACGCTCGACGCCTGCTTTTCGGCCTTGGCGCGCGCGCGCTTCCGCGTGGGTCACAACCTGTGGTGGCGTCTGCGTCAGATGGTGACCGGACGGCGCGCGCAGAGAAACTTGGGCAAACACCGGCCACGCAGCCACGAACATACTGTGGCCAGCAATTGCCGCTGCCGCGGTGATACGCATGGTCGGCACTGTGAACATAACTCCCCTCTGTAGTGGTTCGCCAAGCGGCTTGTCATGGCGACCGGCAAGGTGTGCTCGCTAGCTGCTATGGAATGACCCTTGTCAACGACTCATACGTTCGTCAGCGCCTGCGTTCCCTGAGCGCCGGGGGCGCTGTCGTCATCGGCCCGAAGGCGGGCCGCCGAGACGACGAACGATCGAGGTCGCTTCGACGACGAGTCACGCTGCTATTCGGTGATTATCACGGTTGCCCGTGACAGCGCACGCATGACGGTGATTCGTCGGGAGAGTGGACCGTCTAGGAGTCGCGAGTTGGGAGCGGCAACGCCGTCCGGATCGCATCGCTAGCTCGCCCGTTCTCCAGATCGTGCCTCTGATCGTTCGCCGTCTCGACGGCCCCTCCTCGGGCCGTTGCGCGTTTCCGGTCAGTCCTGGCCGGAAGCTCTGCTTTCGGCCGTATACGCTGTTCCCGCCGTGGCGGGCGTCGTGTCACCCGGAGGGCCGTAGCGAAGCGAAGGAGCCGCGTCCGAGCGGCTTGACGCGACGCCCGCCACGGCGGTTCCGCTGGTGCCGCGCGGCGCCGTCTCGTCGGCGACTCGAGCGAATGCGAGTTCCGTCACGCGGCCTCCGGGTGCAAGGCCGCCCACACGAAGCCGACGAGTTCGCGGGCCACGGCCACCGTCACGACCGGGCCTGGCTTGTAGGGGGCCAGCCGTCGAAAACGTCGACACAACCGCTTCTGCGCCTTGTCCGCCAGCGCCACCACCCGCGGCGGCTGGCCACTTCGCCGTCGGGCCAGCGTCGGACCGACACCAGGCCGATGCCGATAGTGCCATGCCGCTTCCACTACCAGACGCCGCGCCAGCGCGTTGCCGGTCTTCGTGATCGGCCCCCGACGATGGCGGTCGCCGCTCGAGTGCTCCCCGGGCACCAGCCCGAGATACGCCATCAACGCTCGAGCCGTCGGAAACCGACGCACATCGTGCAACTCCGCCAGCAGCAGCATCGCCGTGAGCGTGTCGATGCCTCGGAAGCAACGCAACCAGCCGACCGGCTCCCGATAGGGCTCGCTCGTGGCCACCGCCGCCAGCTCCGCGTCCAGCTCGCCCAGTCGGGCGTCGACCTGGTCAATGGCCAGCAGGTAGTCCTCCACCACGACCCGGTCGGCGGCGTGGGGCCACGTCAACTCGTTGACCCACCGGCGGTGCGCCTGCGTCCACGCCCGCCCCGGATAGTGGAGCCCCCGCCGGAGCAGCAGCTTGCCGAGTCGATGCCGGCATCGCTGCCGGTCCGCTCGCGCGTCATCCCGAGCTCGACACAGGTCGCGGACGGCTTCCTCGGCCGGCGTCGGGGCCCGCACCGCCGTCAACAGCCCCGCCCGATGCAGCTCCGCCAGCTTGCGCGCGTCCCGCCGGTCCGTCTTGATGCGCTCGCCCGGCTTCCGCGGCACCAGCGCCGGCGCGATCACCTGGCACTGCACGCGACCTCGTTCGAGCTGCCGCTGCAATGCATAGCCGCACGGGCCAGCCTCGTAACAGCACGAGATCGCTCCGGCTGCGGTCCGCTCCAGCTTCCGCCGCAGCCGCTCCACCGCCCGCGCCTCGTTCGCCACCGTCCAGGTGACCGGTTCGGTCGCGTCCGGCGCGAGCAACGCCACCTGCAGATTCGCCTTGTGCGCATCGATTCCCACGTAGGTGATAGGCTCCATGGTGACCGGCTCCCTTCGTCTGCGGCTCTGACACCGCGAGGTGTTAACCCGCGAATCGTAGGAGGCCTCGGCCACCTTGTCGCGTGCTCGCGCACGACGACGGCACGATTGCGAGCCGGTCATTCCATATCGTCTAGTGTCAGCCAGAGAACTCGTAACAGCTTGATTCTACGGGGGTTTATGACGAT
>JAPOVI010000245.1 GCA_026708265.1 Acidobacteriota bacterium
AGGTCGCGCTGCGGCCTCCGCTCGGCGCCCAACCCAATCCTTCAGGAGTCCGCGCCGCTAAGCGGCGCGGACTCCTGCCCTGCGCGATCGGGCGCAGGCCGACCGCCGGACTCTGCCGCGTCCACATCCACGTCCGCGGACTCGAGCACGTCACGCACGACGTAGATCGGCTTGTTCTGCGATTCGTGGTACGTGCGGGCCTGGAGCTCGGCCAGCAGTCCGAGGGTCACGAGCTGCAGGCCGCCGAAGGCGAGCAGGATCCCGAGCAGCAGCAGCGGACGGTCGCCTATCGCCTGGCCGCCGAACAGCCGCACGTAGCCGAGGTGGACCATGATGACCGCCCCGGCCAGCCCCATCAGCAGGCCCGGCGGACCGAACATCTGGAGCGGCCGCGTCGCGTAGCTCAGCAGGAACTTCACCGTGAACAGGTCGAGCACCACGCGGACGGTGCGCGAGAGGCCGTAGTTGGACCGGCCGAAGCGCCGCGGCCGGTGGTTGACCGCCATCTCCGCGATGCGCACGCCCTGCTCGCTGGCGATGGCGGGGATGAAGCGGTGCATCTCGCCGTAGAGCCGGAGGGACCGGATGACCTCGCTTCGAAAGGCCTTGAGCGAGCACCCGTAGTCGTGCAGGCGAACGCCCGTGATCCCCGAGATCAGCCCGTTGGCGAGCTTCGACGGCAGGCGCCGCGTCAGCCACGGATCCTTGCGCGCCCGGCGCCAGCCGCAGACGATGTCGTTCCCCTCCTCGAGGCGGGCCACCAGGGCCGGGATGTCCCGCGGATCGTTCTGCAGATCGCCGTCGGACGTGACGATGATCCGTCCGCGGGCCCGGGCGAACCCCGCAGAGAACGCCGCGGTCTGGCCGAAATTCCGGCGCAGCCGGACGACGCGCACGCGCGGGTCGCCGGCGTGCAGGTCCGAGAGGATGGGGAACGTGTCGTCGGTGCTCCCGTCGTCGATCAACAGCAGCTCGTAGGGGCGCCCCCACGCTCCCAGGGACTGGCTCAACTCCCGGTGGAGGGTACGGAGATTCGGCGCCTCGTTCCTCAGGGGAATGACGACCGACAGGTCAGGTGTCATGAACCGTTGCGACGCGTCGCGCGCGGGTCCCGAGTATAGCGCGCGGCCTCTCCCGGCGGCGTCACCCCCTGCGCCGCCTCGCCCAGACGGCGCCCGCCGCCGCGACCGCCGTCGCGGACACGATCGCCACGGCGACCGGGTGCGCGGCGACCGCGTCGGACGCGGCCGACCCGGCGCGATCCGCCCACGCGACCGCGTCCTCCCCGTAGCGCACGGCCAGGACCGCCGCCCCGAAGTAGCGGATGCTCCGGCCGCAGACGACGGCGGCGACGAAGCGCCAGCGCGGAACGCCGGCCACGCCCGCGAGCAGCACGAACATCTTGAACGGCGCGGGGGGCGGCAGGAGCGCGGGGACGGCGACGGCGAGGACGCCCCAGCGCTCGAACAACGCCAGCGCGCGCTGCAGCCGGCGCCCCCCGAACCGCCGGCGGGCCAGCGCGGCCCCTCCCCTGCGCCCGATGCCGTACAGCAGCAGGCAACCCGCGAGGGATCCGAGCGTCGCCATCGTCGCGTAGAAGGCCAGCCGATCCGGATCCTGCACGGCGAGCCCGATGACGAGCAGATCGTTGATCTCGGGGAGGGACAGCAGCGACGAGTCGAGGAACGCGACCACGAACAGCCCTGGGCCGCCCAGAGCGGCGGCGAAGGCCTCCAGCCAGCTCGCTATGCGGGACACGTGCCGCCGCGATTATAGGGGCCTCAGGAGCTTCCGTCCGACGTCCCGGCCCGCGCGCGGGCGGTGTCGCGGATGGCGGCCAGCATCTCTTCGTGGACCCGGCCGTTCGACGCGACGACGTGGCCTTCCGCCGGCCGGAAGGGACCGCCGTTCATGCCGCTCGTCCGCCCGCCCGCCTCGGTCACGATCAGCGCGCCGGCCGCGGTGTCCCAGGGGCGCAGGCGCTGCTCCCAGAACCCGTCGAGACGGCCCGCCGCAACGTAGCAGAGGTCCAGGGCCGCGGAGCCGAGGCGCCGGACGGCACGCGCCCGGCCCACGAAGGTACGGAAGAGGCCGATCACCTCGTCGAGCGTCTCGTGCACGTCGTAGGGGAAGCCGGTGCAGAGCAGCGCATCGATGAGCCGGCCGGTCGACGACACGGACAGGGGCGCCCCGTTCAGCCGTGCTCCGGCGCCCCGCTCCGCGGTGTAGAGCTCCTCGCGCAGCGGATCGTAGACGGCCGCCAGCGAGGCTGCGCCGTCGATCTCGAGGGCGAGCGAAGCGCAGAAGAACGGCAGCCCGTGCGCGTAGTTCACCGTCCCGTCTATCGGATCGAAGACCCAGCAGTGGGACGTCCCCGGCTCGGCGGCGGCGTTCGCGTCGAGTTCCTCGGCGACGATCGCATGGCCCGGGAAGCGGTCGCGGATCAGGGCCCGGAACATCGACTCGACCTCGACGTCGACCTCCGTGACGAGGTCGATGGGGCCCTTCTTGGTGACGGTCAGATCCGTCCGGAATCGGGAGCGCTGGATCTCTCCCGCCCGCAGCACGGCTTCGATGGCGGTGGCGGCGAGGAGCGGATCGACCGGCGTCAAACCAGCTTCTTGACCATCCGCACTTCCATGCCGCCCTCCGGCATGCGCTGCAGGGAGAGGTCGTCCATGAGACTGCGCATGAAGAAGATGCCGCGCCCGCTCGGCTTCAGGATGTTCTCGGGGGCCAGCGGATCGGCCACGTCCACCGGATCGAACCCCGCGCCCTGATCCACCACGCGAACGACGAGCTCGGTCGGCTTGGCGGTCGGCTCCAGGCGGCACTCGACGACCACGCGCTTCGAATGGTCCTCGCCGTTGCCGTGCTTGATGGCGTTGATCACGGACTCGCGCAACGCGACGCCCAGCCAGTGGGTCGCGTCGCCGTCGAGACCGCCGACCTGGCCCATGTGGTCCGCCACCACCTGGACGAAGTCCAGCACGTCGAAGTGGCTGGGGCAATCGAGGATGACGCCGGCGGCAGGCATGCGTTCGTGCGCGGTACCATACTCGCGGCCGGCGCCTCGGGCAAGCGGAGCGGGTATAGTTCGCGCATGTCCGGCGCGGCACCGAGCGCAGCCACGGTAGCCCCGGCCCGGGCGCTGCGGGGCCGGCTCCGCGTGCCGGGCGACAAGTCGATATCGCACCGCTACGCCATCCTCGCGGCGCTCGCCGACGGGGTCTCCACCGTCACCGGCTACGCGGACGGCGCCGACTGCCGTGCCACGGTCCGCTGCCTGCGCGCGCTCGGCGTCACCGTCCACGCCGCCCCCGACACCGGACGCGTCGGAGCGGCGGGCCGGACGCTGACCATCCACGGCCGCGGGCTCGGCGCCCTGACCCCCCCGTCCGGACAGCTCGACGCCGGAAACTCGGGGACGACGATGCGACTCCTTGCGGGCGTGGCCGCCGGGCACGCGTTCCGCACGGTCATCACGGGGGACGGCTCGCTTCGCCGGCGCCCGATGCGGCGGGTCATCGAGCCGCTCGAGCGCATGGGAGCCACCCTCGACGCGGACGACGGGAGACCGCCGCTGACGATCCGCGGGGGCCGTCTCAGCGGCATCGAGTACGCGCCGCCCGTGGCGAGCGCCCAGGTGAAGACCGCGGTGCTCCTGGCCGGACTGCACGCCGCCGGGACGACGCGCGTGGTCGAGGCGCTCCCCACCCGGGACCACACCGAACGGGCGCTCGTGGGCTTCGGCGCGGCAGTCCGACAGGACGCGGACGGCATCGCGGTGACCGGGGGCGCCCGGCTGCATCCGGTGGACCTCGGAGTCCCCGGCGACCCGTCGTCCGCCGCGTTCTGGGCCGCGGCGGCGGCCGTCCTCCCCGGCTCGGAGATCGAGATCGAGTCCGTGGGCCTGAATCCGACGCGCACCGCCTATCTCGATGTCCTGCGGCGGGCCGGAGCCGAGGTCGAGACCCGGGTGACGGGGAACGCGGGAGGCGAGCCGATCGGCACGCTGTGCGTGCGCCACCACCGCCGGCGGCCGGTCGCGATCGCCCCGGCGGAAGTGCCGGGGTTGATCGACGAGCTCCCGGTGCTGGGTGCCGTCGCCGCCCTCGGCGGAGGGATCGACGTGCGCGGCGCCGCGGAGCTGCGCCACAAGGAGAGCGACCGCATCGCGCGGTTCGCCGACGGGCTGCGGCGGCTCGGCGCCCGGGTCGTGGAGCGGCCCGACGGCTTCTCGGTGGACGGGTCGGTACGGCTGGACGGCGGCCGGGTCGACGCGGCCGGCGATCACCGCCTGGCAATGGCGTTCGCCGTCGCCGCGCTCGGCGCGGAAGGGCCCAGCGTCATCGCCGGCGCCGACTCCGTCGATGTCTCGTACCCCGGCTTCTTCGCGGCGCTCGACGCGTTGCGCGGGAACTGACGCGCCGCCCGGGCGTTGGACGTCATCGTGCGGACCGAGAAGATCTTCCTGGTCGGCTTCATGGCCGCGGGCAAGTCGACGGTGGCCGAGGCCCTGGCGCGGCGCATCGACTGGCGCGTCGAGGACGTCGACGCGCGCATCGAGGCACGGGAGCGTCAGACCGTCGCCGACATCTTCGCGCAACACGGCGAGGACCACTTCCGAGCGGTCGAGCGGGCCGTCGTGCAGGAGCTGCTGCCGCTGCGCCACGTCGTGGTCGCCACCGGGGGCGGCACGTTCGCGGACCCCGCGACCCGGACCGCGATCAACCGGAACGGGACCTCCGTGTGGCTGGACGTGACCTTCGAGACCGTGATCGCCCGGCTCCCCCCCGACGGCCGGCGGCCGCTCGCCGGGAATCGGGACACGCTGCACCGGCTGTACCGCGCCCGGCAGGCCGGCTACCGGCAGGCGCACCTGCGGCTGGACGCGGACTCGCTGCCCGCCGGCGCCCTGGTGGAGCGCCTGATGGACTGGCTCGGGGCGTAGACGAGCCCCCGGCGGAGCCGTGGGCGCTGGCGGAGGGCTCCTACGAGGAAACGGCAGGTCGCTCGACCCGTGCGGGGCGCGCGCCGCGCGCCTTGCGGGCCGCCCGCTCCTCGCGCCGGCGCAACTCGGCCGCGTAGGCGTCGGCCGCCGAGCGCGAGCCGAGGATCCAGCCAATCACCATCCCGAAGAGGAGCACGGCCGGGATGAAGACGAAGTGACCGGCCGTCATGTCGAACATCTAGGGCTGCTCCTCGTCGCCACCGTCGCCGACGCGCCGGGCCAGTCCGGCGAGATCGCGCTCCACCACCTCCATGCGGCGCGCGAGGGACCAGAAGTAGCCGAACGCCAGGATCCAGACGATCGAGTACGCGGCGATCAGGAACGGCGCCGCGGGCAGCCGGTCCTCTTCGGGCAACTGGTCGATCGGCACGAACTCCTCGACGGGCGGCTGCGACGGCAGCATGGCCGCGGCGGCGGGAGAAGCGCCGGGAGCCGCCAGCGAGGCCACGACCGCCCCCACCACGATCCAGCCACGGAGGCACGGGCCGGCGGTCGCCGCTCCCCCGGCGCGGCGGGCACCCGCCCGGCGCGCATCGCGTTCGTCAGTCGTCGTCATACGCCAGCCGCAGCCTGTCGACCGCTGCACGCTGCTCCTCCAGGCGCCGCCGTCCGTCCAGCATGACGAGGAACAGCGCGAAGTAGGCGGCCACGCACCACCAGAACGGGCCGGCCATCGACATCTGCAACGTCGGCACGACCGTGGTCTCGGGATGGATCGTGCGCCAGAAGTTGACCGACACGTAGACGAACGGCACGTTGGCCATGCCGAACAGCGCCAGTCCGGCCGACAGCTTCTCCGAGCCGGGCCCGCCGTAGCGGCGCAGCAGCAGGTAGGCGAGGAACGTGAGCTCGAGGATCAGGGCCGTGGTCAGCCGGACGTCCCACTGCCACCAGACACCCCACGACACCCGTCCCCAGAGCGGGCCGGTCGTCAGCCCCATCAGGCCGAAAAGCACCGCCAGCTCCGCCGCGGAGACCGCGAGGCGGTCGGCCCGCGGCCGCTCCGTGAACAGGTAGACGGCACTCGCAATCCCGCACACGAAGACGGCCGCGAACATCACGAACCAGGCCGGGACGTGGAAGTAGAAGATCTTCGCGATGGGGCCCATCGTGGCCTCGTTCGGAGCGAAGGCGATGAACACGGGGGCGGTCGCGAAGAGGACCACCGCGGCACCCAGCCAGGTGGTCTGGAGGCGGTTCCGCATGCGTGTCATTCTGCCATGAGCGGCTCGAATGTCCAAAGCGTGAGGGTCAGGAACACGACGTCGAAGAAGGCGATCAGCGCCAGCCAGAAGCGGGCCTGGTCGAGGTTCGGCTCTGCCGCCAGCAGGGCGATCGTGCCGCTCACGCCGGCGACGAGCACGGGGATCGTGACCGGGTAGAGCAGCACCGGCAGCAGCACGGCGCGGCTCTGGCTGCGCGCCAGCATCGCCGCGAAGAGCGTTCCCACCGCAGCGAAGCCGACGGTTGCCGCGACGAGGAGCGCGGCCAGCCAGAACGCCTGCTCGAGCAGGGCGGAGGAGAAGAAGAGCGTGACGAGGAAGACCACCACCACCTCGACGATCGCCATCAGCAGCACGATGCCGGCCAGCTTGCCGACGAAGATCGCCGACCGCTCCACCGGCGCCAGCAGCAGCGCGCGCAACGCGTCCTGCCCCAGCTCCCGCTCGAACGCCCGTCCGAGAGCGAGCTGGCCCGCGTAGGCGAGCGCCACCCAGACGATGCCGGCCTCCACCCCCGCCAGCGGCCGCCCCTCGCGCACGAACGCGAACGAGAAGACGAGCACGCACGAGGTCGCGAAGAAGACCGTCGTGTAGACCAGCTCCCGGCTGCGGAGCTCGACCCGCAGGTCCTTGCGCATCACGAGCCACGCGACGCGGAAGAACTCGCCCATGGCTCACTCGGCGAGCGCCGCGCGGTAGCGCTCGCGCAGCGTGCCGCCCGTCTCCGCGAGCGAGCCGACGCGCCCCCGGCGCAGCACGACGGCGCGGTCGACGATCCCGTCGATGATGTCGAGATCGTGCGTTGCGACGAGGACCATGCGCCGGGCGGAGCGCAGATCGCGCAGCCGGGACGCCAGGGCGCGGCAGGAGCCCTCGTCGAGCCCCGTGAAAGGTTCATCGAGCAGCACCAGGCGGGGGTCGTGGAGCAGCGTGCGCTCCAGCGCCAGCCGCTGGCGCATGCCGCGCGAGAAGCCCTGCACCGTGTCGCCGGCGCGGTCGGCCAGCCGGGCGCGTTCGAGCGCCGCCGACACGCGCGCCGCCGCGCCGGGCAGGCCGTAGAGCCCCGCGAAGAAGTCGAGGTTCTCGCGCGCCGTCAGCTCCGGATACAGGCGGAGCTCGTGCGAGAGGAGCCCCAGGCGACCCCGCAGGAGCGCCCCGGCCGCATCGGCGGTGCGATCGCCGTAGCGCACGGTCCCCGCCGACGGGGCGATCAGGGACGCCAGCAGGCCGAGCAGCGTCGACTTGCCGGCACCGTTCGGCCCGAGCAGGCCGACGACCTCTCCGCGGCGCAGGGTCAGCGAGACGCGCGTCAACGCCCGGCGGCGGCCGTAGTGGCGGGAGACGTTGCGGACCGTGACCTGCTCGAAGTCGAACGGGTCGTCTGCTGCCGGCGTCGCGCTCATCCCGCGGCGCCCGACGATCCCGCCGCTGCCGGACGCTTGCCGAGCCGGCGCGACGGACTGAGCACCACGGGGGCGAGGTCGGCGTCCAGCTCGCGGTAGACGCCCTCGAGGGAAGCGACGAGCGTGCCCCGACGGGAAGCGTACTTGGTGGCTCCGATGCGTCCGGCACCCCGCTGCCGCTCCAGCGTGACGAGGTCGCGGAAGAGCTTGTCCTTCCGGGCCTCGAGGCGTCGCCGGCGCTCGCCGCCCGCTTCGTCGCCGCTCGTGCTCACCGCACCCCAGACCCCCGCGAACAGCATCACCGCGGCCAGGCTGAGGGCGAGCATCGACGGGGTCCGGCTGTGGTGCGGCAGACCGCTGATCTCGAACCCGACGGGGGTGCCTGCCTGCACGCGCGGTCCGGCGCCGAAGATGTACGTCGTGTCCCCCCCGATGGTGTCCGGGCCCATGTCCGCGCGGCGGGAGATCTGGTCCGACGCGACGTTCATCTCGCCCCGCTTCTCCACCACCAGCAGCAGGCCCTCGAGGTCGACCGGCAGCGGCTGCGCGATCGCGATGCGGTCGCCCGAGTAGGGCAGGACGAAGGCTACGCGCAGCGGCGTTACCCCGGGGCGGAAGGGCCCGGGCAGCGAGACGATGGCCCCTTCGATGCGTGTGTTCGGGGCGGACTCGCCCAGCGCGGTCGCACCCTGCGCGCCCGCCGGCAGGGTGAGCCGGATCGGCTCTCCGGGGTCGACCGGAGCCGCACCGCCGTTCAGGACGTCCAGGTAGTAGAAGACCGTGAGCGACTCCTCGCCCAGCTCGACGGCAAGCCGCGAGTCGGGCCCGAACGTGACGTCGCCCGCTTCGACCTCCGCGGCCGGGTCCACGCCCCCTCCGCTCGAGCCGACGAGCAGGAGCCTGGTGCCGCCGTTCGCGGGAACGGCGAACGGCTGCGACTGCAGGCGAACACCGTCCAGCTCCGTGGCGGCGGTCGCGGTCGCGCCCGGGGAGAGCGCAACGAACGTGGCCCGCCCGTCGGCGTCGGTGGGGACCACCTCCACCGCGTCTCCGACCCGGAGCTCCACGGGTTGGTCGGGGACGTTGTTCGTCATCTGCCCTCGGATGACGCGCACCGATACGGTCCCGGCGGGCAGGCTCGGATCCGGGAGCGGGATGCCGGACATCTGCCGCGGATCGGGTTGGGCCGCGGCGGGCGGGACCGCTGCCGCGAGGACGAGCAACGCGGCGCAGGCGCCGGCCACGCGGGCCGCCCCCGACCGCGGAGCACGCCGGGCGGAGTGGGGATCGCAGGTCACGGCTCGGCCACGGACAGGGATGGGGGCGCCGGCGAGGGTCCCGCCGGGCCGCTGCTCAGGCTCGCTCCGCAACCCTTGCAGAACTTCGCGTCCGGCTCGTTGCTCGTCCCGCATCGGGTGCAGGCGCGGCGGGCCGGCGCGGCGGGACGCGGGACGTCCGCCTCCGCCAGGCGCGCGGCCAGCTCCCGCTCGATCCGGTCGCGATAGCCGGCGCCCTCGACGTCGAGCTGCTGCAGCAGGCGCTTGGCCCGCGCCCGCAGGCGTGTGCCCATCTCGTGGAAGTCCGCGTCGGACACCTTGCCCATCGCCCGATCGAACTCGAGTTCCTTGATCGAGCGCAGGACCAGCGTCTTCTCGCGGTCGAGGGCCGCCCGCGTGCGCCCGCCGACCATCTCCGTGCGGTCCACCGGCCGGGACGTGACCAGGGGCAGGAGGAAGCCGCACGCGGCGTACCCCACGTAGGCGACGGAGCCGACGACGGCCACGAGCAGAACGAGGGCCGCCGCGTCGGGAGGCGTGGCGTAGTACACGGCGACGGTCGCGCCGGCCAGACCGGCGAGGGCGAAGAAGTGCCAGGGACGGAACGAGCCGCCTTCAGTCGAGGTCTCGGAGCTCATCGTCCAGGCGCGCATCGAGCTCGGCGTCCTCCGCCTCGGGCAGTGACGCCGCCTCTTCGGCGGGCGCGTCCCGGCGTGACCAGCGAACGGCCAGCGACCCGACGCCGACCAGGCAACCGGCGCCGATGAGGTACGGCAGGAGCCACGCCAAGCGGTTGAACCCCTCGTCGAGCGGAGCCCCGAGCGGCTCCTGGCTGCCGTAGGTCGCGATGAAGTAGTCGAGGATCTGGCGGCGGTCGCGCCCCGCCTCGATCTGCTCCCGGAGCTGGCCCCGCATGTACTCCGCCCCCGCCGCGACGAGCTGCTGGGAGCCGTCCGCGCGCGCGATCCAGCGGGGCGGCGACGAGCAGCGGCAGTCCGCGAGGGTGTAGTGCGGGCAGTCGCCGCAGGTGCAGACCAGCTCGCGCTGCAACTCGGCCTCGAGCGGCGTCGTCGCGAGGTACGACTCCGGCGCGGGTCCGGCCTGGCCCCCGGCCGGCGCCGCCGCCGCCGCGAGGGCCAGCAGCAGGACGAGACCCGCGGCCATGGCGACGACCAGCGTCA
>JAPOVI010000072.1 GCA_026708265.1 Acidobacteriota bacterium
TCCGCGAGGGGGTGCGGCCGGAGCTGGAAGTGGATGATCGAGCTCCGCCGGCCCTTGCCGCCCTCGATGTGCCAGTTCAGGTTCGACCCGTAGTTGGCCCAGAGGCCGCGCCCCTTCCACCCCGCGTCGGGGTCGTCGATGCGCCCGTCGAGTCCCCGGGCGAAGAAGCCGAGCGGATACGGCACGCGCAGCACGACCCACTCGCCGGTCTCCGGCAGGAGCGCCAGCAGCGAATCGGATCCCGAGCCGGGCGCGATCGGCACGTTCGGCCCGAGCCCGAGCGTGTCGAACTGATCCACCCAGTTGTAGTAGTGGTAGTCGGCGCTCCCGGAGTCGGCCACGCCCCGCATCTGCGGCCCCGGCGTCGGGTACAGGGTCCAGCCCTCGGGGCAGTGCTGGCCCGTCGCCTCCGGTCCGTTGAGCACGCGGCACTGGCTGCGGTCGAAGCTGGCCATGTGGCCGCTGCCGGAGAGTGCCGTCCAGATGATGCCGTTGCGGTCGACGTCGACGCCGCGCGGCGCATGGCCCGTCTGCGCGGGATCGACGTTCGGGTTCTCGATGGACGGCGGCTCGTAGACCTCGGCAATGCAGGTCTCCGGCGGGTTGTCGCCGCGGTCGAGGCGCACGAGGCGCCCGGGGAACGGTCCCGTGCGGGCGACCCAGGCGGACTGATCCACCGGGTTGGCGATGATCCCGTAGGCGAAGCCGGCGATTCGGGTGTCGCGCGCCGGATCCGCCTCCTCCCCCGGCTCGTTCCACGGCCGCGTGATCCGGCCGTCGCCGTTGGTGTCGATGACGGTCGGGCACCACCCCTGAGAAGCCTGCTCGTTGCCGGTTGCATCGTACAGTTGCGTGTCGAGCCAGCCCACGACGTTCGGGTCGCCGCTGAACCACAGCGTGTCGGCGGCGTCCTCGGCGAACTGCAGGTGATGCGTGCCGTAGCAACTGTCGATCAGCGTGAAGGTCTCCGACGCCGGATCGTAGACCGATACCTGGCGCCCGCTGCGGGGCACCGGGAAGTACTGCGCCGACGCATGCGCGGAGCCCTCCTTGCACCAGTCGGGGTTGTCGCGCCGGCGGATGGTGGAGGTCATCCAGACGCGCCCCCGGGCGTCCATCATCGGGTTGTGCGGGTTGGCGGGGGCGTCGAAGATGATCTCGTCCCCCCAGTACGGCGACGGCTCGAAGCCGGGCGCGGTGGGGAACATCGACGGCACGTTCTCCCGCGGCTCGCGGAGCGGAATCGCCAACTCCCTTGATGTATGCCGCGCCGTGTCGGTAACGACCAGCGTGTCCTCGGTAATCGAGACGCCGTAGACCAGCCCGTTGGCGTTCACGGTCGGCTGCCGCTTGTCGGTCGTGACTTCGTCATGGACGTAGGAGGCCTCCCCCGCCCACTCCCACATGGTCAGCACGAGGCCGCGCTCGACGCCGCGCGGCCGGGGCGGAGCCTCCGGCACCTCGCCCGCGGCGATGCGGTCGGTCCAGTCCGCGAACATCGCGAGCCCGCGCTCGCGCCCGAAGCGGTTCATCACGCCACTCATCTGCGCCCCGCGCTGCCCGAACGTGATGCGGTGGTCCCAGGCCTCGGCTGTCGAGTCGAACCCGTCGAGCTGGCTCACGTCGAACGTGAACCGGTTGCCCATCTGGTGGCAGAGCTGGCAGCCCTGCTTCGTGACGTCGACCCACGCCGCCTGGCTGCGGAGCGCGGTCGGGATGCCGTTGCCCTCCGGTCCCGTCCCGGGGAACTCCTCCGGCGCCGGCGGCTCGAGCAGCGAGTACCAGTGGTTGGCCGGGTAGATGGCGGCCGCCTCCTGCGGCGTCGCGGCCGGCACGGCCTCGAGCGTCAGGGCCTCCCCTGCCCGCGCGATGACCGGCGCGGAGTCGGCCAGCCCGTAGCCGCGGACCCAGACGCGGTACGCCGCGGCGGCCGGCAAATCGGGCACGAGGAAGCGGCCGTCGTCGCCCGTGACGACGATCTTCCGGAACAGCGTATCGAGGTCGTCCGTCTCGGCGATCACCCACACGCCGGCCTCGGGGCCGGCCGGGCTCCGCACCACACCCCGCAAGTCCTCCTGTACCCCGGCTTCCTGCGGCTGCGCCGCGCCGGGCGATGCGGCCAGAACCGCCACGACCGTGAATGGGAGCCAATGCCATCGCCACTGCCGCTTCATGCCTCTCCTCCCGTGTCCGGGGCCTGACGACGCCTCGTACCGCCATTCTGCACGGTTGCACCGGATTCCGCCACTGCCGACCCCGGGCCGGGCACGCCCGTTGCACGGGGCGTGGGCGGGGCGAGGCGGGCCGACGTACAATAGGCGCTCCGAAGCGTGACGCCCTCGAGAATCTGGAGCAGGTAACGATGAGACTTCTCTCGCGCGCGTTGGTGGTGACCGGGGCGCTGGCGATGGTGTTCGGCGCCGCGGCGGGCGCGGCGGCCCAGGACTGGCCGCAGTGGCGCGGCCCGGCCCGCGACGGGGTCGTGGCAGCGTTCGACGTGCCGGCGAGCTGGCCCGACGCCCTCCAGCGCCACTGGTCGGTGGAGATCGGACTGGGCTACGCCGCTCCCGTGCTGATCGGGGACCGGAGCTACCTGTTCACACGGCAGGGCGAGGACGAGGTCATGACGGCGCTCGACGCCGCCACCGGCGAGACGGTATGGCGGACGAGCTACCCGGCGCCGTTCGACATGAACCCGTCGACGGCGCGGCACCGGGCGGGGCCGAAGTCGACCCCGACCTTCGACCGCGGGCGCCTCTTCGCCCACGGGATGACCGGCTCCGTCACCGCCTTCGACGCCGAGACCGGCGAGCAGCTCTGGCAGTTTCCCGGCACCGGCGTCGTGCCGCTGTTCCACACCTCGATGTCGCCGCTCGTGGTGGGCGATCTCGTCATCGTCCACGTCGGCGGCCACGACGACGGCGCCCTGACCGCGTTCGACGTGGCGACCGGGGCCGTCCGCTGGAGCTGGGACGGCGACGGGCCCGCCTACGGCTCGCCGATGCTGTTCGAGCTCGGCGGGACGCGGCAGGTGGTCGTCTTCACGCAGGAGCACTTCGTCGGCGTGTCGCTCGAGACCGGCGCGCTCCTCTGGAGCCGGCCGTTCGTGACGCGCTCCCTGACGACGTCCCAGACGCCGATCCTCTACCGGGACATGGTGATCCAGAACGGGCGCGGCAACGGCGTGACCGCGTTCCGCGTCGCCCCGGGGTCGGACGGCTGGACGACCGAGGACGTCTGGCACACGGACGAGGTCTCGCTCCACATGACGAACGGCGTCGTCAACGACGGCGTCCTCTACGGGCTCTCGCACCTGAACAGCGGGCAGTACTTCGGCCTCGACCTCGATACGGGCGAGGTGCTGTGGACCAGCGCGCCCCGCCAGGCGGAGAACGCGTCGATCCTGCGCTCGGGCGATACGATCCTCTCTCTCGAGGACGACGCCGAGCTGGTCGTCATCGCCCACAGCCGCGCCGCGTTCACACCCGTCCAGCGCTACGAGGTGGCCGACAGCGAGACCTGGACGCAGCCGACCCTGTCGGGCAACCGCCTGTTCATCAAGGACGTATCGACGCTGACGCTCTGGACGCTCGACTAGGAGCAGGCGCCGTAGAACGCGACGGCGCGAGTTCCGCGGCGCGAGCTCCTGGGGCGGTGGGAGCCGGGGGCCGGACACGGCACCTTCGAAGGATCGGGCGGCACTGACCGCGGGGGCTGGAGCGTGGGGAACGCGCTCGCATCGCCGGGGAGGCAGACGCAGCCATGCGGGTAAACGGCTTCGGGTCTCGGGGCGCGGAACGCGGCGCGCGGCGGCGGGTGTCCGGGGGCGCGACCCTCGCAGCAGCCGCGGTCTTCGCTGTCGCGGCCGGCGGAGCTGCGCCGGCCGGCGCGCAGGGCGCGGACGAGCCGTCGGTCTGGGACGGCGTCTACTCCGAGGCGCAGGCCGAGCGCGGCCGGCAGCTCTACGAGGCGAGTTGCGCGCGGTGCCACGGCGACGATCTGTCCGGCGCGAACGCGCGGCCGCTGGCCGGGGAGAGCTTCATTCGCGACTGGGGCGGGCTGAAGCTGGACGGGGTCCTCACCCGCGCCCGGACGATGCCGCCGGGCGCCGCGGGCAGCCTCGGCGAAGCCGGTTACGTCGACATCATCGCCTACGTGCTCGCGGCGAACGATTTCCCGCGCGGGGAGAGCGAGCTGACCGCCGCTCGCGCGGGAGATGTGCTGGTGTACGGCGCGGACGGCCCCGACGCCGTCCCGAACTTCGCCATGGTGCAGGTGGTCGGCTGCCTGTCGCGCGAGGAGACCACCTGGTTCGTGACCGACGGGAGCGAGCCGATCCGCACCCGCGACCCCGACGCCTCGGCCGGCGACATCCTGGAGTTGACGCGTGCGATGCCGCTCGGAGGCAACACCTTCGAGCTGATGTACGTCTTCCCCAGCCCCGATCCCTACGCCGGCCATCGGGTCGAGGCCAAGGGGTTCCTGATCCGGCGGGCGGACGCCGGCGCGACCGACGCGATCAACGTCACCGCGGTGGCGAGCCTGTCGCCGGCCTGCACGCCGTAGGGTCGGTTGAGATGTCCAGTCGCTGCGCTCGGCCATTCGCGGTCCTGGGGCTCGTAACGGCCTTCGCCGCCTGCGGCGGATCCGACGGCCCGTCGAGTTCTGCCCCCAACGGGGCCTCGGCCCCGGAGATCCTCTCCGCGTCGGAGCGGCAGCTCGTCGGCGCCTGGTCGCTCTCCCGCATCGAACGGCGGGACGCGGACGGCAACCCGCTCGCGCCGGCCGTCGAGGATCGCGTCGGCTACCTCATCTACGATGCCTCCGGGCACATGGGCGTGACGCTCATGCGCCCCGACCGTGAGCCGTACTCGGCGGGCGGACCGACGGCGGACGAGGCGCTTGCGCAGTTCGGCGGCTACACGTCGTACTTCGGGCGATTCAGCGTCGACGACACCCAGGGCGCCGTCACGCATCACCTGGAAGGAAGCCTCGATCCCCGCGGCGTCGGCGCCGACTACCTGCGCTTCTACACCCTGGCCGAGGACCGCCTGACCCTGCAGCCGCCGGCCGCCGCGGACGGCTCGTCGATCTCGCTGACCTGGGTGCGGCAGCCGGACCTGCCCGCTTCGGAAACGACGGACACGCATCGCCAGCTCTTCGGCGCGTACCGCATCGACGTCGTCTCCCGCCACACCACCGACGGGTTCGCGGTCGACGTCGACCAGTTCGAGACCGGCTACCTCCTCTACTCGCCCTCCGGGCACATGTCCGTGCATCTCGCGCGACCCGGCCGCGCGCCGTTCGCCGGCGAGGCGCCGACCGCCGACGAGGCGCTCCGCCTCACCGAGAGCTACGTCAGCTACTTCGGTCCGTACGAGGTGAACGAGGTCGCAGGCTGCATCACCTGCCCGGGACCGCGCGACCAGGGATACCTGATCCACCACCTCGTCGGAAGCGGGAACCCGCGGGGCGCCGGCTCGGACGCCCGGCGGTACTACGAGCTGAGCGACACCCACCTGACGCTGCGGCCCCCCGTGGGAACGGACGGGGAGGGCCGGGAAACGGTCACAGCCCTCCGCTGGACACGGCTGACCTCTCGCTGAAGGCACGCGGCTTCTCCTCCCCGGCGGCCCGGCGTGCGACGGCCGATTCTTCTGTCGCGCTGCAGAATACTCATGAGTAATTTGGACCAGGCCCCAAAATACTGATACGGTGCCCGCGTGGCGGCCCGTCCAAGGTATCTGGCAGACCAGATCGAGCGCGATCTGGCGAGCAAGATGGTCTTCGTCGCCGGGCCCCGCCAGGTCGGCAAGACCACGCTCGCCCGGACGCTGCCGGGAGCCGGGGCCGGCTATCTCAACTGGGACGTCGCCGAGGACCGCGAGCGCATCCTGCGCCGTGAGCTCCCGGCAACCGGCCTCTGGGTCTTCGACGAGATCCACAAGTACCGCGACTGGCGCAACTACCTGAAGGGGCTCTACGACGCCCGTGAAACCCGCCGACACGGGATGCGCATCCTGGTGACCGGCAGCGCGCGCCTCGACCTGTACCGCTTCGGCGGCGACTCGCTGCAGGGACGTTACCACCTCCTGCGCCTGCACCCGCTGTCGGCCGCCGAGCTGGGCCTGCGAACGCCGGCCGAGCTCCGCGACCTGCTGACCCTCGGCGGCTTCCCGGAACCGTACCTGCGCAGCTCGCAGGTGGAGGCGCGCCGGTGGTCGCGACAGCACCGCACGCTGCTGATCCGCGAGGAAGTCACCGCGCTCGAACGCGTCCAGGACCTGGGCACGCTGGAGTTGCTGATGCTGCGCCTGCCCGAGCTGGTCGGCTCGCCCCTGTCGATCAACGCGATTCGGGAGGATCTGCAGGTCAGCCACCAGACCGCCGCCGCCTGGTTGCAGGTGTTCGAACGCCTGTACGCGATCTTCCGGCTCCCGCCGTTCGGGGCGCCGACCGTCCGCGCCGTCAAGAAGGAACAGAAGCACTATCACGTCGACTGGTCCGTGGTGCCGGACAAGGCGGCGCGCTTCGAGAACCTCGTCGCCTGCCATCTACTGAAGTGGGTGCACCACCAGCAGGACACGCGGGGGCGCGACGTGGAGCTGCGCTACTTTCGCGACACGGACGGCCGCGAGGTCGACTTCCTTATCGTGGACGGGCGGCGGCCGCTGCGCTGCGTCGAATGCAAGTGGGCCGACGCACCCGTCGACAAGGGTCTGCGCTACTTCAAGGTGCGCTTCCCCGACTGCGACGCGTGGCAGATCTCGGCCACCGGAACGAAGGACTACGTCAACCGCGACGGCATCCGCGTCGCCCCGGCGCTGACGCTGCTCGGCAGTCTCGTCTGAGTCTCTCACCCGGCAGGCCGGACCCGCGCTGGGATGGAACCTCGGTGAGTCCCGGCAGGACGTGACGGTCCTGGGAGCCGGAGCCGGTCCCGGAGCCGGTCCCGGAGCCGGAGCCGAGGCCGGCCCACCCTGCCGGTGTACGATGCCGGCATGGACCGCGCGCTTGCGAAACCGGTGCTCGATGGGGTGGCCTCGGCGGCCGGGGCGACGGTCGGGCTGGACCTCCTCATCCTGTTCGGTTCACGGGCGCGGGGCGACTCGCGATCCGGTGCGGACTGGGACTTCGGCTACCTGGCGGACGCGGCCGCCGACGTTCCCGGGTTGCTCGCCGGCCTGGTGGAGGCGCTCGCGGACGATCGGGTCGACCTGGTGGATCTCCGGCGAGCCGGCGGTCTGCTGCGCTATCGGGCCGCACGCGACGGAGTGCTGTTGCACGAGTCCGAGGCCGAGGCGTTCGACCGGTTCCGCCTCGAAGCGGTGCGCTTCTGGTGCGACAACGCGCCGACCTTCGAGCGCGGGTACGACGAGATCCTGGAGAGCCTCCGGCCGTGAGCGTTCTCGACCGGGCCGTGCTGGCCGAGCGCACCATGGCCGTGGAGCGGCATCTGGCGCGAGTGGCGGACCGCCTGCCGTCATCGCCCGCTGACTTCGAGCCCGCGACCGACGCCTCGGACGCCGTCGTACTCCATCTCTGGCAGGCCACGCAGATCGTGATCGACGTGGCGATGGGCGCCTGCCTCGCGCTGCGGCTGGGCACTCCCGGCAGCTACGCAGACGCGTTCCGGCGCCTCCAGAACGCAGGGATCATCGAGAACGCACTCGCCGACCGCCTCGTGCGGGCGGCCGGATTCCGCAACCTGGTGGCGCACGCCTACGAGTCGCTGGACCTGAAGCGGGTCCACCAGGCCGCTACTGATGGCCCTGGCGACCTCGTGCAGTTCCTCGGCCGCCTGGAGAATCAGGTTCGGTCAGGCACTACTGGCCGGCCAACGGCGGAGTGACGCCGGCGGCCTCCATCGCGGCGCGAACGGCGTCGGCCGTCACGGGGCTGCTCTGGATGTTCATGCCGCGGTGCACGCCGGCCACGATCTCCAGCGGCGTCCAGCCGCGCGAGTTCGGCTGGTGCCAGACGTCGATGTCGGCCCCGGCCTCGGCCAGGAACGCCACCACCCCGGGGAGATGCTTGTAGGCCGCCCCGTGCATGACGGTCTCTCCGTTATCGTCGACCTCGTTCAGATCGCCGCCCAGCTCCAGGGCCACCCGCACGGCTTCCAGGACCTCCGGCTCCGTTCCGGGATCCTCGCCGGGCGATGACGTCCCCACGCCGGCCGCGACCATGATCGGGGTGGTGCCATCCTCGTTCGGCAGGAGCGGATCGGCGCCGAGCTCGGCGAGCAGCCGCATCAGATCGGCGTCCCCGGTGCGGGCCGCGAGCAGGAACGGCGTGCCGCCGAGGAAGTTGAGCCGGGTGATGCCGGCCGGCGGCCGGCGCGTCACGCGGGCATTGACGTCGGCCCCTGCGGCGACCAGCTTCCGCACGAACTCCAGGCTCGTCATGCTGCCGGAGCCCGGGGGCGGCGGGTTGTTGCTGCCTGCAATCCCGGACTTGCGCACCCACGACACCTGGTGGAGCGCGGTCCAGCCGCGGGAGGCGACGTTCACGTCCGCACCGCGGTCGACGAGCAGCGCGGCCACGTCGTAGTGCGCGTTCGCGGCCGCGAGCAGGAATGCGTTCAGCCCCGTCGCCGCCCGTTCGGCGCTCGTACCTCCCCGGCGCGTCTCCTCGGTGACCGGCAGCGCCTCCTCGGCGCCCGCCCCGGCCTCGAGCAGGGTCTGAACGACGTCGATGCGCCCCTCGCGCACGGCGAACAGCAGCGGCGTCCAGCCCTTCCTGGAACGCGCCGCCACGTCCGCGCCGTGCGAGAGCATCGTCGGGATCACGTGCGCGTGCCCCTCGGCGGCCGCCCACATGAGAGCCGTCTGCCCCCGCCAGGTCTCCGCCGCGTTCACGTCGGCGCCGCGGTCCAGCAGGAGCCGGACGACGTCGAGCGCCCCGGTGCGCGCCGCGGTCATGAGCGCCGTCTCGCCTTCGGCCAGCGCCGTGTCGGGGTTCGCCCCCGCGTCGAGCAGCAACTCGACGATGGCAACGTTCCCGTTCGTGCAGGCCAGCGCGATCGGCCGCACCCCGTACCGGTTCGCGGCCTGCGGATCGGCTCCCGCGGCGAGGAGCAGCTCGACAATCGCCGGGTCGTCCGAGTGCGCCGCCCAGTGGATCGGCGTCGTGCCGTCCGGGTCGGCGGCCACGACATCGGCCCCGCGCTCGATGGCCACGCGCACGCCCGCCGCATCCGCAGCTCGGATCGCGTCGATCAGACTGGCGTCGGCTGCCTCGGGCGGCGCCGCGACGCCCCCGGCCGGCGCGAAGGCCACCAACAGAAACGCGACCAACGGCAGGATCGGACGGTGCATCTGGACTCTCCCCTCAGGACGGACGCGAATCGTCGGGAGCGGCTGCGCCGCCATCGTGAACGCACGCACTCGATGTGAACGTACGCACTCGATCGGGCGAACGTCGATTCGGCACGTTCGACGCGGACCTGCGGCGAGCGAGCGCCGGCACTCTTCGGGCGGCCGCGTCCTGCAGGTCGTAGCCCACCGTTCGTCGCCTGACGGCTCGCCCGGTGCCCAATGGCGCACGCCACGGCTGCCGGCCACGCGAGGCCGGCAGCCCCAACTTCCGCCGGTTGCGGTCCTCTTGCGCACCCGCCTACAACGTGAGCGGCTCGACCACCTCGCCGGCCCGCCCGGTGCTGTCGGCGAAGTCGTCGAGGTGCACGCCGACGTCGTCGAGCAGCGTCAGGTGCAGGTTGGCGAACGGCGTCAGCTCGTCGTACTTGATGTGGCGTCCGCCGTATCATAGAAAGACATATCGCGCTCGGTCACGGCGTTGAAGGCGTCTTCGCGCAA
>JAPOVI010000149.1 GCA_026708265.1 Acidobacteriota bacterium
CGGCTGCGCGGCGGTTGGCGGCGCAGCCGCCTGCCGCAGCCGACGGCGCCGAGCTCCCGGCGGTCCTCCAGGGCCCGCCGCCGCCGGAGCCGCCGGCCGTCTTCACGCGCGACGCCGCCGGCCGCATGACCATCCGGGCCGTCCGCCTCACCGAGCCCCTGGACATCGACGGAACGCTGGACGAACCTTTCTACCGGGACGTACCGGGTCTGACCGACTTCGTGCAGATCGAGCCGATCGAGGGCGCGCCCGCCACCGAACGGACCGAGGTGTGGCTGGCGTTCGACGACGACAACGTCTACATCAGCGGTCGCTGCTGGGACTCGGCGCCGGAGTCGCGCTGGATCGCCAACGAGCTGCGCCGCGACAGCTTCAACATCGCCCAGAACGAGTACATCGACATCGTGCTGGACACCTTCTACGACCGCCGCAACGGCATCAACCTGACGGTCAATCCGCTCGGCGGCCGGATGGACGGGCAGATCACCGACGAGCGCGACTACACCGCCGACTGGAATCCCATCTGGTCCGTGCGGGCGGGCCGCTTCGCGGGCGGGTGGACGTTCGAGTCGGCGATTCCGTTCAAGTCCTTGCGCTACCGCCCGGGCCGCGCGCAGGTGTGGGGGTTCAGCCTCACCCGCCAGGTCCGCTGGAAGAACGAGCTGTCGTCGCTCGTGCCCCTGCCCATCTCGCGCGGCATCATGCTGATATCGCAGGCCGCGACCGTCGTCGGCATCGAGGCGCCCGACGACGGCGGGCGCGTGCTCGAGATCAAGCCGTACGCCATCGGGGACCTGACGACCGATCGCGGCGTCGTGCCAGCGCTCTCGAACGCGCTGCACGCCGAGGCCGGGCTCGACGTGAAGTACGCGCTGACGCAAAACCTGGTCGCGGACGCCACCGTCAACACCGACTTCGCCCAGGTGGAAGTGGATGAGCAGCAGGTCAACCTCACGCGCTTCGGCCTGTTCTATCCCGAGAAGCGCGAGTTCTTTCTGGAGAACCAGGGGGTGTTCGCGTTCGGCGGAGCGGCCGGCAACCTGTTCGGGGCCGCCGGCGTCAACGTGCCGATTCTGTTCTACAGCCGCCGCATCGGCCTGGAGGAGCGCGGCGGCGTCGCGGCCGAGGTGCCGATGGAGGCGGGCGGGCGGCTGACCGGCCGGGTCGGCCCGTTCAGCGTCGGCGCGCTGCACATCCGGACCGGGAACGAGCCCCGGACGGACACGGTCGCCACGGACTTCTCGGTGGTGCGCCTCAAGCGCGACGTGCTGCGACGCAGCAGCATCGGGGCCCTGGCGGCCCGGCGCTCGGTCTCGCGCCGGGGCCCGGGGGCGAACGACACGTACGGCGTGGACGGGACGTTCTCGTTCTACGACGACCTGAACATCAATACCTACTGGGCGCGCACCGCGACCGCCGGGATGGAGGACGAGCTCAGCTACCGGGCGCAGCTCGACTACGCCGGCGACCGCTACGGCGTGCGGCTCGAGCGGCTCGTGGTCGGGCGCGGATTCAATCCGGAGATCGGGTTCCTGCGTCGGGACGACTTCGAGGGCAGCTTCGGCGCCCTGCGCTTCAGCCCGCGGCCCGCGACCATCGAGGCGATCCGGCAACTGACCTGGGAGGCCCGCGTCGACCATGTTGCGGATCGCGCCGGCCTGCTCGAGACGCGCGAGCAGATTGCCAATTTCGGCATCGAGTTCGAGAACAGCGACCGATTCGATGTCTTCTATACCCGCAGCTACGAGTTCCTGAAGCAGCCGTTCCGGATCGCGCCGGGGGTCGTGCTGCCGGTCGACGGCTACGATTTCCAGCAGGTGGAGGTCAGCTTCGCGCTCGGCGGACAGCGGCCGTTCGCGGGCTCGCTCGGTGTCGTGCGGGGCTCGTTCTACGGCGGGGAAAAGACCACCGTCAACCTGACCCGGGGGCGGCTCGAGATCACGCCGCGGCTGTCGCTGGAGCCGAGCGTCTCGTTCAACTGGATCGACCTTCCGCAGGGCCGGTTCTCGACCGAGCTGGTGACGACCCGGACCACGTACACGCTGTCGCCCCTGATGTTCGTCAGCGCGCTCGTGCAGTACAACTCCAGCAACGCGTCGCTGGGCGCGAACGTGCGTCTGCGCTGGGAGTACCAGCCGGGCAGCGAGCTCTTCGTCGTCTACAACGAAGCGCGGGACACGCTGCGGCCGGGGCGTCCCGGGTTGCGGGACCGCGCTCTCATCATCAAGATCAACCGGTTGTTCCGGCTGTGAATTGCCGAGCTGTCGCCTCGGCATCGCGTCCGCCCGCTGCGCCGCAAGCTCGCGGACGACACCGACCAGCCGACCTACATTCTCACCGAGCGCCGCGTCGGCTACCGCATGCCGCGCCCGGACGAGGCGTAGCGGCGGGCCGACCCCATCGCTTGCTGCCGCGCCTCGTAGAGGCCGACCCAGAACGTCCGGACGGCGTCCAGCATCGTCGCGCCCGCGGCGAGGAACGCCGCCTCGTCGAACGACGGCGAGTCGTAGCACCGCCGGAGCTCGTGCCAGACGTGGTCGCGGTGGTTGTCCTCGAGCTTGTCGTGCCAGGTGAAGAACGCGAGGGGCAGGGCGGGCACCTGCTCGGCCCTGACGCGCTCGAGCCCCTGGATCAGCTCCTTCCAGAACCCGGCCGCGGCCCAGTTCTCGACCGCGAACGACGCGCCCATCGCCTCGTTGCAGTCGCCGCTCCCGTAGAGCCGGAACAGCTCGTCGCAGAAGAACAGCGTGCCGGCGTCGCCGTGGCGGCGCCTGCCCATGTCGGCGAATCCGAGGCCGAGCGCGGCGCCGAACCTGAGCAGCCACTCGAAGTGCGCGGCCCGGAAACGGAACCGTCCGCCGTCGACGGTGCCCGTGGTCGATACCAGGGCCGGGTCGCCCTCGCGTTCGGCGTCGGCGGGCGGTGCGCCGGCACTGGGGCGCTCCGGGTCGGCGTAGATGACGCCGAGCTCGTTCAACAGGATCTCCTTGCTCTCGCGCGCCGCCTCCAGCGTGTCGGCGTTGATCACGCGGTTGAGGGCGGCGAGCAGGAACTGGTTGGAGAACACCGAGAACTGGACGGTGAAGTGCCGGAGCTGGTCCAGCGACAGGTGGCCCTGCGCGAACCAGGCGGTGTAGGCGTTGTCGACCACCACCGGGTGGTGCATGAGCTCGCGCTCGACGCTCGCCTTGAACGTCTCGAAGTGCTTGCCATTCATGGTCGTTCCCCCTCGTCGCCGCGCCACGCCGGCGACCAGCCGGCGGGGTAGGTCTCGTCCTCGAGCGCGGCCGCGTCGGCGGTCAGCCGCAGGGGCCGGAACGTGTCGATCATCACGGCGAGCTCGTCCGTGCGCTCCCGACCGATGGACCCCTCGTAGGCGCCGGGATGCGGGCCGTGCGGGATGCCGTTCGGGTGGATCGTGAAGGCGGCGGGCTCGATGCCGGGGCGCGACAGGAAGTCGCCGTCGACGTAGTAGATGACCTCGTCGGAGTCGACGTTCGAATGGTTGTAGGGGGCGGGGATCGCCAGCGGGTGGTAGTCGGACAGCCGAGGCACGAACGAGCAGACCACGAACCCCGGCCCCCCGAACGTCTGGTGCACCGGGGGCGGCTGGTGGACGCGCCCGGTGATCGGCTCGAAGTCCTCGATGTTGAATGCGTAGGGCCACAGGTGGCCGTCCCATCCGACGACGTCGAGGGGATGATGGCGGTAGAAACAGCGCGTCACGCGGCCGCGCGCCTTGACGCGGATCTCGAACGTCCCCTCCTCGTCGTGCGTCTCGAGCGCGTCCGGGGGGCGGATGTCGCGCTCGGAGTACGGGGCGCTCTCGACCAACTGGCCGTGCGCGTTGCGGTAGCGCGCGGGCGCTTCGATGTGTCCGCCGGCCGACTCGACGACGAGCATCCGCTGGGCGCTCCCCGCGTCGGGCAGGATGCGCCAGAGGACGCCGGTGGGGATGACGAGGTAGTCGTGGGGATGGTAGGGCAGCGAACCGAACTGGCTCTCGAGGACTCCCTCTCCCTCGTGGACGAAGATCAGCTCGTCTCCGTGCGCGTAGCGATACCAGTAGGCCATCGGTTCCGCCGGCCGGACGACGGAGACCTGCAGATCGGCATTGGCCATCAGCGGCACCCTTCCGTCGACCGCGTCGCCCGATGGCGGCAATGTCGCGGTCCGGAGCAGACGGTGCCGGAGCGTGCCGGGTGCCTCCAGGCGCACCTCGGCGGCGCCGCCGTCGAGAACGCGCTGGACGGCGGTGGGCGGCCGCAGGTGATAGAGCAGCGACTGGATGCCCGCGAAGCCGTGGATGCCCATGACCTCTTCGTGGTAGAGGGAGCCGTCGGGCTGGCGGAACTGCGTGTGGCGCTTGTGAGGCACCTCACCGCGCCGGATGTAGTAGCTCACGACGCCACCGCCTCGACCAGGTTGCCGCGGCGCGCCTGCTCGCGCTCGAGCGCCTCGAACAGCGACTTGAAGTTCCCCTGTCCGAAGCCGCTCGATCCGCGGCGCTCTATCACCTCGTAGAACAGCGTCGGCCGGTCCTGGACCGGTTGGGTGAAGACCTGCAGGAGGTGGCCGTCCTCGTCGCGGTCGGCGAGAATGCCGAGGCGGGCGAGCTCTCCGATGCGCTCGCCGACGGCGGGGACGCGCGCCGCGAGGTCGTCGTAGTACGCCGCGGGCACGGACAGGAACTCCACGCCGCGCGCCCGCATTCGCGAGACGGTATCCACGATGTCGTCGGTGGCGAAGGCGACGTGCTGGACGCCGGGACCGCCGAAGTAGTCGAGATACTCCGCCACCTGCGACTTCCGGCGGCCGGATGCCGGCTCGTTGATGGGGAACTTGATGCGGCCCGCCCCGTCCTGCATGACCTTCGACATCAGGGCCGAGTACTCGGTCGAGATCGCCTCGTCGTCGAAGTGCAGCAGCTCGCTGAATCCCATCGTCTCGGCGAGGAACCGCACCCAGCGGTTCATCTGTCCCCGCTCGACGTTGGCCACGACGTGATCGACGGCGGCGAGCCCGACCGCCCCGGCCGGCGGCCCGTTGCCGGCCCGGGCCTCGAAGCCCGGGGCGAATGCGCCCCGGTAGCCGCCGCGCTCGACGAAGCGGATCACGGTGTCGCCGTAGGCGCGGATGGCCGCGGACCGCAGGGCTCCGTGCTCGTCGCGCTCCTCGACCGGTTCCTCCGCGGCGGCGGCGCCGCGCCGGCACGCCTCGGCGAAGCCGCGGAATGCGTCGGGCACCTCGAGCGCGAGGACCGCCACGCCGTCGCCGTGCGCATGGGCGAACCGGGCCGCGGCGTGACCGGGGGCGAGCCCGCTCGTGAGCACCAGCCGAATCTCGCCGCCCTCCAGCACGTACGAGGTCGCCTCGCGGCACCCGGTCTCGAGGCCGCGGTAGGCGGTGGCGCGGAACCCGAACGCGTGCCGGTAGTACGCGGCCGCCTGTCTCGCGTTCCCGACGTAGAGCTCGAGGTGGTCGAGGCGGCGAATGGGAAAGGGGTCAGCCATGGTGCAGTCTCCGTCCGAGCAGTCGGCCGAGGCGCTCCACCGCGGTCCGGATCTCGTCGGGCGCGCAGCTCGCGAAGCTCAGCCGCAGGCGGTTTGCGGGCGCTC
This sequence comes from Acidobacteriota bacterium, assembly GCA_026708265.1. Lineage (GTDB taxonomy): Bacteria > Acidobacteriota > Vicinamibacteria > Vicinamibacterales > UBA8438 > JAGWAJ01. Next base: position 5,619 of record JAPOVI010000149.1, read on the forward strand.
CGGCGCTCGCGGCGAAGGCGGACCCCGGCAACACGGCCACGTGGGCCTCGGCCAGCGCCTCCTCGCACACCCGGTCGCCGTCGAGGCCCGGCGGCAGCTCCACCCACACGAAGAAGCCCCCGGGAGGACGCGTCCAGCGTGCGCTCTCGGGGAAGTGCTCGCCGAGGGCGGCGAGCAACGCGTCCCGCCGGCGCCGGTACCCCGCGCGGAGACGATCGAGATGCACCGCGAATTCCCGTCCCAGCAATCGCGCCACGGCGCGCTGGGTGAGCCCGGAGCACTCCAGGTCGGCCGCCTCCTTCAGGACGCCGGCCGCGGAGGCCAGGCGCGGCGGCAGCACCAGCCAGCCGAGGCGCAGCGCGGGCGCGATGATCTTGGAGAAGGTCCCGGCGTAGAGCACCCACTCGGCATCGAGGGCGCGTAGGGCGGGCAGCGGATCCGGGTCGTAGTGCAGGAGCCCGTAGGAGTCGTCCTCCAGGATCGGGACACCGAACCGCCGCGCCAGGGCGACGAGCCTGGCGCGGCGTTCTCGGCCCAGACGCACCCCGCACGGGTTGTGGGTGTCGGCGATCGCGTAGAGGAACGCGGGCCGCGCGCCCCGCGCGAGCAGCGCCTCGGCGGCGTCGACGTCCATGCCGGCGTCGAGGTCCGTACGGACCGTCAGGAGCGACGGCCGGTAGGGGAGGAGCGCCTGGCGCAGCCCGGCATAGACGTGGTCCTCGATGAGGACCTGGCCGCCGGGGACCATCAGCAACTGGGCGGCCAGGCTCAGCGCCTGCTGGGCCCCCGACGTCAGCAGGATCTGCCGCGGGTGGCAGTCGACGCCCCGCTGCCGCATGAGCTCGACGATCGCCACCCGGAGCGGCTCGTGCGGCTGGCCGTACTGGAGCGCCGATGCGTCGCCGGCCAGGACCTCCCGGAGCGCCTCGGCATAGGCCGTGCGGGGCACGAGCTCCGGGGCGGGGAGCCCCCCGGCGAGCGAGATCAGCCCCGGCCGCGGCGGGAGGAGCGCGAGCTCGCGCAGTCGCGAGCGGGTGAGGCGGGAAGGGGCCGCGGCGGCGCCGGTGGTGTTCGGCGGACGATCGACCGCGATGACAGCCATGCATTCACAGTAGCAACGTGATTCCACGAAGCGCAATGGATATTCTCACAGTCGTTCCAGATGTGTTCACTTTCTGATCTATCGTATTGGGAATGGCTCAAGAAATGAACTCCGGTCCCTCCAACGACGGACGACGCCGCTCCACGCCGCGACAGGGGCCGGCAACGGCCCGCACGATCGACCGGCCGCTGCGGCTCGACGACCTCGATCGCCGTCTGCTGGCGCTGCTGCAGAGGGACGGGCGCGCAACGAGCGTCGAGCTGGCGCGACGGCTCGGCCTCTCGCCGCCCGGTCTGCAGCGGCGGCTGCGCAGGCTGGAGGCGGGAGGGGTCATCCGCGGGTACGCGGCGCTCGTCGACCGCGAGGCCGTCGGCCTGGATCTGCTCTGCTTCGTCGAGGTCAAGCTGGCGCATCACCGCCCGGACTGCGTCGCGCTCTTTCGCGACCAGGTGCAGGCGCTTCCCGAGGTCCTCGAGTGCCACTACCTGACGGGGGAGTCCGACTACCTGATCAAGATCGTCGTGCCGAACCACAAGGCGCTCGAGACCGTGCTCTTCGAGGGCCTGATGCGGATCGACGGCGTCGACCGGATCCACACCAGCATCGTGGTCAACGAGGTGAAGGCATCGACCGCGCTGCCGCTCCGGGCGCCGGCCCCGCCGGCCGCGGGGCGCGGGCCGGGAACGGGGCAGGCGCACCGATGACCCGCCCGCTCGACGACACGCACGACCCGGGGTTGCGAAGCTGGGTGGCCAGCGCAAACGACCCGGCCGGCGACTTCCCGATCCAGAACCTCCCGCTCGGCGTCTTCCGCCGCCGCGGCCGCTCGGACGTGCCGCGCCTCGGCGTCGCCATCGGCGACCAGGTGCTGGATCTCCGGCGCTGCGGTGAGCTGCGGCTCTTCGACGGTCCGCCGGAGGTCGTCGCCGCGGCCCGCGAGGCGTCCTCCCTCAACCGCCTGCTGGCGCTGGGGCCGGAGGCCCACGGAAGCCTGCGACGCGCGGTGAGCACGGTGCTGCGGGCCGACGGATCCCGGGCGGAGCCGGCCGCGCTCGTGCCGCTCGCCGACGCCGAGCTGCGTCTGCCCGTCGAGGTCGGCGACTACACCGACTTCTACGCCTCGATCGTCCACGCCCGCAACGTCGGAAGGCTGTTCCGCCCGGACCATCCGCTGCCGCCGAGCTATCGGCACGTGCCGCTGGCCTATCATGGCCGCAGCTCGTCGCTCGTCGTCAGCGGTATGCCGGTGAAGCGCCCGTGCGGCCAACGGCCTCCCGCGGGCGGCGAACGGCCGTCGTTCGGACCGACCGAGCGGCTCGACTACGAGCTGGAGCTCGGGGCCTGGGTGGGGGCCGGCAGCCGGCCGGGGCAGCCTGTAGCCATCGACGACGCGGAGCGCCACCTGGGCGGGTTCTGCCTCGTCAACGACTGGTCGGCGCGGGACCTGCAGGCCTGGGAGGCGCAGCCGCTGGGCCCCTTCCTCTCGAAGAGCTTCGCGACGAGCGTCTCGCCGTGGATGGTCACCGTCGACGCCCTCGCGCCGTTCCGCTGTGCGGCGGCCAGGCCGGCCGGGGACCCGCCGCCGCTTCCCCATCTCGCATCGGCACGGAACGACGCCCTCGGCGGCCTGGACGTGACGGTGGAGGCGTGGCTCGAGAGCGCGGAGATGCGCCGCTGCGGAATCGGGCCGATGCGCCTGAGCCGCGCGCGGTTCCGGGAGATGTACTGGACGGTGGCGCAAATGGTCGCTCACCACACGAGCAACGGGTGCCCCCTCCGCCCCGGCGACCTGTTGGCGAGCGGCACCGTCTCGGGTTCGGAAGACGACGCGGCGGGATGCCTGCTGGAACGCGCCGCGATCGGCGCGCCGGCGACCCTGCCGACCGGCGAGCGACGCGGCTTCCTGGCCGACGGGGATGAGGTCACCCTGCGGGCGTACTGCAGCCGCGACGGGTTCGCCCGCATCGGGTTCGGGAGCTGCTCCGTGAGGGTCCTGTCGGCCTCGGGCGGGAGCCCGGAGTCACGGTAGCGTCGGTGGCGGGCTCCGGCTTGCGTCGGGCGGGCGGTCAGTGTTGCGCGCGGCGTGGAATCAAGGAAGGAGTGGTGAGCCGCCAGGGACTCGAACCCCGAACCCGCAGATTAAGAGTCTGCTGCTCTACCAGTTGAGCTAGCGGCCCACACGTCGGAAACAGAGGACCTACGGTGATGCTGCAGACCTCCTGCATCACCGAGCCTCCAGAAGATCCTAGCATGCCGACCCGGCGCGGCCGGCTGGCAGCCGACCGGCCGATCCACGCCGTCGGATACGCCGCTGCGGGGTGGAGGTCGGCCCCGAGGACCACGGGGTCTAACACAACGCGCATGCCGGCCTATCCGTCCAACTCGCGCAGAGCGACCAGATCGCCCAACGGGTCGGGGCGCTGCTTCCATCCGGCGTCGATGGAATGCAGACGCCCCGTGGCGGCGGTCAGCGAGTCGGCCGGCAACTCCGCGAAGTCCTGGATGCGGAAGGACTTCATGGTCCAGGCGCCCTCCCGGTCGCGGAACCACAGCCCAACGCCCGAGACACGCAACGGCGTCGTGAACAGGTGCATGCCGATCCGCTTGGCCAGAGCCCGTGCCGCGAGGCAGTTATGCACGCGGTCAGGGCTCTGCAGGTGGACGGGGACCGGATCGTTCTCGCCGCCGACGACGATGGGGACCCCGTCCAGCGTTCCGGGTTGCGAGAACGGGCCGTACTCGGAATCGTCGCTGCGCGTCGCGCCAGCGAAGCGCAGGATTCGTGCGCCGTGCTCGTCGACAAGATCAGCGTATCGCGCATTGTCGGCCGCCAGATCGTCCTCGATGGCTCGTCGTGCCTTCAAGACGTGGGCGGGTCCCTCCTGATTGCGGACCTCGTTGGCGCGGTGCCTCACCTTCCTGTACGCCTCCCACTCGACGGCGAGCACGGGGACCGTGCTTCCTTCCTCGACGCTCACCAGATGCACGCTGTGGGTCTCTCCGAGAACCGTGGCGAGGTTGTCGAGGTAGCGCGCCAATCGCGCCATGGGCATGGTGGCGGGCGAGTACGCGCTGATCGTGAAGCGCAACTCA
>JAPOVI010000301.1 GCA_026708265.1 Acidobacteriota bacterium
AACCGAGCGCGTGCAGGTGCAGCATCGCCTCCACCTCTTCCGACTTCAGCATGGTTTCTGCCCGTGGCCTCCCTACCCACGGGCCGACATCCTCGCATCTCGTCATCGGCCTGACTCCTCCTAGGCACACAAGTGGATCAGTTTTCGTGTCGCCAGGGGGTCAGTTTTCCGTGTCGCCTGACACCGGGCGCGACCGCGGCGTGTACGGGTCCGAGGTGAAGGCGCTGGCGAAGCGCTATCTCGAGCCGATGATCGGCGATCTGCAGACCCGGGCTCGCCGAGGCCGAGGACCGGGAACCCTCACGGAAACGATCGTCCTGATCATTCCGCAGGCAGGCGAACAAGCGGATGATCGTTGACCTCGCGGAGCAGCGGGCATCGGCCGCGACCGGATGTACGTCAGAATCGCCCGGGTCGGCAACACCTCGGCCGCGAGCGCTCCTGTCGATCCAGAATGCGGTGCGGAAGGGCCGTGCTGGGCGACCAGCGGAGGCATTCGTTTGCGGCAACGGGGGCGTGCTACCGTGCAGGCACGGGGGGCCACTAACGCCGCCCATCGGTCCATCATCCCGCGCCGCTGGTCGAACAGGTCGCTTGGCGCGTAACTCGGCTCGACAGCCCCGCCGACCACGTGGGCAAGCGCCAGTTCCGCCACGTCCCTGGTCGCCCCGGACCGCTCCGCCGCCCACGCGCGGAAACTCGACCGGAAGCCGTGAACGTCCGCATCCGTACCTGTCGCTCGCCGCAGCGCCTTGATCAAGGTGTCGCCGTTGAGCGGCCGCCCGGCCACGCCAAGGAAGATCAGCGAGTCGGCCGCGCCGTCAGAATGCGCTCTCTTGCCCTCCAGCACCGCCACAGTCCCGTCCGACAAGGGCACCCGATTTCCGCCCAGCTTTCATCCGCGATGCCGGTGCGCGCCACTCCCGCGACTCGAGGTCGACCTCGGCCCACGTCGCCCCGCCAGCCTACCCGATCGTACCGCCGTCAGAGCCGTGAACCGAATCGCCGCCTTGACGGCCGGACCCGCCCCCGGGCGCCGACCAACATCCGCCACCAGCCGGCCGCTGGAGAGGCCGCAGGTTAACCGAATCCCCCAGGGCCCACCCAAGGCGGGCCGCGCCGCACCGCACCCGCTCCGCGCCCCGCCTGGCGGCGGCGGGACGGTCGCGGCGCGCGGCGAGGCGGAACCCGGTCCACGGCAAGCGCCCGCTGACCGCGGCTACGCGGGAACCGACTTGCCAAACCCCTCGGAGAAACCGATCATCGAACCCGTGGCCACCGGCACCATCAAGCGACCGCCCGCGGACCTGCGCCGCCCCCGCGGGCGGGAGGCGCTTTCGACCCACCCACCCGCCCCGGTCGACGACACGACCACTGGGAGCCGCGAACTACGGGCCGAGAGCACATCGGCGCCGCCACCGGCGGCCCACCTGAAACCGCCGACCCCGGAATACCGTGACCTGGGCCTGGAGCAAGGCACAGACCGAGCGCCGGCGCCGCGCTGCCGCCACGCCGCCCACCCTCACCCCGATCGACGCCTTCCCTGATGAGTACGCCATGGCCGACGAATTCGCCGCCGTTCGTCTCGACGCCGACCCCGACGCCACCGGGCCGCACTCCCAGACCATGACTGGCGTGACGGGCCCTCAGATGACGACTGACGGCAACCGGCTTTGAAGGAAGAGCAATGAACGTCAAAGAAATTCTCACGCGCGAGCCGCGCGAACGGCTTTACCACTACACGACTCCGCAGGGGTTGCTAGGCATCGTTAAGAAGAGGGAAATCTGGGCGACCCACACGCAGTACCTCAACGACATCCGGGAGTTTTCGCACGCGGTTGCGATGGCCGAACAAGAACTCCAAGCCATGGCCAAATCGTCCGAGTACACGGAACTTAGGCCTGTGCTTCACCGGATGAAGGAAAGCCTCGAGGGAGTCGAGAGCGTCAACGTATGCGTTGCATCGTTTTCTGAAGAAGGGGACTCGCTTCCACAGTGGCGAGCGTACGGCGGCGAAACGGCTGGATTTGCGGTAGGATTCTCAGGACAGTTTCTTCAGTCGGTCCTTGGTGACAAGTCCTGGCTCGTGCCATGCCAGTATGACGACAATGAACAACGGCGCATTATTCGCACTCTCATTGAGGATGTTCTAACCGAGGGCCAGAATAGTCAACGTGAAGGCGACGACGGCGATCCACCAATCAGTAGCTTTCGGGTCTACCTGATGCGCTACGCACCCATCCTCAAGCATCGCTCGTTCCGGGACGAAAAGGAATGGCGCATCCTCTCGTGGCCTCTGGATTGCACCTCAGACCGCTTTTGCTACCGAGTCGGTAGGTCGATGCTCATTCCGTACTACCGAATGCCATTAGAGACCGACAGTACGCCGTTCAGGATGGAGGAGATCATCGTCGGCCCCACACCTCACACGAAGCAGTCGATTAGGTCGGTCAGGAGCCTGCTCCTCAAGCACGGTCTCAAACAGACACAGGTTGTCGAATCTGCGACCCCGTACAGAAGCTGGTAGCTCGTGAGCGGATCGCACGGACGGCCGCGCACAAGGCCGGTTCGGACATACGACGGGTGGCAGCCACGCGATCCGCCCGTTGCCGCCGGACCCCCGATACGCGCGACGAGCACGTCGTGACCTTCGCGGAAGCCCGTGCATTCGTCGAACCCGGCCACGGACACGACGCCGTGTGACAGGGTACTATCGGCTGCAAGGCGACGTCATGCAGCGCTGTCACGCACAGCCCGCCCGGGTAGTGCGCGAACCAGCCGGCTCGTCTCCAAGGCGCCGACGAGCATGACGTCGGTGGTCGACACGCAGGTCGACACCCCCGGCTCGTCAGCTTCGACGCGAGCCGGAGCCGTCCGGAGTGGACGGCCACGTGCTCGACGCCGGCTGCGGGGTTCGCGGCAGCGCTGACAACGCGGCCCTCGAGCGCCGGGCCTGAAGGCGGCGGCAGGATCCGGAGGGCGCGGGCGAAGCAGGCCCTCAGGAAACCGCACACGTCCCGCGTCTCGCCTGGTTCGTCCGCCCGAGGCGAACGCTAACGAGCACGCCGCCGCAGTCGACGGCCGTCAACGTCGGCCCAGCGCACTCGCCTCCCCTCCGGCGGATCCCCGACCATGAATGGGGAGCTCCGCGATCACGGCGTCGAAAGCGGCGCGCTCGAGGGGGACAGGCTCGGGACTGTTGCCTGCCGTGGCCGCGACTTGCGAGGCCGGGCTCGGGTCGTCGGCCAAGCAAGCCCCGAAAACACGGCGCGGCCACCGCCGAGGCTGCTCATCGGTGCGCGCGTCCCCGATCGTGGAGCTCTTACGCGACCACGGCCTTCAGAGTCTCACGACGCGAATAGAGCGAGGGGCCTTGATTAGTTGCCGGGAAGAGAATCCGACCCTACGACACAACGTAGTTGCCGTACTCCTGCAATGGCTAGTCGCCAAGAAACGCAGCGCGCGCAGTCTGCCCACCAGTCACCCCCGCACGCGGCGAGGTGTCGAACGATCAGCTTCGTAGCTCAGCTACCGGCTCAACGAGAGCGGTCCGGGGCGTGCCCGGCTACGCCACCGGCACGCTGGGACTGACGCCCGACGGCGCGGCAGCGCTCGAGACCGGCGTGTCGATGGCAAGGTCGGGCGTCGGGACGCGGGGCGAGCTCGTAGGCTCGCGGGCCACGAGCGGCCTCGCGCTGGCGTTCAAGGTCCGCCAGCCAGAGCAGACGGCGGCGCAACGGGCCCCCGGCCCCACACGAGGTCGTGGTGACGCGGTTGCGCACCGCCCTTGAGGACTCGCGGGGCTTCAGCGTAGGCGTCCGGGCTGTCGCTGACGCCGAGCGTCAAGGTCGGCCTGCGACGGGACGGCGGCGACACCGCCACCGGCGCCGGCGCGGGACCGCGCGGACGCGCTCGTCCGGTCCGGCTGGACCCTTCGCGAGGCCGAGTGGCTGGCGCTGGTCTGCCTGCACAGCGGTGTGTTTCCTCCGCTCGCAGTACCTCGCCTTCATTGGCCGGACCAATCCGGCGCTGGCCAACCGTTTCGTTCGCCGCTGCCGCAAGCACGCCGTCGAACAGCCGTGGAACGGCTCGCGGCTCCGCATCTGCCGGATCGCGGACCGGCGCATCTACCGGGCCATCGGCGCGGAGCACGTCCGGCATCGCCAGCCCGCCGCGCCCGAGGTCGTGCTGCGGCGTCTGCTGTCGCTCGACTACGTGCTCGAACACCGGCACGCGGCGTGGGTCCCGACCGAGGACGAGAAGGTGAACGCGCTGACGGCGGCGGGTATCGCCGAGGGGTTGCTACCGCGCCGGCTCTACCAAGGAGCGGTCGGAGCGTAGTACCGCTACTTCCCCCACAAATTGCCGCTGGCGCTCGACGGACGGCGGGCGACGTTCCTGTTCGTGTAGGCCGAGGACGAGACCGAGAGCGCGGTCCGCACGTGGAGCGGGCAGCACGCGGCGCTGTGGGCGGCGCTGGCCGCGGCCGGCCGCTCGGTCGAGGTGGTCGTTGTGGGCCGCGACCCGGTGCGACTGGCGGCGGCCCGCCGAGTGCTCGACAAGTGGGCGGCGACGCCTCCCGAGGCCGTGATGCTGTCGCACCCGGAGGCGAAATCGGAGCTGGCCGCGATCAAGAACGCGATCTCGACGAGCGACTGGGCGGCGCTGGAAGCGTACGGCGGCCTGAACCCCGCCATCCAGCGGGCTCGCGTCCTCGGCGCCGCGTGCGGCGGAGACCGGAAGTCGAGGGCGGCGATCACGACCGGCCGGACGTAGCGCTCGACGCGGGTGCCGGAGTCGACTCCGGCACCCGCGTCGACGAGGCCGCGTGACGAGAGGGACCACGCCGGCAGCCGAAGTGTCAAGCCCCCCCGGGCGTCTCCTCCGCGGTCGCTACGGCCGTTCCGGTGACACGCCGGCACCGGCGCGGTGTTGTGCGCTTATGGCCGAACGCGGGCGTCCGGCCCGTAGACGGACCCGGACTCCCACCGCGTCCCCGAACCGCTCCCTCCCGGAGCCGACGACACGTCTCGCCGGACCGCGGGATCGCGTACTTGTGCCACAGCGGCCACCGACGACGGGTAGCGTCGCAGTCCAGAATCCGGTGCCACTAGCCCGGCACGGACCTTGCTCGGCGCGAGGCGCTGGGCAGTTCCTCGAACACGGCGATCAGGTCTTGAAGGGCTATGTCCAAGTCGAGCCCATACGCAAACGTCGGCTTCGAGCCGGGCGGCATCTCCCCGACATACCGCGAAGCGGTGAAGTCGTCCTTGTGCTTGGCGAGGATGGACCGCACAGACCCGTGCACAACCCGCTCGATCACGCCCTCGCGCTGCTGCTCGATCGCCGATTGAGTCTCCTGGTCCAGTGCGTCGAACAGCTTGAGGAGGTCATGCCCCCTCTTGTACGTCCCTGTCGTCTTGATCGCGACGGCCTTCAAGGCCAGCTCTGCCGCCAGAGCGCGCACGACGGGCGCGGCGAGCATGCTCCCGAGGAACTCCTCGGCGGGGAACTCCGCGTCCTTGTCGGCGGCGGGGGTCCGATTGCCCTTCAGGTAGTCGTCCCAAACGCGGTCGAGATCGGCAGCCACCCGGCGCAAGCCGCGGGCTTGTGCGATGGCGATGTTGGCGTCCATGTCGGAGTCTACCGAGTATGGCAGTGTCCGACCGATGCTTCAGACCACTAGTCTGGTGGTCCCGCTCTGAAGGTGCTCGCCTTTGAGTACTTCCCGCACTAGAGACACAATTTGTTCAGTCAGACGATGAAAATAGAACTCACGCTTGTAGCTGCGACCCGACGATTGCTTCGGGTCCGCGTGAGGCATGTCGTAGAAGGCAATCCCAGCGAGTACGGGATCCGCTAGGTCTTCGGGAGTGAAGGGTTCCGACGACGTCCCGTGCAGCTTCCGCTTGCCGCGTTCGGTCAGGCGCTGTTTCCACAAACCGCCGCCGCTAGCGCCTCCGAACGAACGTTTGTCAGATCGGGGAGCACCAATTGCGTCGTGGAAGGATCCAAAGTACTCGAAGACACCGCGTTTATAGGCTCTATCCACTACTGGCAGCATGATGTTGTCCGCGCGTATGAAGCCGGGTGTCGATTGTTCGCCATTGCATGCTGACAAAACCCACACACCACGAGTCATGTCGTCGTCTTCGACGTCCACGACTGCACGTTCATGATCGTCGATGTTCAACCACTCTGTGGCAGTGTAGTGCTCCTTGCGATCCTCGGCTAGAAGCTGTGGCAGGCCGTCCCCCTCTAAGGCCAGGAGTGCCAAGTCCGGCACACCTGGTGGTGGTGCGGGGTGAAACTGAGATGAAAGGAAGGAGTATATGCCACAACTGCCCAAGCTACGGCCATTGATTCGCGTGATCTCCCTAGCCCGAGTAGGGGCAGACGCGACCACTATGTCATCAGTATGTCGGAGGCGTTCGCCGTCGTACAACACGTGGCGAGCCGTCAGAATCCCGTAGTGGCCGCCACAGCTGAACGCAACACCCGAACCTATCAGCTCCGGCTCACCGGCGTCATTGGGGCAGACCAAGGTCAGGTGACTTTGGCGAGCAGGCGACAGCAAGCCTACGCCTTCCGTGAATCGGTTCATTTCGCTTGAGGACAAAGGCTTGAGCGGTGGTGGTGCCTGGTCGACGGACCAGAGTAGCTCACTGGCGGTAAACGGTTCGGGCGGCAAGGCCAAAATCGCAGTCGACAGGTCACTTGCCGGTTCTATCTTCACATCGCACCTCCTCGGGTGGCATAAGCCGCGTCTCTCGCACCAGAGACGGCTTATCATTCTACGATACCGCCCGGTGAGGATGAGCCTGCTTGAGGTCCCTGATGCTCATGGGAAGCCCCCTCCTCATCCTGGTTCGCGGTGCCGAGGCCACCGGACGCAGCCCCCGCAACCTTCGGCCCCCCTGGACTCTCGGCCGCTGGATCCCCGGTCCGACCCGCCAATCCCCCAAAGTCAAACCGCCACATTCAGGTATGCAATCTCCATGTGTCGGCGAGCGCGAAAAACCGACGGACTCTCGAGGCCTGTTCGCGCATGCGTCCCGGTGGCCGTGTTCGTCGATGTCTTGAGGAAGAAGAAGCGGATGGCCCTCCGACCTTGAGCGTCGCCCACGGCACGGCGGTGGTCCGGTAGCCCTGCGCGATGGCCCACCCCAGTGCGCCGTACGGCTGAACCGCCCCCACCGGCCCTGGGCGACCGGCGGGAGCATTCGTGTGCTGCACCCCGGGGGGGTGTTATTGTGTAGGCACGGGGCCGGTCACGAACGCGGCCCAGCGGTCCATCAGCACGCGCCGCTGGTCGAACAGATCGCTGCGCGCGTAACTCCGCTCGACTGCCCCGCCCACCACGTGGGCGAGGGCCAACTCCGCCACGTCCCTCGTCGCCCCGGAACGCTCCGCCGCCCATGTCCGGAAACTCGACCGGAACCCGTGAACGTCCGCATCCGTACCCGTCGCTCGCCGCAGCGCAATGACCAAGGTGCCGCCGTTGAGCCGCCGCCCGCCCACGCCAGGGAAGATCAACGAGTCGGCCGCGCCGTAGGAATGCGGCCGCATGCCCTCCAGGACCGCCACGGCCGCAGCCGACAACGGCACCCGATGTTCCGACCCCGCCTTCATCCGCGAGGCCGGCACGCGCCACTCCCGAGCCTCTAGGTCGACCTCGCCCCACGTCGCCCCGCGAGTCTCGCCCGACCGCACCGCCGTCAGCGCCGTGAAGCGAAGCGCCGCCTTGGCGGCCGGACCCGCCCCCGACGCCTCGACCGCCACGAGCGCCCCGGGAACGTCCGCATACGGCAACGCCCGCCGATGCGCCCGCGCCTTCGGGCTCTTCGGCAATGCCGCGTCGATCACTTCCCCCGCCGCGTTCACGTGGACATGGCCGAGAGCCTGCGCCGCCGCGAGCACGCCCCGGACCCAACCGCGCAACAGCTTCCCGGTCGCGGGCTTGTCGCGGTAGACCGGTCCGAGCACCGAGAGCACCGCCGCCCGGTCGATCTGGTCGACGGGCCGGCCCATCAGACGCGCCGCGTACCGCGCCAGGGTCCGCCGCCGCGTCTCCCGGGTCTGGCCGCGCCACTGGCCTCCTCGCTCGACCTTGGCCGACACGTCCGCGAACGTCGGCACGGTCGACGCGCGCCCCGACGGGTCGCCGCCCCGCTTCGCCGTCAGGCGGTTGTCGTGCGCCCGCTCCCGAGCCTCCGACAGCGTGACGGCTGGGTACGTGCCGATGCTGATATCGCGCCGCATCCCCTGGACGTGAAGCCGTTGCACCCATCGCTTGTTCACCCGGCCCGTCCGGCCCCTGGCCACGACCAGGTACACCGTGTCGGCCGCCCGGTACCGGCCCGGCTTCCGCAGCGTCTCGGCCCGCTTGGCTGTCAGTCTCTCCATTGACCCAGTCTCCCTTGGACCGAAATTCTACACCCACGGTACAACCACAATAAAGTCCCGGATTCGCGCGGATCGCCCCGGACCGGAACGGACCCCGAGGGCGGGCTAGTCCCATTAGTCCGCCGTAGAACCAGGCGCATTCGGACAGATGCAGACCGACATGGACCAGAACCAGCGTTAGGGCAGCGAAAACACGAACAGCGTGTTGCCCCGGCTGGGACGGAGCTCCGGGGTCAGGGCGTTGAAGTGTGCAGACGTGCCGCCGGTTCCGGTGCCGACCGCGATGTACTGGCGGCCGTCGACGGCGTAGCTGATGGGGAAGCCGCTCACCGGCGAGCCGAGGTTGATCTCCCACAGCACCTCGCCGGTCTCGTCATCGAAGGCCCGGAAGCGGCCGTTGATGTCGCCGCCGAAGACGAGACCGCCCGCGGTCGCGACGAGCGACATCGTCGCCGCGCGCTGCTCGTGCAGCCACGTCGTCCGGCCCGTCTCCGCCGAAATCGCCCGCACCGTGCCGGCGAACTCCGTGCCCGGCGCCAACTGGTGGCGGTAGGCGATGGCGTAGGTTCGCGAGCGGCTCTCTGTGCGTGCGGCCGGCGTGTCGTCCGCGAACGTCCGGGTCGCGAGCATCCGCGCGCACGTGTTGCGGAGCGGCATGTACAGGGTGTTGGTACGCGGGCTGTAGGCGCCTGCCTCCCAATCCTTGCCGCCGTTCCAGGTAGGACAGGCGAAGACCTCCTGGCCCGCCGCGCTGAAGACCACCTCCGCGTTCTCCGTCACCTCGCCGGTGGCACCGTCGATGCTGCTGATGACGTTCTGGGTGACGGTCGGCGTCGCCCACAGGAACTCGCCGGTCTCGCGGTCGAGCGTGTAGACGACGCCGGTCTTGCCCGGAATGCCCGTCAGGACGCGGCGCACCTCGCCGGGCCGGAGGCGCGGGTTGATCCAGCTCACCTCCGCCGGATCGGGCGCCACGGCGGTCTCGACCAGGATGCGTTCGAAGGGATGGTCGAGGTCCCAGTGGTCGTTCAGGTGCTGGTAGTACCAGCGGAACTACATGAGCACTGTCGCTAGAAGCCCGAGATGCTCCCATACTGTCCACCTAAAACGAGTATTCGCTATTACTTATGGAGATTCTCGCGTCCCGATCAATCCGTGAGGGTTCACAGGAATCGCGCTGAAACCGCGACTCAAACGTGGTATACTTCGTGGAGTCCGGAGACGCGGGAGGGGCGATGTGAAGCTGACCCAGAAGCGGATCGGGACGTTGCCGGCCGGGCGCCACGGGGATTCGGACTGCAAGACCCTGTTCGTCGTCGTGCAGCCGTCCGGCTCGCGGGCGTTCGTGCAGCGGCTCACCGTCAACGGCAAGCGCGTCGACCGCGGCC
>JAPOVI010000224.1 GCA_026708265.1 Acidobacteriota bacterium
TAGAGAAGGTGCCTCGATCCGTCGAGCCCAGGCCCGACTTTTTCCACGGGCTGCAAGGGGTGAATGGAATGGTCAACACGAAGTGCACGTGAAGCAGGTCACCTCGCCGCTATCCCCGCAGAAATACTCCCGTACGCACTGATTCTCACCGCAGGGTCCTTGTCCTCCGTCAATGTACGAGCAATCTCCTGGCGGCGGAGCGTTGTTCGGGCACGGTGATTGCAATCCGCACGCCTCGCTCGTCGAGGTATTGGCCAAAGCAAAAGCTCCGGCAAGAGCGACCGAAAGTCCTACTGCGAGTCCGATTCGCCTCAACTTCATGCGCCTCTCCCTTTCATCTACTAGCCGGACCGCCTGACGACTACTCGTTAACGTAAGGTACGACTATCAGACCCGCCGATCCGCGGGTCCGCACGGTCGGCTCACTGGGGCGTCGGGGCTCGGGTGCGCGCATCGCGTGCCCACGCCAGGAGCCGCGGGCGTCATCAACGGAAGCGGTCGAGGTTCTCCTGTGCCCGTTCATTTCCCTGCTCGGCTGCCAGTCGGTACCAACGGACAGCTTCCACGCGGTCCCGCCGAACGCCCCGGCCGTGCTCGTACATCCACCCAAGGTTGTTCTGGGCGTACTCGTCGCCCGGATTCGCCGCTCGTCGGTACCAACGGACGGCTTCCGCGTGGTCCTCACGCACGCCGCGGCCGCGCTGGTACGCGAAGCCGAGGCTATTTTGCCCGCCGGCGTGCCCCTGCTCGGCTGCTCGTCGGTACCAGCGGACGGCCTCCTCATGGTCCTCACGCACACCGCGGCCGCGCTGGTACGCGAAGCCGAGGCTATTTTGCCCGCCGGCGTGCCCCTGCTCGGCTGCTCGTCGGTACCAGCGGACGGCCTCCTCATGGTCCTCACGCACGCCGCGACCGGTGCCGTATATGACGCCGAGGTTGTTCTGGGCACGGGCGTTGCCCTGCTCGGCTGCACGGCGCGTCCATCGGAGCCCTTCCGCGTCGTCCTGCTCCACCCCGAGACCGCTTCCATACAGGAAGCCGAGGGCAGCCTGCCCGGGGCCGTGGTCCTGCTCGGCCGCTCGTCGGAACCACAACACGGCAACGCCGTAGTCCTCCTCGACCCCGCGAGCGTGCTCGTACCGCTCGCCGAGCTCCGTCTGCGCAGCAGCGTGTCCCGTCTCGGCCAGGTCGCGCAGCGCGGCAAGGAGCAGCTCCGTGACGTCCGTCGCCGGCGGTCCCGGTCGCGGGGGATCGGCCGGCGCGGGCTCCAGGGGAGCCGCTGCCGTCACCGTCACCGACGCGTCCGACGGCAGGCGCCGCGTCAGGTAGTGCTCGCCTACCAGCGAGTGGTACTCGTGCGGTCGCTGCTCGCCGTTAGTCGCCTCCAGCACCTCCGCCCGCACCCGCCGGAACAGCAGCCCGATCGCGAGCGGGTCTCCAGGTGCGCCAGCAGCGCCGCCGTGTACGGGCTGTTCCGGCCACGCCCGTCCGCCGCCGTCGTTCCCGCCGTCGCCGCGTAGGCCACCAGCGTCTCGTCCCCCAGCAGGTCCTCGTCGAACTCCCCGAAGCTGCCTCCGCTCACGCTCCGGCGCGCCACCGTCCGCTGCATGGACCGCGCCAGCGGATTGTTCCGGCAGGCATCGAGGATCACCAGCCGCAACGACGCGCCGAGCGTCGACGCCACCAGATCCTGCAGCGTCGCAGTCTCGTAGCGCACGTCGACGTCGCGCTCCAGCCGCGCGTCGACCGGCACCACGTAGTTGACGCCGTCCATTTCGAGGCCGTGCCCCGCGTAGAACACGAGCGCCACGTCGGCCCCCGCGCTGTGCCTCGTGAACCTGCGCAGGGCCTGGTTCAGTTCCGTCAAGCCGGCGTCGAGGGTCGTCGTCACCTCGAAGCCCAGACGGCGGAGCGCCGCCGAGACGGCCGTCGCGTCGTTCTCGGGGTTCGGCAGCCGCCCGATGTGGGCGTACGTGCTGTTGCCGACGACAAGCGCTACCCGGCCGTCGGCCAGCACGACCGAGGCCGACGCAACCAGAACGATCGACAGCAGCAGGACAACGCCGAGCCTCGCAGGCCGCATCTCTTCGCTCCCACTCACCTCTTGCAGGACCGCCTTCAGCCCGCGGTCCCCCAGCCACGGATCTGAAACGGCGTCCGAGCCGGCAATATGGGCAGCGTTCCGGCCGTTGTCAAGGATGCCGCCGGGCGGTGATCGGTTCTCTACTACCGTTCGGGTGGCAGAAGAAGATGCCCGTCCAGTGGTAATGCGTGACAAGATCTCAGTGACTACCATTTGGTAGTTTGCGGGACGCCTAGAATGGCGTGGGGAGCACCTGCTCTGGACTTTCGGGATACGGCGGGCCGTCGAGCGCTGGGGGGCCCGCCCCCACGCCAAGAGAGGAGACGAGAACCGTCATGGGCGAGCGAGACGCGTTCGAACGCATCGTGGCGTCCGTGCACGACGCCATGCTCGACGATTCCCGCTGGCCGGCCACCTCGGCCCTCATCGACGAGGCCTGCGGCCTGACCGGCAACGACCTCATCGTCCGCGAAGGCCCCCTCGACGACGTCCGCGTGCTCTTCGTCGGCGCCTACTGCCACGGGCAGCGCCGCGAGGACCAGGAGCGCGACTACCTCGAGAACTACTACCCCACCGACGAGCGCGTCCCGCGCTTCCGGCAGCTGCCCGACAGCCACCTGGTGCACGTCCGGGACCTGCTCACGGCCGACGAACTGAAGACCTCGCCCACCTACAACGACATGCTGCGCCGCACCGGCGGCCAGGACAGCCTGAACGCCCGGCTCGACGGCCCGGACGGCTCCTCCATCACCTGGGGCCTCCGAGACCCCGTCGACGCGGACGGTTGGAGCTCGTCGCGGATCACGACGGTCACGAATCTGCTGCCCCACATCCGGCAGTTCGTCCGCGTCCGGCAGGCGCTCGTACGGGCCGAGGCGCGGCACACGACCGTGACCGCCCTGCTCGACAACCCGCGGGTCGGCGTCATCCACCTGGACCGGCGCGGGCGGGTCCTCGCCGCCAACGACCGCGCCCGCCGCATCCTGCGGAACGGCGACGGGTTGACGGACTGGGGCGGGATGCTGGGGGCGCGCGCGGCGGCCGACCAGGTCCGGCTCGAGCGGATGGTAGGCGACGCCCTGCCGGGGTCCGGACGGGCGCCGGTCAGCGGGTCGATGCCGCTCCGCCGCTCGCCCGTGCTGCCGCCGTTCATCGTGCACGTCAAGCCCGTGGGCGTCCCGCAGCCCGATTACGGCGCGCGCCTCGTCGCCGCGCTGGTGCTGGTCGTCGAGCCGGGACGCCAGCACCGCCTCGATCCCGAGCGGGTCGCCGCGACGCTGGAGCTGACGCTGGCGGAGGCTCAGGTGGCCGTCTGGCTGACCGAAGGCAAGAGCGTCCGCGACGTCGCCGAGGCGACCGGGCAATCCCCGGGAGCCGTCTACTGGCGCCTGAAGCGGATCTACCGGAAGCAGTCCCTCGCGCGGCAGGCGGACCTGGTTCGGTTGGTCCTCTCGCTCGCCGATCTCGGGTGAGGCGGCGGATCCGATCACGACGCGCTCGACCTCGTCGAACTGCACCCACCGTCCGGGGCGTAGAGCTGCCAGCGGTCCCGACCCCCCCGGTCGATGCTCTGTACCGCGGCAGCCTTCGCGTCACTCGACTCGAGGCCGCCGCCGGGGGCCCGACGCCCCAGCGGCCGCCCGCTCAGCCGGCCCGCACGGTCCACGCTCTGGAAGAGCGGGGCCCGCCCGTCCTCGAGCTCGTCGGCGACGACGTACGCCTCGACCGCCTCCTCGGCCCGGTGGTGCGCGGGCACGTCGTGCCGCTTCCCGCCCTTCTCGTGCAGCCGCAGCCACCCCCGCACGCCCTGCCAGAAGTGGTCCTGGCGCCGCATCCCCCACCGCCGCGCTCACCCACCCGCGCGAAGCTGAACACCATCACGCTCAGAAGCGCCCGGTCGCGCAGCCCACGAGCGTCCCGTGGTTCGCGCGTCTCCGCCGGCGTCAGGCCCGGCGTCGTGCCCTTCGTCACGACGTGCTTCGGACGCCCCGCACTGACGCGGCGGGATTCGCCGCCCGCCCGTAGGCCGCCCGCGTCTGCTCGTTCGCGATCGGGGCCGCGAAGAACTCCAGGGACCGCTCCGCCGGCCGCGGGGCCCGGCCCGATCATCGCCAGGACGGCGCGCCGCTCCAGCGGCCGAGCGCTCAGCCGCCCCGCACGGTCCACGCTCTGGAAGAGTGGCGCCTGCGTGTCCTCGAGGTCGCTGGCGGCGACGTACGCCTCGAGCGTCTCCTCGAACCAAGTAGTGCGTCACCCGCGCGAAGCCGAACACCATCACGCTCAGGAGCGCCCGATCCCGCAGCCCAACCAGCGTCCCCTTGTCGATCCGGTCGAGGAGCGCGCGCGTCTCGGCCGGCGTCAGGACCGCCGTCGCGCCCTTGGTCACGACGTGCTTCGGGCCTCGCACCGACGTGGCCGGGTTCACGAGCAGTCACCTGGTGCACGACGAGCCTGTCAGCAGAGCGCCCGGGATCGCGGCCAGGTGCTGCTTGACGGTCGGGACCGACCCGGGTCGTCCGGATGTAGGCCGGGAGGTGGAGCGGCGCGATCGCTCGCAACGTGAGAGCACCGAGACGAGGCACCACGCCAGGAACTGCCCCGCTGCCCGACCGCACGCCGCCCGCGTCGCCCCTTGGCGATCGCCGCCGCGAACTCCAGGAACCGCTCGACGGTCACGGGTTCCCGACGTCGACGATCACCGCGGGCAGCGCGACCGCGGCCCCGCCGCGAGACGCGCCCCCTGCCCGGCCGGCCGGCGGCGCCGGCACGAACGCCTAGCTCATCCCGACGTCTCCCCGCTTCCCGACGAGCTTCTCGAAGGTGCTCGTAGTCGCCCGTCAGCGCCTGGGCCAAGGTGGACACATGGTAGGCTGCCAACATGTTCGACACGCTCGCCATCGCCCAGCAGCTCGCCGCCGGTGGCGTCGCCCGCGACCAAGCCGAAGTCATCGCCAAGGCGATCCACGACGGCGTGGAGCAGGGCGACCACGTCACCTCCGACCAGTTCAAGGCTGGTCTTGCGGAGGTCCGGACCGAAATCACGGCTCTGGATGCGCGCCTCGCCGCCATGGAGACCCGCTTGACGTGGCGTATCATTGGAGGCGTTGCAGCCGTCGGCGCACTTCTGCGATTCCTCGCATAGGCCCGCCAACTGTCAACGGTTCTCCGCAGGCCCCAGGGACCGGCATGAACGTCCCGTTGACGCGGGCCAAGCCCACCCGCGCAAGGGATACCCCCCGGCGCTCCCGGGCCGGCGCGCCGGCTTCGCAGCCGACGGAACGTAACCCGCCTTATCAGACCCTGAGTCCAGCGTGACAGGTCTCCTTACCGCACGAAGGCTACCCAGGATGCCGACGCAGTGTACACGTGCGTGCCAGCCCAGGAATACAGCTCGTATTCAAAGCCTTCTCGGTCAACAGACGTAACGCGCACCCTCAGGCGTGCGTTAGCTCCGTCCCTCATGTCCACACCTGCCAGCGCTATGTGCACTTCCGGGTCGCGCGCAAATGCCACATCGAAGTCCACCCGTCCCCCCACAACACCCCTAAGTCGTGACGCTCCCCTCCGCGCCGCCAGCGGACGGGTTCCATCCGCGTAGGGCAGCCCCACGATCCCGGTTTGCACGCGCACTTCGCTCCTCAGCATGTCCAGGCTCGCATTCACAGCGGCCAGTGCGCTCCGCATTGCCCCTAACTCGCTATCGACCTGACGCCGAATCTCCTCCAGCGTCCGGTAGGGTACTCCCTGCTCGTTGTACTTCACCCATGGAATATTGATGACCGCGTCTCCCCCGTCCCGAATGACGTTCACATAGTCAGGCGTGTTGGTGGGCTCGGAATTGAAGCTGTCGCGTTCGCAGGTAAGGCGTGTTCTCGCATTTGCCAGGAGAATGCGGCGTTGGGTAGCCTCTGTCGCGCCCGTACCATCGAACGACTGCCATTGACAAGTCACCGGCCCTATACTGTCCCAGCTCATGTCGGCCCGAGCGTTCCCGTCGTTCGTGGGGAACGCCACGACCAGGTGCAGTTCGTCCCGCGTGGGCTCCAACAGCCGGAACTCAACCCCGCTGCTAGCAGCGGCCGTGCATGCGGCATATGCAGAGTAGGCGTTCGGGTCAATGCCGTCCAAGTACTGTTGGTAGTTCCAATCGTAACGGCGCTCGTCGTTCTGTTCACTGCAGTACTTTGTGAACGTAGAATTGGTGATAGCCTCAGAATTATCACCCGCACCGATCCCTAGAATCCGCAAGTCCACGTTCAGCGAGCGGTTCTCGCTACGCGCACTGCGCGCCTCGTCGCAGAAGTTATCCACGTTGCGTGTGAACTGACTCCGATCCATGACAGTCCTCGAAGTCGTGCGCGATAGGCGTAGCAGTTCGGCACAGCGGTCGACTTGGCCGGCAACAGACACACCACCAACCGCCACCACCGCCACCACGGTTACCATCGCAGTCCTCATTTGGCCCACTTCCTACCTCCATTCATCGTCTGTCGGTTTTCGAAGTCCATATGTTCTCACGGGCACCAGGCCCGCCGATGTGAACCCGTACGTGGTGACCGGCGTCACCGTCGATACCGAAGCGGTTGGCGCGCGAAGCGGCTTCGGGGCCAGGTGTGGCCTCGGCTGCCAAGTCAGACGCCAGGATGTGAAGGGAGACCCGTGTAACATAACGTGCCATTCTCAGACGCACAAGCGGGTCGTTCGCCCCGGCCGAGGCGCCACGTCACCGCATGAAAACCGGACAGCTCGCTCCGTGTGGGTTCATCGCCCGCCCGTCCGTCCGTCGGCTCTCACCCCCCCCGCTTCGCGAAGAAACGTCTCCTACTCAAGCGCGCTCAGTGTCCTTACCACGCGAATTCCAATGCCAGCACGTCGGAGAGCCCGACACCCGCAGCAGCAACCGCCCAGCAACGGCGCTTCTCCATGGTCGCCTCCCCGCCGAGTGACTCGATCCGCACCGTCAACCAACGCCCCGTCGCCGCCGTGGCTGCGGGAGCGGCCGCCGCGATTAGAACGTGCGGACAATCTCCACGCGGCGCTGCTCGTCGTCCGTCGGCGCATACGCGGGCAGCAGTCGGTCCTCGCCGAACCCCACCGCCCGCAGCCGCGCACCCGGCACGCCGCGGCCCGCGAGGTACCTCACCACCGCCTCCGCTCGCCGCTGCGACAGCCGCAGGTTGTAATCCTCCGAGCCCGTGGCGTCCGTGTGCCCCTCGAGCGTCAGCTGCGCCTCCGTAAGCTGGGGGTCGGTGAGCGCGGCCGCCACCCCGTCGAGATCCCGCATAGCCGGCGTCGTCAACTCCGCGGAGTCGAACTCGAACTCAATCCGCAGCATCAGGCCCACCTCCGACACCCCTTCCGGTTCCCCCGCATTGTCCGGCACCACGGCCAACGACCGCGTGACCGCTTCCCTTGTCACCGGCCCCTCGATCGAGCGCCGTACCCGGTCCTGGCCGGCCGCGGCATCGGCCCGCAGCGAGGGCGCCAGCACTGCCAGCAGCGTCGTCACCATGGCGATCTTCGAAGGCCTCATCGCGATAGCTCCTTGACCCGCTCACACGGGTCGACTCCACGGCCGCGGTGGGGAACACTGGGCACCGACCGGTTCAGTCGATCCCTTCCTGCAAGGCGAGCTCATACGTTGTGCAGCCGGGCTCGACCGTGATTTCATCGCTCCAGTACGTCGAGGTGCTGTCGCCTGGGAACCCTGTGTACCGCACCGCGTTCATGCTGTACACCCCTGGGTCAAGCTCCACCGTGACGTGCGCAACCCAGTTGGCACGCAGGCGCGGATGGGCATTGACGTAGCTGCAATCCCGCTCGCCGAAGAGGCTATCGTACCAGTTGTAAGTAATCCGGCCGATGAAATCTCCATCGATCTCGATTCGGATGTAGTTATTGAGGTTGATGCTCGTCCAGAACATGACACGTGCCGGGACCGGTTCGGGATCGGGCTCAGGTGTCTCGGGGCTGGTCTGCGGCCGTTGCGGCTCCTGCAGCGCCGCATTTTGCCCGGTTGACTCCACTCCCTGGGGCTCGCCGTCCGCGAAGGTCGCCTCGAACGTCCGTGGATCGCGCCCATCGGACCTCTGCTCGGTGACGGCCCAAGTACCATCCATCTTGCCGCCCCGCAACCTGCCGCCGTTCGCCACCTGTTGGGTGCCCGGGTACTCCCACGTCAACGACCCCAACCCCTCGGCGAAGCCGTCCCTGCATCCTCCGGTCCAAGTGACGGTCTCGTCCCGCTGAGGGTTGGGATTCCAAACATAACAACCCTGCCGGTTGGCCACCTCCATCCAGCACGGGACACCGCGCGGCTGCTCACTGCACAAGGGGTCGCCACCGACCGGCGCCGCTTCCGGTCCATCTCCGGCGTCCGGCCCCGCAGCGCTCGCTGGCGCTCCCAACCTAGCCAGGCGGTTCCGCGCCAGCGCCCGAAACGCGCCGGCCGGATACCGGCGCAGGTACGCCTCGAAGTCCGCCGGGTCCGTGCTGTCCCGGATCGACTGCCAGAACAGGTTCTCCTGCGTCGAGTCCGGCGCCGCGGACGCCTCGACGGCCGGGGCTTCGGCGCAGAATACGTTAAGTACCTCGCACGCCGGACCGCCCGTCCGCTCGCATTCGTTGAGCGCCCCCTGCCGCGCCGCCCCTTCCGTTGTCGCTTCCACCCAGGTCCACACGTTCCGCCCCTGCGTCGGGCTGGAGTAGCCCAGCCCCAGGCACGCGGAGAACGTCGCCACGACCTCGCAGCCGGTCGAACCGCACATGTTCAAGGCCTCGGCCCTCCCGCGGAAGGAAAAGGCGTAGCGCCCCGCCTCCTCGTCAATGGCCAGCACTCCCGGTTCCTGGGCCCCCGCCGGGACCACACTCAGCAGTACGAGCGCAAAGACACGCGTCAGACGGACCATGATGCAGCCTCCCCAGATCGTCCTTCGACTACGATTCCGTGTTTTCTGTTAGCAGGGTGAGGGTGTGTGATCGACCGAGGACTACAATGTTTTGCGCCTACCTGTTACGATGGCGCTTCCGGATTTCGTGTGGGTGCGCGGCTCGTGGCGGAAGTTAACGTAAGGTGCCATTCTCGGACCCCGCCGAAACCGGGTCCACCCGGCTCGGGTGGGCGGCCGGGGTTCGGACATCGGGGCCCCGCGCCGAAACCGACGCGCGTCAACGAAGACGGTCGAGCTTCTCCTGTGCCGATGCATTTCCCTGCTCGGCTGCCAGACGGTACCAACGGACAGCTTCCACGCGGTCCCGCCGCACGCCCTCGACCGAGCTCGTACATCCAGCCAAGGTTGTGCTGGGCGTACGCGTTGCCCTGCTCGGCCGCTCGTCGGAACCAACGGACGGCTTCCTCGTGATCCTCACGAACGCCGCGGCCAGTGGCGTACGCGGCGCCGAGGCCGTTCTGCCCGTCGGCGTGTCCCTGCTCGGCTGCTCGTCGGTACCAGCGGACGGCTTCCTCGTGGTCTTCACGAACGCCGCGGCCCATGACGTATATGGAGCCGAGGCTGACCTGCGCGCCGACGTGTCCCTGCTCGGCTGCTCGTCGGTACCAGCGGACGGCTTCCGCGTGGTCCTCACGCACGCCGCGGCCGCGCTGGTACGCGAAGC
>JAPOVI010000090.1 GCA_026708265.1 Acidobacteriota bacterium
CGCAGGTAGAGCGCACTGTGGCCATGGCGGCAGGCGCTGTGGGCGAGCGCGCAGGCGATCCAGCTCTTGCCGACGCCGGTCAGACCAGCGACATACTGCTACGTATCAAGGTGAACTGAGGACCGTTCATTATCGGTTTCACCCCCGCGCGGGCGCCCAAGTGGAAGTCGTACGGCGTCGTGGTCCGGCCTATCTGGTGGTCCGTCAGCCGGACGGGACACTCACCTGCCTTCCCGAGTGGATGACTCGCCCGGAAGCCTCTGCGTTGGAGGTTCGAGAAGTGCCGGTACTGCCGCGACAGGCGCTCGCGGCGTTGCGCGCCGTTGTCGATGCATGCTTCTCCTCGGAAGCGGAACCGATGGAGGGACAACGCAGCGATGCGATGGCAACCAAGGTCGAGGCAGGCGGTGCTGTTCGAACTGGACGCCCCCGCCCCGCCACCAACGGGGGATCGGCGGGAGGAGCTCGTCAGGCTGGTCGGCGCTCTGATAGCGGAGGCGATCACGAACCGGGAGCGGGCACGGACAGGAGACGAGCATGAATCGGATCACGCCTGAGCACCTGACCCGCGCAGCTTGGGTCTACGTTCGGCAATCCACGCCCGGCCAGGTCCGGCACAATCACGAGAGTCGGGGCCGGCAGTACGCGCTCCGGGACCGCGCGCGCCATCTGGGTTGGCACCAGGTCGTTGTGGTCGATGACGACCTTGGGCATTCGGGCGGAGGAACGGAACGCCCCGGCTATGACCGGTTGCTGGCGGCCGTGTGCCGAAGCGACGTCGGGGTGGTGCTGTCTTTGGAGGCGTCCCGGCTGGCGCGCAACGGACGCGAGTGGCATACGCTGATCGACTACTGTGGTCTGGTCGGCTGCCTGCTTGCAGACGAGAGCAGCGTCTACGACCCGCGGTTGCCGGACGACCGGCTGTTGCTCGGCATGAAGGGTACGATGAGCTAATGGAGTGCACCCCATTACGACATTAATGTTGAGCGCCCAGTAATGGAGAGTTGGAGCGCTCCGGCCCTACGCGCACGGCCCGCAGGGCCGGAATCACTTTCCATTTCTACTGGGCGCGGGCGTCCTTCAGGATCGCGAGCAGCCGGTCCGGCGCCTGCTTGAACGAGCCCTTCCTGATCGCAGGCGGGAGCCTTGCTGCGAGTACGTCGAGCTTCCCGATCGGGTCGCTGCGGAGGTAGATCTCCGTGCTCTGGATGCTGGCGTGGCCGAGCCACAGTGACACCTTGCGGAGATCGCCGGTCGCCTCCAGGGTGTGGGCAGCACAGCTGTGCCTCAGAACGTGCGGGAAGATGCGTTTGCCGTTCATCGACGGCATCCGCTGCCGGGCGGTGGTTGCATGCAGCTCCAGGCGGTGGGCGAAGCCATGCCGGGTCATGGGCTTGCCCCGGGCGTTGAGGAAGAGGTGGTCCTGGCCGGTGTCGGGCCGGACGGAGAGCCAGCCCCGGAGAGCCGAGCGGGTCTCCTGCCACAGCGGGAGGACGCGCTCGCGCCGTCCCTTCCCGGTCACGCGCACGGTATCGAGGTGCGGGCGTGCGAGGTGGGCGTACATCAACCCGATCAGCTCCGAGACCCTGAGGCCCGCGGCGTAGGTCAGGTGCAGCATCGCCCGGTCCCGCACGCCGGCGGCGGTTGTCGGGTCTGGCGCATCGAGCAGGACCCGCACCTCGTCACGGTTCAGTGATTCGACGATCGCTTCGTCGCCGCGCTTCATGGGAATCGCGTGGACTTGGCGCGCGAGGTCGAGACAGGCCGGTACGCGGAACTCGAGATAGCGGAAGAAGGACTTGAACGCCGCGAGGCGTACGTTGCGCGTGCCGATCGTGTTGTTGCGCTCCCGCTCGAGAGTATCGAGGAAGTCGAGGATGAGCGGTGCGGTGAGCTGCTCGACCTCGATGCGGCACGGGCGCACGCCGAGGCGCTCGGCGGCGAAGCAGACGAGAAGCTGGAAGCTGTCGGCGTAGCTCTGCACCGTATGACGGCTGGCGTTTCGGTCGCGAGGCAGGTGCTCGCGCAGGAACACGCCGAGGTGGACGGCGAGATCGGTCATGACGAAGCCCTCCACGCGTGGGCGTGCTCCGCCTGGCGAGCGATGTGTCGAAGCAGAACGGGCGTGGCCTCGAGGTACCAGTAGGTGGAGGAGACGCTGTTGTGACCGAGATAGGTCGCGAGGGCCAGCATGTGCCGGCTCGCGCTGTCGCGGTCGGTGGCGACGGTGTGTTCGAGCGAGCGCACGGCGAAGCGATGGCGCAGGTCGTGGAGCCTCGGGCCCGGCGCGCCGGGGCCGCCACGAAGCCCGACTTGGCGCGCGAGCTTGACGAACATGCCGGTCACGATGTCGGGATTGATCGCTCGGCCGGTCGAGAGGACGAACAGGTGCTCACTCGCCGCGCCGCACCGTCGTCTGCGGGTGAGGTACCGGTCGAGGGCATCGACGGTGCTGCCATGAAGCGGAACGAGCCTCGACTTCTGGAACTTCGTCTCTCGCACGACCAATCCGTCAGCGGTGATGTCGGTCAGGTGCAACGCGCATACCTCGCAGCGCCGGAGCCCGGTGGTGGCCATCAATCCGATGATGGAGTGCCAGGTGTGGGGCGTGATCGAGCCCTTCGGCGGAAGCAGGAGCGCCGCCGCCATCAGCGCGCTGATCTGGGCGTCGGTCAACAGATGCGGGGTGGGCCTGCGCAGAGCGGTGGGCCCAAGCACATTCTTGGGGGGAACCTCATGGCGCGGGTCCTCGGCCTGCAGCCACACGGCGAACCGCCGACCGACGCTCAGCCGCTTGGCTGCGGCAGCCGACGACGATGCGTCGCAGGCCCAGCCGAGCATCGTGTCGGCCACGACGGAGGCGTCACCGCGGCTCGTGGCCCAGGCGGCCCACGAGCGCAAGATCCGCTCGTTGTTGACGAAGCGGTAGCCGAGATGGCGTTTCAGGGCGACGTACCGGTCGACATGAGCCTGCAGGGTCATCGCCCAGCTCCGATCCAGGGCTGCGCCACCTCCAAGAGCATGGGCCGGTCGGTCTTCGCGTAGATGACGGTGGTATCGGGCGAGCGATGCCGAAGCAGCGCGACGATGACGTCGAGCGACGCCCCGGCTCGCAGCAGGTTCGTCGCCGCGGAATGACGGAACAGGTAGGCACCTTGGGGCTTGACGTCGCCCATGCCGGCGCGCTTCAGGGCCTGGATGACGACGTCGGTGATCGCGTTGCTCGAGGTGAAGGGTCGATACGGCGCCCTCACGGTGAGGGAGACCCTGTCCTCGCCGATGCGTGGGCGCGCGTGCTCGATGTAGTCCAGCACGGCATCGCCCGCGTCTTGTGGAAGTGGCAGTCGGGTCTCACGCCTGGACTTCCCGCACACCCGTACGCGTGCGCCCTCCCAGTCCAGATCGCCCAGGCGAAGATGTACGACATCGCCCGCGCGCAGAGCCAAGCGGGCGAGGAGCAGCAGAATAGCCCGATCGCGAAGGCCCACCGGCGCGGTGACGTCGCACGAGTCGATCACGCGCTCGATGTCGACGGCGGAAGCGTATCGGGGCAGCTCGCGCAGCCGCCACCCGGGAGCGGTGGGCACCGCGCCGACGAGGGTCGGGAGGCACTTGGCGCCCGCCGCGAGGAAGCGCAGATACATGCGCATCGAGGTGGCGAGTGCCCGCGCGTGGGGCCGGGAGGCGGTCGCGAACCGGCGCAACAGCACCTCCCTGACCGATGCCGCGTTGTACCGCCCCGGGTCGGCGCCGAGCTCCGGGCGCATCTCCGCGACCCGCCTGAGATGATGGGCGATCGTCGCTTCGCAGGCGCCGCGATGGCGTCGAAGCCACTCACCGAATGCTGCCAGATCCGCGTCGACGACCTCGTTTCGGGTCGTCGATGCAACGGCCGGCAGCACTCCCCGGCCGGCAAGGAATCTTGAGAAGACCTCGACGGGAAAGACGTATCGACCACCTCCAAGGCGCTTGCGCGGGCTCTCGAACGGTCCCGGACAGACACAGTCATGTGCGACGAAGCGCTCCAGCACGTCGGCATCCATCCGCCTCATCGGGATGCGCGACTGGTGAAGCCACACCAGGACGTGCCGGCAGGCACTTCGATAGCCCATGAGAGAATCGGCCGCGTATCCGCGCCCGGCGCATTCCGCCAGGAACTCATCGAGTAGGCGCAAGCCGTCGTCGAGCTCACCCAAGTGCTGGAGACGTCCGCTCCGCTCGAAGAACCGAACGAGTCTGAGTGCTCCGGAAGCGAACTGCCGGGACGGGCCGGCGAGCATCTTGCGACGCTCGCCTTCCATTCTCGGGCACCGGCAATCGTGCCGGCGAAAGCGCCGTAACACGGCGTCATCGATCACCCCGATGTCGATGCTCTCCTGGTCGAGCCAGATCAGGAAGTGACGCGCGGACGCGCGCAGGCAGCGGATCCGGCTTTCCGTCAGCCCTTCCTGTTTCAGGTGGTCGATGAACGCCGCAAGACCTCCGTGGAAGCGGTCTTGGCTCCTCTCCGAACGTGGTCGGCTCGTGTCAGGCGACTCCATTTGCTGTCCTCCTCTCGTGACTGAACGGTGGAGAGGAGAACGTATAGAAATGGAGAGTGATTCCGGTCCTGCGGGCCGTGCGCGTAGGGCCGGAGCGCTCCAACTCTCCATTACTGGGCGCTCAACATTAATGTCGGAGATGGAGCTCTCGATGCTGCGCCACCGCTCGGAGGAAGCGTTGTGCCGGAAGGCGCGGCGCGGCGAGCTGTTCATGACGGTGGCGGTCGGCTACGTGCGGGTCGGGCGCGACGAGGTCGCCGTGGATCCGGACCGGCGCGTGCAGGAGGCCATCGCGCTCGTGTTCCGGAAGTTCTCCGAGTTCGGCAGTGTCCGGCAGGTGCATCTCTGGCTACGGCACGAAGGAATCGAGCTGCCCGCGACCGCGTACGACCAATCGCAGCGCAGGACGGTCTGGAAGCTGCCAGTCTACAACACCGCCCATCACGTGCTGACCAACCCGATCTACGCCGGCGCGTGCGCGTTTGGACGGACGGGCAGTCGTACCTACCTCGAGGACGGCCGCAAACGGGTGGTCAGGGGCCTGCGGCGCGCGCGGAGCGAGTGGGAGGTGTTGATCCGCGATCACCACGACGGCTACATCACGTGGGCCGAGTACGAAAGGAACCAGCGATTGATAGCTGACAACGCGAACTACCACGGGGCGACCGTCCGTGGGGCGATCCGCAAGGGCGAGGCGTTGCTGGCGGGTCTTCTGCGGTGCGGACACTGCGGCCGTAGTCTGCATGTGACGTCTTTGGTTAGCGGGCCAGGGCAAGAGCGTCAACTTTTTGACTTGTACAATTTTGCGGAATATGGCATAACGATGGCGTGACGACCGTCGACCGGAAGTCGCCCCGCGTTGAGGATCTGCACAGCGACCTCGAACGGCTTCAGGGAGAGTTGACCCGGCGGGAGCGGGACGCCGAGAGACTGCAGCGCGAGAAGACGCGATTGCAGCGCAAGAGCAGCCGCCTGCAACGAGAGAATGACCGCCTGAAGCAAGAGAACGAGCGTCTGAAACGACAATTGGACGAGGCACGCCGGGCGGGTCGCCGGCAGGCGGAGCCGTTTGCCAAGGACCGACCGCAAGGGGAAGGGAAGCGTCCCGGACGGAGGGCCGGTGCGAAGTACGGCCGTCACGGCTGCTGTCGGCTCCCGCCGCGGGTCGACGAGGTGCACGCGGCGCCGGTTCCGGCGGCGTGTCCGGACTGCGGTGGCGCGGTCGAAGTAACCCGCGTGGCGTCGCAGTACCAGGAGGAACTGCCGCCGGTGCGTCCGGTGGTGCGGCGCTTCGACATCGAGGTCGGCCACTGCTCGCAGTGTCGGCAGCGGGTTCAGGGCCGCCACGTTCTGCAGACCTCCGACGCGCTGGGCGCAGCGGCCGTGCAGCTCGGTCCCGGGGTCGTGGCGCTGGTCGTCGAGCTGCACACGGAGCTGGGGGTGCCGCTGGGGAAGGTGGCGCACCTGCTGCGGACCACGTTCGGCCTGCAGGTCACGCCGGGCGGTCTCTCCCATGTGCTGCACCGGGCCGCGCGCGCCGCCGCGCCGGCCTACACGGAGTTGTGCGAGCAGGTTCGCAACGCGCCCGTCGTCACGCCGGACGAGACCGGCTGGCGCGTCGGCGGCGAGCGCCACTGGTTGTGGGTGTTCACCACCCCGGACACGACGGTCTACGCGATCTGCCCCGGCCGCGGCTTCGACGATGCGGCCACGGTGCTGGGGACCCACTACGCCGGCGTGCTCGTGCGCGACGGCTGGGCGCCGTACCGCTGCTACGACGGACTGCACCAGACGTGTCTGAATCACCTGCTTCAACGCTGCCGGCAACTCCAGGAGGATCATCCCAACAGTCCCTGGGCCGGCGAGGTGCGGGCGGTGCTACTGGCCGGCCTCGACCTGCGCGACCGCTGCAACGCGGGAGAGCTGAGCGAGCACGGGATGGCAACGGCCCGCGGCCGACTCACGGCCCGCCTCGCTCGGCTGGTCGACGCCCCGCCGCCGCTGGAGGACGCCGAGCGCTTCGCGGCGCACCTCGCCAACGAATTCCCGGCCGTGTTCCTCTTCCTGTGGGACCCCTCGCTCGACGCCACCAACTGGCGCGCCGAACAGGCCATCCGGCCCGCCGTGGTCATCCGCAAGGTGTGCGGCGGCAACCGCACCCGCCACGGCGCCGACACCCAGCAGGTCCTCGCCAGCGTCGTGCGCACCGCCCGCCAACGCGCCCTCGACCTGCCTCCGCTGATCGCCGAGCTGCTGCGCGCCCCGGAACCCGCCGTCCCCGAACTCCTCGGCCTTCCGCCGCCGACCGCATAGGTGGGGCATCGTTCGCATCACCGTCGCCTCGACGCGCGACCGGCCCCGTTCGCACGCCCTGCGCCCGTGCGATGGCCTCTGGTCTCCCGCGGGCTCGCAATCGTGGAGGCAACTCGCAGGAACACGCTGTCGCTCCACCAACCTCCTTGTGGGCGCTGTAACCCTCCTCGCCTCAAGCCCACTCTCGGCCCGTATTCATTGGCCGATCACCCGGTAACCAAATGCCATGTGACTTACCCGGGCAAGGGCGGTAACACGGTGCGCTACCAGTGCCAGGGGGGTCATATCAACCACGGGACTGAACGGTGCATTTCGTTTTGGCGGGCTGCGCGTGGACCGAGCAGTGGGGGAAGCAGTGCTTCGGTTCTTGGGCCCGCTGGGAATCGACGCGGCCCTGCATGCGATCGAGGAGCGCCAGCGGGCTTCGCGTGAGGTGCTGCGCCAAGCGGAGCTGGCTCTCGAAGCCGCTCGCTTCGAGGAACGGCGCGCGCGTCGGCAGTACGACGCCGTGGATCCCGACAACCGCCTTGTCGCCGGTGAGCTGGAACGGCGCTGGAATGAACGTCTGGAAGCCGTGCGGCAACGACAAGAGGTCGTGTCGGAGCGGTTCGCGAGCCGCGAGCACGAGGCGCTCAGCGTGGAGGAACGCGAGGAGTGTCTCGCGCTGGGAGCCGACCTCGACCGGGTCTGGCACCATGAAGGAGCGACCCCGGAGGGCCGGAAGCGTATTCTGCGGGCGTTGCTCGTGGAGGTCGTGGCGAACGTCGAGGGAAACCACATCAAGCTGCGGCTGCACTGGCAAGGCGGCGACCACACGGAACTGACGGTGCGCAAGAACCGCAGCGGCCGACACCGATGGACGACCGATGTGGAGACTGGCGATCTCGTCAGGGAGCTGGCTCGTCTGATGCCGGACCGGTCGATCGCGAGCTTCCTCAATCGCGCCGGGAAGCGGACGGGAAAGAGCAATCCGTGGACGGAAGCGCGCGTACGCGGGTTCAGAGGCTACCACCGGATCGCCGTCTATCGCGACGGTGAGCGCCAGGAGCGCAAGGAGTTGACCCTGCAGGAGGCCGCGGAACGGCTCGGGGTCAGCAAGATGACCGTTCTTCGTCAGATCCGACGTGGTGCAATCCCTGCACGTCAGGCCTGCAAGGGAGCTCCATGGGTGATCTCGGTTCACGCGTTGGAGCGCGCACAACTTCCAGAGGTGGCGTCGGAACGGGGTCCGGTAACAGCAGGGCCACGTCAACGAACCCTGGAAATATAGGCACGTAGAGAGGTAGGCATTATGAAGCGGGACCGCGGGGCCCGCAGATGAGGACGTTGAGGTGGTCTCGGACCCAGCGCCCGTCGGCGAGCGAGAGGACGAGCGGCTTGTCGAGGCCGCGGCGGTGACGGAAGTCGACGTCCTCGATGCAGGCGTCGTGCTTGAGCCGGGCGCGGCGCAGACGGTTGGTGAGCTGTCGGGAGTGGCGTTCGGTGATCTCGCGGTCGACGAGCAGCCCGAGCCGTTCCTCGAACGACAGGGCGTCGACCTCGGACGAGTCGAGCTGCTCGGCGAAGGCCTTGGCCATCCCGGCGCATCGTAGCTGCTGGAGCTTGTCGACGGTCGGATGAGTCAGCATGGGTTGGATTCCCTTCGGGTCACTGGTAGTAGCGGGGGCCGCGGATGTTGTCGTGGCGGACGGGCTCGGCGGCCTCGCCGAGGCGGTCGCAGGTCTCGTCGAGGCGTGGCGGAGGATCGATTCGACGCTGCGGTAGCTGGACCTGCCGATGGCGATGGCGCGCTCGGCGGCCGCCTCCAGGCGGGTGTTGCCGTAGCACTCGGCCAGGCGCAGGATCCCGAGGCAGGAGCGGTACGCCTGCTGGGGGTGGCGTCGCTGTTCGAGCACGGTGGCGATCAGGGCGGCGGTGGCCGGCCCGACCTTCTCGGCCCAGCGGACGAAGCGCTCGGGGGTCCAGTCGCCCATCCTACGGTGCTTCTCCGGCATGTGCTCGGCCACGGTGGTGTGGCGCCCCCGGCGCGAGGACCGGACGTGGCTGGCAACGCGCCGGCCGCGGTGGAAGCACTCGACGGTACGGGCGGTCAAGCGGACGTCGAGCTGGCGTCGGACCAGCGCGTGGGGGACGGAGTAGTAGTGCCGGTCGACCTCGACGTGGTAGTCGATGTGGACGCGGACGGTCTTCCACTCGGCGAAGACGTAGGGAGTATCGGGCAGGGGCCGCAGCGCGGGCCGGTCGAGCTGCTCGAACTGGGAGCGCCGCGAGCCGGGGAGCTTGCGGAACGGCCGCGCGTTGAGCCGCTCGAGGAGCTCGGCGATGGCGGCGTTGAGGCCGGCGAGCGAGAAGAAGGTGCGGTGGCGCAGCGCGGCGAGCACCCAGCGCTCGACGATCTGGACGGCCACCTCCGTCTTCGCCTTGTCCCGGGGGCGGCGCACCCGTGCGGGCAGCACGGCGACGCCGTAGTGGCGGGCGAGGTCGTGGTAGGTCGGGTTGAGGTCGGGCTCGTAGCGATGGGCGCGGTGGACCGCGGAGCGCAGATTGTCGGGGTTGTGTGCCCGGTCGTGATCTGTGGCCCGGCGCCGGGATGGCGCCGGATGTCCT
>JAPOVI010000297.1 GCA_026708265.1 Acidobacteriota bacterium
CGTCGTGCATCGTCTTCACGAAGTCCAGGAGCTGCCGGAACGCGGCCTTGCGGTCCTCGAAGCCAGGGTCGTCGACGACCGCCGCCCGGCGCGCCGGGTCGTCCCAGCCGGCGAGCGCGTCCGGGTTGTAGAGGTTGAACGCGGCTCGCAGCTCCGGATCGTCCAGCAGCTCGGGATGTTCCGCGAAGTGCCAGCGGTTCTGCACGATCGAGAGCGTGGGCGTGAACGACACGCCGTTCTCGACGCACATCGCGATGAACTCGGGCGACGGGTCCGGATCGTCCATCGGCACCCCGGCGCCGGGCCCGAAGGTCAGCACGGTGCTGTGCAGGAAGTCCTGCAGCCCGGCTTCCACCAGTTGGCGGCCGTCGGCCTCGTCGTCGATGTGAGCGACGGGGACGGCGCCGTGCGCCAGGGCCTCGTCGATGATGGCGGCGCGGATCTCCGGCGGGATCTTCAGCCCCGGCTCCGCCACCGCGTTGACCCACATCTTGATGAAGTGCACGCCCAGGGCCACCTGGTCCCGCACCAGCGCCCGCGCCTCCTCTTCCGTGGTGGGGGCGTTCCGGCCGGCCGCGTTGAATCCGCCCGGGTAGGAGAAGCCCAACCCCGCGGTGTAGGTCCGCGGGGCGTCGGGTCGGCCGGCGGACTCCAGCAGGTAGGCGACGCGCTCCGGCGAGTCGCTGCCGATGCTCCGGGAGGTGGTCACGCCGTAGTGGAGCTGGGCCCGGAACTGACGCTCGATCTCTTCCCCGCCCTCCCGGTAGTGCACGTGCAGGTTCACGAGGCCGGGGATGATCGTCTTGCCGGCCAGGTCCAGCGTCTCCGCGCCGTCGGGCACCGGCGTCGCATCCCGGGGGCCGGCGCTCTCGATCCGGCCGTCGCGGACGACGACCACGGAGTCGGCCACGGGCGGCGCTCCCGTCGCGTCGATCAACTGCGCCCCCACGAGCGCGAGCGCTCCCGCCCCGTCGGGGGGTGGGGCCTCTCCGCAGCCGGCGAGCGTCAGGGCAAGTCCTGCCGCCAGTAGTTGAAGTCGCTTCATGGAGACCTCTCCTCGCTTGCGGGTTGCGTGTTGTCACGAAGCCACGCGTCAAGGGCGGCGAACTCGAGATCGCCTTCCCGGTAGAGACGCGACACGAAGGCCCATGCCCGATCGGCGTCGGCGGTGATCTCGACGCCGTTGATGGCCAGGACCGTGAACATGGCGGCGAACGCCGTGCGCTCGTTCCCGTCCACGAACGGGCGGTTCTGGGAGAGGCTCTCCCATAGCGCGGCCGCCTCGGCGATCACGTCCGCGTAGTAGCCGGTCTGGGGCCGGAACAGGGCGGCGTCGAGCTGACCGGGGTCGCGGATTCCGGCGGCGCCCCCGTACGTCGCGATCTGGTCGGAATGGATGGCCAGAACATCGCCGAGGGTCAGATAGTCTCGCGTCACTTCGCGAGCTTGTCGTAGAGGGCCGCGAACCGGCCGTGGCTACGCTGGTAGGCGGCCATCACATGCGGCCGGGCCCGGCCCCGGCGGCGCTGATCGATCAGCGTCGCGATCGCTTCGTCGACCAACGCCTGAATCTGGCGGCCTTCGTCCCTGGCCAGGCGTCGCAACTCTTCCAGAAGCGCAGCGTCGACCTGGGTCGCGAATTTCTGTCGTGTCGGCATCCCGTCGTCTCTGCCGCCATCACACTTGACGCTTCATGAAATGTCAAGTCCGCCGCAGGGTTCACTCCACGGCCTTGCGAGGACCGGGCCAGCCCCGGTCGGCCTCTCCCGGGATGCGGACGACGAGACCGGCGGCGACACCGGACCGGTCGCGGTCCGGTGTATCGTCTGGACGAACCGTGAAGCTGGGAGGTCTCCCGATGAAGAACCGCTGGCCGGTAGTGGCGCTGCTCGCGCTGGGCTGGATTGCAGCCGCACCCGCGGTGGCTCAGGAGCCGGAGGCGGCCGATGCCTCGGCGTTCAGGACCCCCTGGGGCGATCCGGACCTGCAGGGCATCTGGTCCTACGCCACGTTCACGCCGCTCCAGCGGCCGGAGGCGCTGGCGGGACGCGAGTTCCTGACGGCGGAGGAGGTGGCGGCGCTGAACCGCGACGACGCCAGCCGCGCGACTTCCGAACGCCGCGGCGAGCTCTCCCGCGATCGCGACCTCGCCCTGGCGTACAACCAGGTCTGGTGGGATCGGGGCGCCTCCACGGGGCGCACCTCGCTCATCGTCGACCCGGCCGACGGGAGGCTGCCGCCCCTGACGCCCGAGGCGGAGCGGCGGGAGGCGGCGCGGCGTGACTACAGGCGCGACCACCCCTTCGATTCCTGGGAGGACCGGCCGCTGCAGGAACGCTGCATGACCTACCAGCGCGTGCCCCCGGTTCCGTCCGGCTACAGCAACGCCTATCTCATCCTGCAGTCGCCCGGCCAGGTCGTGATTCTCAATGAGATGATCCACGACGTGCGCGTCGTGGCGCTGGACGGACGCCCGCCGATCGACGGGCGCATCCGGCAGTGGAACGGCGACGGCCGCGGCCGCTGGGAAGGCGACACGCTCGTGGTCGAGACCACGCACTATCGGGACGACACGACGTGGCGCGGCTTCCCGGGCACCCGGCACCTGCGCGCGGTCGAGCGGTTCACGCGGCTCGACGACGACACCATCGACTACCGCTACACGATTCACGACGACGACACCTACACCCGACCCTTCTCGGTCGAGCTGCCGCTCACGAGTCCGCCGGGCTACGTCATCTACGAGTACGCGTGTCACGAAGGGAACTACTCGATCTACAACGCGCTGGCCGGCGAGCGGGCCCTGGAGGCAGCGACCAGGTAGCCGCGCGCGTCGGAAGCAATCCCGCACATCAGGAGAAGGAAGGGGCGCCGGGCGCGAGAAGCGGCCCGTGCGTCCCGGCGCCGAGCCGCATCAGGCATTGCCGGAAGGAGAGGACCGCGTGATGAGCGAGCAAGAGCCGCAGGAGAGCCGTGCGAACCAGTGGATTTCGTACCGCCCCGAGATCAAGGTCATGGACTGCACGATCCGGGACGGGGGTCTGATGAACGACCACGGCTTCTCCGACGAGACCGTGCAGGCCGTGTACCGCGCCTGCCTCGAGAGCGGCATCGACTACATGGAGATCGGGTACATCAACTCCCGCAAGCAGTTCCCCCCCGGGCAGTTCGGACCGTGGAAGCACTGCGTCGAGAGCGATCTGCGCCGCATCGTCGGCGACAACGACACGGACCTGAGGCTGTCGGCGATGGCCGATGCCGACAAGAGCGACTACCGGGAGGACATCCTGCCGAAGTCGGAGAGCGTGCTGGACATGATCCGGGTGGCCACCTACATCCACCAGATCCCCCTCGCCCTGGACATGATCAAGGACGCCCACGACAAGGGCTACGAGACCAGCCTCAACCTGATGGCGCTGTCGACGGTGCCCGAGCGCGAGCTGAACGAGGCGCTGGCCCTGGTGGCCCGCTCCGAGGCGGACGTCGTCTGCATCGTCGACAGCTTCGGCTCGCTGTACACGGAGCAGATCGACAGCTACATGGAGACGTTCCAGGGCTACGCCGCCCCGGCCGGGAAGGCGGTGGGCATGCACGCCCACAACAACCGGCAACTGGCGTTCGCCAACACCATCCAGGCGACGATCCGGGGCGCCAACCGGCTGGATGCCAGCATGGCGGGGCTGGGCCGGGGCGCCGGCAACTGCCCGATGGAGCTGCTGCTCAGCTTCCTGCACAACCCCAAGTTCCACCTGCGGCCCGTGCTGCACTGCATCCAGCACCACATCGAGCCGTTGCGCGACGCCCTGAAGTGGGGCTTCGACTACCCGTACATGATGACCGGCGTCCTCAACCAGCATCCCCGGGCGGGCATGGCCTTCAACGAATCGCCCGACCGCGGCGACATCGTGAAGTTCTTCGACTCGCTCGAAGACCCGGACTGATCGGCGGCAGTGCGCCGCGCGGGCGGCCTCCGACAGCCGGCCGCACGCGCGAGCGTGGCGTGTAGACGTTCGAGCCGGCGCGCCCTCACAGGCGCGTTGGGAGCCTGCGCAGACTCCTACCGGCCTGCCGCCCGGGCCTCCTCCGCGCGCGAGCCGGCCAGGATGTTGTACAGGCCGTAGTTGCCCTCGTGGCAGGCGTACTCGAACATCGGCAGGTCGCTCCGCGCCCAGGGCGACGAGCCGGTCCACGGGCGGGTCCAGACGTTGGGATCGGTCAGCGTGAACTCGTAGTCGAGGATCCCCGGCGCAACGCGGGTGAACCGCTCCACGACGGACAGCTCGGGGCTGAGGTCCCAGTTGATGCCGCCCTGCACTCCGGGCCCGGACGAGAACAGGTAGGCCCGCTCGCCGAAGCGTGTGGTCTCCACCACGAGCGTGTCGCCCTCCCAGCGCCCGCGCGAGTGTCCGCCGAACTGGCCGATCGCCTCGCTGAACAGCGGACGTTCGTCCAGGTAGATGAAGCGCACGTCGTGGATGTGCTCCTGCAGGATGGCGATGACGTTCTCCGTCTGCACGATGTGGTAGTTGTTGTTGTAGGCGGTGGGCAGCGACGGGACGCCGCGGTACCAGATGCAGCGGTCGCCGTAGTCGAACTGCTCGTGGGAGTCGGCCGGCACCAGTCCCTCCCGGATCGCCTTCAGCCGTTGCCGCGCCGCGGAGTTGACGTGCGCCTCCGCCTCCGGCGTGAGCGCCGGCAGCCGCCCGTTCGGCGGGTCGACGACCAGAGACGTCCGGCGCGTCGGGACGACGGTCGTCCCCCGGTCCAGCCAGAACGCGTTGTAGCCCCCGACGTTGCCGCCCACCGGCAGCAGCTCGGTGCGAACCTCGCTCGGTGCGTTCGCGCGGGCGTTGGCCTCCACGACCCGCTGCTCGATGGCCGCCGCTTCCTCCTCCGTCAGGAACGCCTGGTCGGCCAGCGACTCCGGCCGCTGGAGCGGCGTCACGGTGGAGCTGTTCCAGATGCCCCCGATGTCCGGGGCGCCCCAGGCCGTCCGCGGCGCCTCCCAGTCCTCCGGCGCCGGCTGGGCCCATGCCGCCGGCGCGAGGGCGACGATGGCCGCCAACACCAACGCGCTGATTCCGATGTGCCCATGAGAATGACGCTTCATCGCTGACTCCTTCGCCCCATGACGATCGCCCAATCGGTTGGCGCGGTTGCTGTTTCCCCAGCGTCGCCGAGCGCGACGACGGTCAACCTCCCCAGTCCTTCATCGTACGCCATCTTCGGGTCCGGTTGGCGACGCCGCGGCCGGGCGGTGACGCTTGGGACGGGCACGCCCGCTCACCTCCCGTCGATCGCCTTCCGTTCCTCCGCGCCTGATCCGCTCCGCGTCGGATCCCATTTCGCGGCCGCATCCCTTTGCCGCCTCAGGAGGCTCCCTACACCCCAGAAGACGAGGCAAACACTGATGCCGGTGGCCGCGGCGCGGGTGGTCGACGTTGTCCCCCCCGTGAGCAGTGGGACGATGACCTGGACGACGGCCAGGACCAGACCGTACAAGGCCGCCACGCGCCCGGGATGCGCTGCGAGCGCGTCGATTGCATTCCGCCTCATGGGTTTACCCCCTCCGCCTCACCGCCGTGCGCTCCGTCTCACCGCCGTGCGCTCCGTCTCACAAGGATACAATCGTCGGGTCGCAGCACAAGGTCGCCAGGGGAGGCCCGCCGATGACTCGCAGACTTGTTGTTGTTCCGTCGGCGGCCCTGGCAGCCGCCATGGTTGCCTGCGCGTCCGTGGTCGCCCAGACGGTGGACGCGGCGCCGGTCGGGCCCGCCCCGTTACGCTGCCAGGCAATCGACTACTTC
This sequence comes from Acidobacteriota bacterium, assembly GCA_026708265.1. Lineage (GTDB taxonomy): Bacteria > Acidobacteriota > Vicinamibacteria > Vicinamibacterales > UBA8438 > JAGWAJ01. Next base: position 5,808 of record JAPOVI010000297.1, read on the forward strand.
GAGCCGCCTGCCGGCAGCAGCGCGGTCGTCGTCGACCAACTCGAGGGCCAGAACGCGCTCGCTGTGACCGGCAGACCGCTGGAGCTCAACGGGCCGAGCGGAATCTGTGTTCTGCTCTTCCGCCCGAGCAACGAGACTCCGATTACGGTCGGAGTGACCGGTGAGGGGGGACGGTTCTCCTTCGCCCGCCCCGCGCCAGGGTTGTTCGTTCTCGTGGCGGCCTCCGAGCGGATTCGCGACCTCGCCGTGGCCGTGCGGATCTCGGATGCCCCGCCGGATCCGGACGCGGAGCGAGGGCTCCTGCTGCATGTGCGAGCCGAGGAGGACGACCGCGGCGGCTTCGCGTCCGTGATTCGCCACCTCGCGCTGCGCCGCGAGCTCCTGGAGATGAGGCGGCTCGATCAGGAGGTGCGGAACGCTGCCTTGGCGGCGATGCGGGATGGCGCGAGCGCGCCCGGTCCGGAGGTCCTGTCACAGATGGCGTCGGTCGACGCCGGGAACATCGCTCGACTGCAAGAGATCGTCGAACAGCACGGTTGGCCCGGCTCGGACCTCGTCGGACTGGATGGCGCCGAGGGTGCGTTCCTCGTGCTGCAGCATGCGTCCCATGCCGTGCAGAAGGAGCTGTTCCCACTCGTCGAGGCCGCGTACGGCGCGGGGACGGTGTCGGGGCAGAGCTACGCGCTGCTGCTCGATCGCATCCGCGTCGGGGACGGCCGGCCGCAGGTGTACGGCAGTCAGGCCCGGCCGCTCGACGAGTGGATCGACGGCGAACCGACCCTCGAGCCGATCGAGGATGAAGCGAACGTCGACGCGCGCAGAGCGGAGATCGGGTTGCCGCCCCTCGAGGCGTACCGGACGCTGTTGAAGAGCATCTACCTGTCGGAGCGGTGAGGGACACCCAGGGCACATCGAAACCTACGAGGCGTGCCGCTGAGGGTTCCATGCAGGAGGTGGAATCGCGGCCTTGCCGCTGAGGATTCACCCTGCCATCTGATATTCAATCCGGCGCGCATCGCTCACCCGCTCCGAAGCGTCCAGGACCTCGAGTGACACGACGTTCCCCTTGTCGTCGTAGTCGAGAATCACGCCGGGCTTGTCCTCGTCGCTCTCGGCGATGGCGCGATCGTCACAGAGAACTATGCGCAGGATGTCGGTCTTCGAATCGTAGGAGACCTTCATGGGCCTGCCTCCCGCCGCGGCGCTCGATTCCGCGATCATCGCATGGGGCACAACGCCGAAGTCGATGATCGGTTCCGCGCGCCTCGTCACCTCAGCAGGGCGTCGACCTCCGCCGGCGTCGGGCTGGCCTCGCGGGCTCCGAGGCCGCGGCACTTGAGCGCCGCCACGGCGTTGGCGTAGCGCAGCAACTCCGCGACCTCCGCGCCGTCGCCGGCACGGAGCCAGCCCGCGATGAACCCGCCGCGGAAGACGTCGCCGGCGCCGGTGGTGTCGACCACCGGCACCCGGAAGGCCGGCGTACGCACCTCCGCGTCGCCGACCAGGGCCAGGCTGCCCTCTGCGCCCAGGGTCATGCAGACCAGGGCCGGGCGGTAGGCGTCGCGGATCGCGCGCAGCGCCGCGCCGGGCCGGCTCTCGCCGGTCAGGGCGGCGGGGAAGTCCCGGGCGGTGATGATCACGTCGATCTCGGCCAAGAGCGCGTCGATACCGTCCCGGACGCGCTCGACGTCGATGAGGGTCCGGACCCCGGCCCGCCGCGCGTAGCGCGCCGCCGCCGTCGAGGCGGCCGTGTCGTGACAGTCCACGAGGAGCGCGCGACCCGCGCAGACGGCGGCCGGGTCGACATGATCGGCGCCCAAGCGGAGGCGCGGATCGCGGGACCAGAGCACCGTGCGCTCGCCGTTCCGCTCGTCGACGAGGATCACCGACAGCCCGTTCGGCGTATTCGCGGCCACGCGGCACGCGGCGACGTCGACCCCCTCGTCGGCGAGGCTCGACCGTCCCCGCTGCCCGTTCGCGTCGTCGCCGAAGCACCCGACGTACCGTGCGCGCCAGCCGAGCCGCGCGCAGGCGACCATCGCGCTCGCCGCCTGACCGCCGGGCGAGTAGGCCTGCCGCCGGATGGGCTGCTTCGTGTCCGGTCGCGGAAACTGCTCCAGGACCACGAGCAGATCGGTCATGTTGAGACCGAAGCCGACCGCGTCGAAGGGCCGGCCAGCCGGTGCCGGGAGCGCGATCGGCATCCGCACGCCCGGATCGTACCAGCCGAGCCTCGGGCGCCGGCCCGGTCCTGTCGCGCAGGCGTGCCGCGACGGCGCGTCGAGCGCCACCCGACAACCGTGCCCCGCGCGGTTGACAGCCCCCGCGCCAGCCACGACGATGGGCGCCATGCGTGGACCGCGCCTCGGATTCGCATTCGTAGTGGCGATTGCCGTTCTCGTCGGGATCGCCTCCCCGTCACTCCCCCAGGAGGCTCCGGAGCCCGGCCGGGGCTACCCCGCGGCCGACTGGCCGTTCGCGGGCGGCGACTGGACGAGCTCGCGGCATTCGACGCTGGCCGAGATTACGACGGAGAACGTCGGGCGGCTGGGCGGCGCCTGGGTGACGCGACTCCCCGGGGGCGTGTCGTCGCGCGCAACGCCGGTGGTCGACGACGGCGTTCTCTACCTGAGCGGCGGGGCCAACGTCTTCGCCGTCGACGGACGGACGGGCGAGCCGGTCTGGCGCTGGGAGGCCGGCGCGTCCGACGAGGGCGTGGCGCGGGTGCCGTCGTGGCAGGGCGTCGGCCTGGGCGACGGGCTGGTCTTCGTGGGGTTGCGCAGCGCGGAGGTGGCCGCCCTGCGGCAGGAGACGGGCGAGCTGGTCTGGGCGGCCCCGGTGGGGAGCACGCCGCGGCAGGCCGGAGAATCGGTCACCACGGCCCCGATGCACGCGCGCGGCACGGTGTTCGTGGGCATCGCGAACGGCGACAGCGGCGGACAGGGACGCGTGGTCGCCCTGGATGCGGCGACCGGCGAACGGCGGTGGACGTTCTTCGTGGTGCCGCGGCCGGGGGAGTTCGGACACGAGACCTGGCCGCAGGACAGCGAAGTATGGCGGCTCGGCGGGGGCGGCGTCTGGCTGGTGGGCGCCGTCGACCCCGAGCTGGGCATGGTCTACTTCGTCACCGGCAACCCGGTCCCGATGTACGGGGGCGAGATCCGCGCGGGCGACAACCTGTTCACGGCGTCCGTCCTCGCGCTGGACATGGAGACCGGCGAACGGCGCTGGCACTACCAGGTGGTCCGCCACGACATCTGGGACGCCGACATCGCCACGCCGCTGCTGCTCTACGAGACCGGGAGGGGCGGGCGGACGCGCAAGGCGCTGGCCGCGATGCGCGCCGACGGCTACCTGTTCCTGTTCGACCGCGAGACCGGCGAGCCGATCGTCCCCATCGAGGAGCGGGCGGTGCCGCAGGACGAGTTCCTGCTGACCGCGCCGACGCAGCCCTTCCCCGCGGGCGAGAGCATCCTGCCCGGCTGCTCGTTCTGGCGCGACCGGGTCCCGCCGCCGTTCGAGCTGAGCTGCAGCTTCTACACGCCGCCGTCGCGGGAGCGGCAGGACGTGGTGGCGCTGGGCGCGCCCACGGTCATCGCCAACTGCACCTCGCCGCAACGAGCCGTCGGGGTGGACTGAG
>JAPOVI010000201.1 GCA_026708265.1 Acidobacteriota bacterium
CTACCTGTTCGAGAGCGGTGACCTCGGAGCCCTGAGCCACGACGGCGAGCCGGTCTGGTCCCGCGCTCTGAAGGCGGACTACGGCGAGATCAGGGGCTACGGCCTGGGCAGCTCGCTCGCGGGCAACGACGAGGCGCTGTTCGTGCTGGTCGCCCACGACGGACCCTCGTATCTGCTGGCCGTCGACCCCGCCACCGGTAAGACGCTCTGGAAGGCCGACCGCCCCGCAAGGTCCGCCTGGACCACGCCGATCGTCGTGCCCGGGGGCGGCGGCGAGCTCGTCGTGGTCAGCATCGACGGCGCGGTCGAAGCCTACGACGCGGAGACCGGCGAGCGGGTCTGGTGGATCGACGACGTGTCGGGCAACCGGCTCTCGTCACCGGTGGTCCTCGCCGGAGGGCGCCTCGTCGTGCCCTCGGTGGACTCGCGGTCCACGCTCGCCGTGCCGATCGAGCACCGCGGGCCCCTGGCGGGCGACAAGGTCCTCTGGCGCGGCCGGGGCGCGACGGCGGGCATGTCGTCGCCGGTCGTGACGGGTGGAGCGGTCTGCCTGATCAACTCGCTGGGCGTCATCCGCTGCCTGGAGCAGCGCTCCGGACAGTCTCGGTGGGCGGCCCGCCTGCCGTCGCCGGCGTGGGCGACGTCGATCGTCAACGGGGACCGCGTCTACGTGTTCGGAGTCGACGGCACGGCGACGATCCTCGCCGCCGACGTGGCCGAGCCGATCGAGCTGGCGCGGAACTCGCTGACCGTCCCGGATCGCGTCTACGGGGTCGCCGCCGTCGACGGCGCTCTGCTCGTCAGGACGGGCCGCGAGTTGATCCGCATCGGGCGCGGCGGCGGAACGGGGGAATGACCCGGGAGATCCCGTCCCCGTGCAGGCAGGCGCAATGACGAAGCCGAGACCGAAGCCGAGCCGGGCCCTCGGCACCGCAGCGCTGGTCGTGGCGTGCTTCCTGCTGCCGGCCGGCCTCGCCTCTCACGGGCACGACGACGGGAACCTCGACGACCACGACCCCGACTGCGTCACCTGCCTCCTCCGCGACCATTCCGTCCTCCTGCCGGCGGCGGCGCCCGACCTCGCGGCGCCGGCCCCGCTGGCGCCGGTTGCCGCGTCGACTCGCCAGGGGCACGGCTTCTTGACCGCGCTCGACCCTGGCCTCACCCGCGGACCACCCGCGTAGCACCTCCCCTCACCACGCCGACCCGGACGCCTCTCGCGGGCGCGTCCGTGGGTCGGCCGTCCTGAGATCGTGGAATCGGCGGCTCGTCGGCCGGAGGGTCCGGCCGCGGCCGCCCTGGAGGTGCGAAATGAGAGTGTGTACAAGCGTTCGAGTTGCCCTGCCTGTCGCTTTGGCCTTGCTCGTCGCGGCGGGACTGTTCGGAGCACCACCCGCGTTCGGACTCGGACAGTCGGGCTCCATCCAGGGAATCGTCGTCGCCGAGGACGGCGGCGTGCCGCTTCCAGCCGCGCGCGTGGTCCTCGACGGCACCGGGATGGAGGCCACGACGGAGGCGGACGGCACGTTCGCCATCGACGGCGTCCCCGCCGGCGCCTACGAGCTGACCGTCACCCGGGAGGCCTTCGCGCCCCTCACGTCGCCGGTGACGGTGGCGGGCGGGCAACTGGTGCGACTCAGCATCGAGCTCCCCGTGCTGGAGTTCGAGGAGACCGTCGTGGTGACCGCCACCCAGACGGAGCGCGCGCTCTCCGAGGTCGCGGCCAGCGTCACCATCCTCGAGGCGGAGGCCATCCAGGCATCCCCGGCCCGCAACCTGCAGGACCTCCTGCGCCGGACGCCGGGCATCGACTTCGTGGAGCGGTCGGGAATGGCCGCCCGGTCCAATTCGATGCTCGTCGTGCGGGGCGTCCCGGGCACCAAGCGGGCGCTCTTCCTCGTGGACGGGCTGCCGGCCAACGACCTCGGAACGGGCACGCTGGCCGAGCTGAACCTGGTCCAGGTGCAGTCCGTCGAGCAGGTGGAGGTCGTCCGCGGGCCGTTCTCCAGCCTGTACGGCGCCAACGCCTTCGCCGGGGCCATCAACGCCATCACCCGGCCCGGCGTCGGGGCTCCGACGGCGGACTTCTTCGCGAGTGGCGGGAACGCCGGCTACCACCAGTACGGCGCGTCCGCCCGCGGAGAATCGGGACCGGTCGGCTATTCGTTCACGGCCGATCGCCGCCGCATCGACAACGTCTACAACCGCGAGACGCGCATCAGCGGCTCCCGGACCCTGCCGCTGCGCAACGTCGGGTACGAGGACGTGCGCATGAGCGGCCGCCTGGACTTCGCTCCCGCCGAGGCGTGGCGGGTCTCGCTGCTGCCGCGGATCTCGCGCTACACGACCGGCCTCGACGTCACGGGGCGCCTCCCGTCGACCGTCGACGAGAACCGGACCGCCACCTCGGTGAACCTCGGCGGCACCATTCGGCACCAGAGCTCCGGCCCGGTGTCGACGCAGATCAAGGTCAGTCAGCGTATCTCGCGCCAGCGCATCTTCCAGGAGAACTACACGCGCACCCCGACGCTCCAGACGACCATCGTCGGGCTCCCCGGCTCGGGCCTCAGCGAATCGGTGGAGCGCGGCGTGCACCCCTTCGCGGCGCTCACCGAGCGGGATACGGCAATCCAGAGCCTGATGGTCGAGCCGCAGTTCACCTGGACGCCGAGCCTCAGTCACTCCATCGTGTTCGGGGCCACCTACGTCAGCGACCGCGGGACGTTCGGGGACAGCCTCATCATCGATCGCACGAACCTGCTCGGGTCGGATGCGGACCTCGCCTTGGAAGCTGCGGGCCTGCAGGCCGACCTCCTCGCCGGCGGCGCCCTCAATCCGTCCGTCAGCATCGTCCGCGACCCGCCCCTCGGGGACGTGTTCCCGCTGTCGGACGGATCCCGGGAACGATTCAACCTCGCGGCGGCCTACGTGCAGGACGAATGGGACGTGACGGACAAGGTGCGGCTGGTCCCCGGCGCGCGGCTCGACTACCACTCCCGGTTCGGAACCGTCGGCTCCCCGAAGATCGCGCTGCTGTACGCCATCACGCCGAACGCGCGCGTCCGCACGTCGGCCGGCCGCGCGTTTCGGGCGCCCAGCCTCTCGGAGCTGTTCGGGAACGTCGTCTTTCACGGCACCACGCCCGGCTTCCCGAACCCGAACCTCAGGCCGGAGTACATCACCTCGTTCGACGGCGGCTTCCAGTACGAGCCGAGCCGCGTGTTCCGGACGGAGGCCAACGTCTTCCACAACGACATGACGGACCTCGTCCAGCTCATCGCCTCGGCCGACCGGAGTTACTTCGACTGGGTCAACGTCGCCGAGGCGCGCTCGACGGGCGTCGAGCTGGTGGCGAATGGCGAGGCCGCCGGCTGGCTCAACTACTACGCCAACTACACGTACACGCGCAGCGAGGACCTGGCGACGGGCAACCCGCTGTCCCGCGTCCCGCGGCACAAGGTCAACATGGGCATGCAGCTGGGCGCCTCGCTGGGCACCTGGCGCCTGACCGGATCGATCGATCAGCGGTGGGTCGACGAGCGCTTCCAGACGTCGCGCGGCCGGCCGGTCTGGCTCGACCAGTACAACCGCACCGACCTGGGGCTCTACATCCGCCCGAACGACGACCTGCGTGTGGGCGTGCAGGTGCTGAACCTGATGGACGCCTACTACGAGGAGTCTCTCGGGGCCCCGACGGCGGCCCGCATGTACTCGGTGAGCCTGTCGGTGACGCCGTTCTGATTCGGACTGTGGCTGGGTGCTGCACCACCCGACGAAGCAGGCATGACGACACTCGATGACCTGCGGTCCGCCCTCCGCCAGTGGACGGGACGCCCGCTGTTCGCGCTCCTCGTTACCGCGACGCTTGGGCTGAGCCTTGGCCTCGCCACGGTGGCATTCAGCCTGTTCGACGCGATTCTGCTGCGGCCGTTGCCCTACGCCGACAGCGATCGCCTGGTTCGCGTCTTTACGTTCTCGCGAGACGCGCCGCAGTCGTTGCATGGCGCCTCCCTCCCGGACTTCGAGGACTGGCAACAGCAGGTGCAGGGTCTCTCTCAGATCGCGGCATGGGTTTCATTCCCGACACACCTCACCGGACGCGGCCCGGCGCGGATGGTCAGGACCACGTTTGCCACGCCCCAGTTGTTCGAGACGTTCGACGTTCGGCCGATCCTGGGCCGCACGTTTCGCGACGACGAGAACGTGCACGGAGGCGACCTCCGCAAGGTCGTGCTGGGGTACGGACTGTGGCAGGACGCATTCGGCGGATCGTCTGATGTCATCGGCCGGCAGGTCCGGATCCGCGGCCTCCCGCACGAGGTGATTGGCGTGCTGCCGCCGCGATTCGACTATCCCGATCGCACCCAGGTGTGGATGCCGCTCATGAGCCGCTACGCCAGCGCGGAAGTCTGGTGGAAACGGCGAGACCTGTACTCGCACGGCGTGATCGCCCGCCGGCGGCCCGACGTGACCCTTGCGCAGGCGCAGGCCGATATGGATGCCATCGCCCGCCGGCTGGCGGAGGAGTATCCGGCCACGAATCGCGACACGCGTGTCCGCGTGCGGCATCTGCGCGAGGCGGAGGTCGGGCAGCTCGGATCCCAGCTCTCCGGCGTCACGGCGGCTGCGGTGCTGCTCTTCCTGCTCGGGTGCGTGAACGTGAGCGGCCTGTTCGTGGCGCGCGCGGTCGGCCGCGCCCAGGAAGTCGCGGTGCGTTCCGCGCTCGGAGCCGAACCCGGGCACTTGATGCGCCAACACGTCGCGGAGGGTCTGCTGTACGGGCTTGTGGGTGGCGTGGCGGGCGTCGCTGTTGCCGCCGCAGCCGTTCCGGCCCTCTACGCCCTCATCCCGGTGGATCTCCCCGCATGGATGCAGTTCCGCCTCGATCGCCGAACCATCGCGTTCGCGGCGAGCGCCAGCGTCGGAACCGGACTCGTCATCAGCGCGACATCGTTCGCCTGGCACATGCGCCCCAATCTCGGCAACGTGCTCGGGCTGGGGGATAGAGGAGGCCTCGAAACCAGTCCGTCATCCCGATTGCGCCGGCAATTGATAGTGGTACAAGTCGCACTCTCGGTTGCGCTACTGGTGGGCACGGGGCTGACGGTGCGGTCGCTGCTGCACCTCGGTCAGGTCGACACGGGCATTCGCACCGACGGTGTGCTCGTCGCGTCGGTCACGGGCGACGTCGTGCTGAGCTCCACGCGCGACGAGACCATCGCTCGGCACGCGCGCGGGTTTCGGCAGATGCGCGATGCACTGGGGATGTTGCCCGGCGTTCACTCCGTAACGGCCGCCACCAGGATTCCGTTTCTGAACGCGCGCGAAGAACGCCCGGTTTACGAACTCTATTCGCGTCAGCGGGACACGCCGGCGACAGCGTATCGCGGCGCCCTGCGAACGTCGAATGCCATGCCGGAGTATTTCGGATCGCTCGGCGTGCCCATTCTCGACGGGCGCGACTTCGGGGATGCCGATACGCTCGATACACCTCCGGTGGCGATTCTCAGCCGGCGCGCGGGCGAGCTACTCTTTCAGGGCGAGCATCCCCTTGGGCAGCAAATACGGTGGGGCGTCGATCCGTACTTCTGGGCGACCGTCATCGGTATCGTCCCCAACACGACCTGGCATCAGGCCGATGACGGCGGCATCGAGTTCTACTTCCACCACGCGCAGTTTCCAGCGGAGACGATGCGCTTCCTGATCTCGACGAGAAACGACCCTGCGTTGCTGGCGACCTCCGTGCGGCGCACGCTGGAATCCGTCAACCCGGACTTCGTCGTCGAGCGCGTCGTGCCCTTCGATCGCATCGCCTACGAGGCGCTTTGGCAACGCCGCCTGTGGACGCTCCTGTTTCTCGTGTTTGGGGCAGTGGCCGTCGTCCTCACCAGCGTAGGGCTTTTCGCGGTCATGAGTTATCTCGTCACCCAACGCACCCGGGAGTTCGGCGTACGGACCGCATTGGGCGCGACCCGCTCCGATATCGTCGCCGCGGTCCTCCGCCGTGGAGCAGGCATCGCGGCCGTCGGCACCGTTTGCGGCTTGCTCGTCGCGCTTGCGATGGGCAGCTATCTCGAAGCGCTGCTGTTTCGAGTGTCCCGCTTCGACCTTGTGACATTCCTGAGTGTCCCCATCGTCATCTGCGTGGTCGCCCTGATAGCGTGTGCGCTGCCAGCATGGCGCGCGTCGCGCGTGGACCCGCTGATCGCACTTCGAGGAGCAGCGCGATGATGGAAGCGACGAGACGGACGGGCGCGCTACGACGACTCTTCGGACCGGAGTCGCGCCGGAGGACGATTCTGCTGGCCGTCCTCGTGCTGGCGGTGGTCGGAACGGCGGCCGGCGTCTATCGGCAGTACCTGGCCCCCACCCGGATCGCGTTCGTCAACTTCCGGGGCGTTCACCTCGCCCGCCTGGAGCGGGCGCGCGGAGACCAGGCGATCCGCATCGAGCCCCTCGCCCTCGACGCCCTCCATCGCGCGGCGTCCTACCCGGTCGTGTTCATTCACGGGCGCGGCCTGGAACTGCAGGAGACGCACATCGAGGAGCTTCGGGAGGCGGGGCGGCGCGGCGCGCACCTGTTCTTCCGCGGCGTGTCGAACCCCCAGCACGACGTCACCAACCTCGAGGGCCGGCAGCTCGAGCACGTCGGCGGCTACTTCCGGTTCGGGGGCACGGAGAACTACGCCCGCCTGCTGAACTTCTCCCGCGCCGAGCTCGACGGCAAGGCGTTCCGGTCGGACCCCGTGCAGCCTCCCGCCGAGCGGGCGATGGACGTCCTCTTCCATCTCGACGACCGCCGGACGTTCGAGACCGTCGACGCCTTCCGCGCCTACTACAAGGAGCAGGGCCTGGCCAAGCCGGACGCCCCGACCATCGCCCTTCTCACCAGCGTGCCCGGCCCCTTCAACGCGAACCGCGACCACGTCGACGCCATCATCGGGGCCCTCGAAGCACGAGGATGGAACGTCTTCCCCGTCGCGAGCAACGGCAAGCGGCTCGAGTTCCTGCAGGAGATCGAGCCGGATCTCGTGGTCCTGATGCCCCACGGCCGCCTCTCGCGGGGACGTTCCCGGGAAGCGATCGCGTGGCTGCGGGAACGGAACATCCCGATGCTGACGGCCGTGTCGGTCTTCCAGAACCACGACGAGTGGGTCGCCGACCAGCAGGGGATGGCCGGCGGCCTGCTGACCCTGAGCGTCGTGCTGCCCGAGCTCGACGGCGGCGTGGCCCCCTACGCGGTCGCGGCGGAGTTCGAGGACGAGCACGGCTACGAGATCTTCGACGTGATGCCGGAGCGGCTCGAGACGTTCTGCGACCTCATCGAGCGCTGGCTGGCCCTGAAGGCCACGCCCAACCGCGACAAGCGGGTGGCCATCTATTACTACAAGGGCCCCGGCAAGAACGCGATGACCGCGAGCAACATGGAGGTGGTGCCAAGCCTCCTGAACCTGCTGCGCTCGATGCGCGACGCCGGCTACACGGTCGAGGGCCTGCCCGAGACCGAGGACGAGTTCTGGGAGCTCATTCAGGCGCAGGGGCCGGTGATGGGGCCGTATGCCCGCGGCGCGTTCGAGGAGTACGTGGCCGAGGGGCACCCGGCCCTGGTGCCGGCCGCCCAGTACGCGGCATGGACAGAGGAGCACCTCGAGCCGGCGATGCGGGAGGCGGTGGCCGCGTCGTACGGACCCGCCCCGGGGGAGTACATGACGGTGGGCAGCGGCGACGACACCGCCATCGCGGTCGCCCGCGTGCAGTTCGGCAACGTGGTGGTCCTCCCGCAGCCCATGCCGGGGGTCGGCGACGACACGTTCCGCCTCGTGCACGGGACGCTCGATGCGCCGCCGCATCCCTACGTGGCGTCGTACCTGTGGACGCGGCGCGCGTTCGAGGCCGACGCCGTGATGCACTTCGGCACCCACGGGAGCCTCGAGTTCAGGCCCTGGAAGCAGATAGCGCTGTCGTCGTTCGACTGGTCGGACGCGCTCATCGGCGGGATCCCGCACGTCTATCTCTACATTATGAGCAACGTCGGCGAGGGGATCATCGCCAAGCGGCGCGCCTACGCGACGACCGTCACCCACCTCACGCCACCCTTCATGGAAGGGGGCCTCTACGAGGGGCTGCGCCCGCTGCGCGACCGGCTCGACCGCTACCGCAACTCGGCGGATGGCCCGGTGAGGGCCGAGCACGCCCGGACCATACGGCGTATGGCCGTCGACATGGACCTGCACGTGGACCTCGGCCTCGACCCCGAGAAGGCGTGGTCGGACGACGACTACTTCCGGCTGAGCAACCACGTCGAGACGATCGACGGGGCGAAGGTCGTGCAGGGCTTCTACACGCTCGGCAACGCGTTCTCCGACGGGGAGGTCCACGGGACGGCGGAGCTGATGGCCATCGACCCGATCGCCTACGGCCTCGCCGGCATCGACATCGCCAAGGGCGCGGTCGAGAGCGACATTCTCGACGACGTGGCGCGCTTCGAGCGCCGCTACCGGCAGACGGCGCGGCGCGCCTACGCGCGGCGGGCGGCGGGAGAGAGCGTCGAGGCGGTGCTGTCGGACCTCGTCTCCCCGGCCGACCTGGAGCAGGGCCATGGCGAATCGAAGCTCGCCCAACCGCTTCTCGTGCTGAAGGCGGGCGTCGCCGGCGTCGACCGCCACCGGAAGGGCCTGCGCGACAGCTCGGACCTCGAGCTCGAGAGCGTGGTGCGGGGCCTCGGCGGAGGCTACGTCGAGCCCTCGCCCGGGGGCGACCCCATCGTCAATCCCGACGCCGTCCCCACCGGGCGCAACCTCTTCTCCATCGACGCCGAGCAGACGCCGTCCCGGGAAGCGTGGACGGTGGGACGCAGGCTGGCCGAGTCCCTGCTCGACGAGCACCGCCGCCGGCACGACGCCTGGCCGAAGAAGGTCGCGTTCACCCTCTGGCCCACCGACTTCATCGGCACCGAGGGCGCCACCATCGGCCAGACCTTCTACCTCCTCGGCGTGGAGCCGGTGTGGGACCCGCGCGGGCGGGTCGGCGACCTCCGCCTCATTCCCTCGGCCGACCTCGGGCGGCCCCGCATCGACGTCGTCGTCCAGACCGCCGGCCAGCTCCGCGACCTCGCCGCCTCGCGCCTCGCGCTCATCAACCGCGCCGTGGCGATGGCGGCCGAGGCGCGCGACGGGGAGAAGCACGACAACTTCGTCCACGCGGGCCGCCTGCGCGCGGAAGAGGTGATGAAGGAGAAGGGCCTGTCGCCCGCCGACGCACGCCGCTACTCGACGCTGCGGGTCTTCGGCGGCGTCAACGGCAACTACGGCACGGCCATCATGGAGATGGTCGAGCGGGGCGACCGGTGGGAAGAGGACGCCGAGGTCGCCGGCCAGTACCTGCGCAACATGGGCGCCGTCTACGACGAGGGCGAGCTCTGGAGCTTCTACGCCG
>JAPOVI010000294.1 GCA_026708265.1 Acidobacteriota bacterium
GTCCCCCCTCCCCCCCCCCCAGCGCGGGAAGCCGCGCCGCGGCGGCCTGGAGCACGGCGCGCCGCAGCTCGACCATGGCGGGGCTGGCGCCGAGCAGCTCGGCCGGCTCGGCGGGCTCGCTCGCGGCGCCGCCCGGCACCGCGCGGGGTCGGTCGGGCCGCGCGCGCGGCCAGGGGGCTCGCCCAGGCATCGCGCCGGCCGGCATGCAAGGAATCTGCCGTCGCGGGTGCCCGCGCACTACAATGCGGTCCATGATCCGTCCCATCGTGCGCTACGGCGACGGGGTGCTCCGGCAACCGGCCGTCGACGTGGCCGAGATCACGGCGGATCTGCGCTCCCTGATCGACGACATGATCGAGACGATGTACGCGGCGCCCGGCGTCGGCCTGGCTGCGCCCCAGGTCGGCGTGCCGCTGCGGGTGTTCGTGGCCGATCCGTCGCTCGGCCGCAAGCCCGACGACCTCGTGGCCCTGGTCAACCCCACCGTCGTGGAAGAGGAGGGCGTCCAGAGCGAGGAAGAGGGGTGCCTGAGCGTGCCGGGGTTCGCCGCGAAGGTCCGCCGGCCGTCCCGCCTCGTCGTCCGCGGCCTCGATCGCTACGGAGAACCGCTCGAGGTGGAAGGGACGGGTCTCCTCGCGCGCGCGCTGCAGCACGAGCTCGATCACCTGGACGGCACGCTCTTCCTCGACCGGCTCCGCGGGCTGCAGCGGGAGCTCATCGTACGCAGAATCCACAAGCTGCAGCGCACTGGGAAATGGTAAAGACCGTCTTCTTCGGGACTCCCGGCTTCGCGCTCCCGACGCTCCGGCGCCTCTTCGACTCTCCGCACAAGGTAGTCGCCGTCGTGACGCAACCGGACCGGCCGCGGGGACGGGGACGGCGGGTCAGCCCGTCCCCCGTCAAGAGCCTGGCGATCGAGCACGCCCTTCCGGTCCTCGAGCCGGAGCGGCTCGCGTCCGAGCCCTTCCGGGAGCGGATCGCGGCGTACGGACCCGACCTGGCGGTGGTCGCCGCCTACGGCCGGCTGCTCCCCGACCCACTGCTCGCGACGCCGCGGCTCGGCACCATCAACGTTCACGCCTCGCTGCTCCCCAGGTACCGCGGCGCCGCGCCGATCCAGCGGGCGATCCTGGCCGGCGAGACCACGACCGGAGTCACCATCATCCGCCTGGTCCGGGATATGGACGCCGGCCCGATGCTCGCGTGGCGAAGGCGCCCGATCGACCCCGACGAGACGAGCACCGCGGTCGAGCGGGACCTGGCCGAGCTCGGGGCCGACCTCCTGCTGGAGGCAGTCGCCGCGCTCGACGCCGGCACCGCCGTCGAGACCCCGCAGGACCATGGCGCGGCCACGTTCGCTCCGCGGCTGAGCCGCGACGACGGCCGGATCGACTGGCGCCGCCCCGCCCGCGCGATCCACGACCAGGTGCGCGGCCTGCACCCCTGGCCGCACGCGTTCACCCATCTCGACGGCGCCCGCTACCTGGTGCTGGGCAGCCGCATCGCGACACCGGCCGGCGCCGTCGACCTCGCGCCCGGCACGCTGGTCGAGGCGGCCGGGGACAGGCTCGTCGCTGCCGCCGGCAGCGGGTCGGCCCTGGCGATCACCGAGATTCAACCCGAGGGACGGCGGCCGCTCGCGGCCCACGCGTTTCTCGCGGGGCGCCGCTGGACGGCGGGCATGCGCTTCGATCCGGCCCCGTGACCTCGCCGGCTCGCCGCGCCGCCCATCGCGTCCTCCGCGCGGTGCACACCGGCCGCGCGGACCTCGCTACGGCCCTCGAGCGCGCCCGGGGCCGGTTGGACGATCCGCGCGACCGAGCGCTTGCGGGCGCCATCGCGACCGGCACGCTGCGGTGGCGCGCCGCGATCGATCATCTCCTGGCCCAGGTCTCCGAGCGCCCTCTCGGGCGCATCGACGCCGGCGTGCTGGACGTGTTGCGAAGCGGGGCCTTCGAGCTGCGGTTCCTCGACCGGGTGCCCGCGCGCGCGACGGTGCACGACGCGGTCGCCCTGACCCGTGCCGTCGCCCGGCCCGGGGCCGACCGGTTCGTGAACGGCCTGCTCCGCAGGCTCTCGGCTCCGGGGTGCACGGCGTCGCTGCCTCCCGCGCCGACGGCCGGGGCGGAGAAGGCGAGCGCCGAGGCGCTCGACTACCTCGCGATCACCCTGTCCCACCCGCGCTGGCTGGCGGAGCGGTGGCTCGATCGCCACGGGTTCGACGCCGCGGCGGCGTGGGCGCGCTTCGACAACGAGCCGGCGCCCGTGACGCTCCACGCCAATCGGCTCCGCGGAGCTCCCGCCGAGATCGCGGAGCGTCTGGCCGGGCAGGGCGTGCCTACGTCGGCCGGGCGTTGGGCGCCGCGCGCCCTCGCGGCCCGGGATGGGCATCCCGGCGGCACGCCGGCGTTCGCGCACGGCGACATCCTGCTGCAGGACGAGGCCGCGCAACTCGTGGCGGAGCTCGTGGCGGCGAGGCCCGGCCTGCGCGTGCTCGACGCCTGCGCGGCGCCGGGCGGGAAGACGGTCGACCTGGCGGGCGCCATGGGGGGCCGCGGCGTGCTCGTGGCCGCGGATCTCCGCCCCCGCCGGCTGGCGGTGCTGCAGGAGACCGTCCGCCGCTGCGGCGCGGCGTGCGTCCACGTCGTACGCCTCGACGCCACCGCCCCGCTGCCGTTCGCGCCGGTGTTCGACCGCGTGCTCGTGGACGCACCCTGCTCGGGGCTCGGCACGCTCCGCAGCGACCCGGACATCCGCTGGCGGATCACCTCGGACCGCCTGTCCGCCTTCGCCCGTCGCCAGGACGCGTTCCTCGCCCGCGCCGCCGCCGCCGTGCGCCCGGGGGGGCGGCTCGTCTACGCCACGTGCTCGAGCGAGCCGGAGGAGAACGAGCACGTCGTCGCCCGCTTCCACCGCACGCACCCCCACTTCGAGGCCGTGCGGCCGGCGGCGCCGGAAGCGGCGCGCTTCCTCGACGCCGACGGCCACTTCCGCACGCTGCCGTTCCGGGACGGGCTGCAGGCCTTCTTCGGGGCGGTGCTTCGACGGCGGACATGACCGCGCGCCGTGGCGGGCGCGCGACCGGCCTGTTCTTGGTCGGGCCGGAGCCCTTCCACTACACTGGATGGTTGAATGAAGGTCCCGGCTCAGGTCGCGAGGTCGGTCCGGATCGTCGCTCTCACCGGGGCGCTGGCGGCGACGTTCGGGCTCTCCGCCCTCGCCGGACTCCAGTTGGCGATTCGGACCCGCGAGGTCCCGACGCCCGACGTGACCGGGCAGACGGTCGAGGAAGCGACGTCGAAGCTGGCGGCGGCGGGGCTCACCGCCCGCCTCCAGCCGCTCCGCCGCATCCACGCGACCATCGACGCGGGCGAGGTGGCCGAGCAGGACCCGAGCCCCGGCGCCACGACCCGCAGCCGGCGCAGCGTGAAGCTCTGGCTGAGCTCGGGGCCGACGGCGGGCGAGGTGCCGCCCGTGATCGGCGAGTCCGAGAGCGGCGCGCGCCGGCGGCTCCTGGACAACGACATCGTCATCGAGGGGGTGGCCGAGATCCGCTCGGGCCGCTACCCGACCGGCGCCGTCGTGGCCCAGGAGCCTCCTCCCTCGGGCAGCGGGGACACGGTCTCGCTCCTCGTCAACCGCGGGGAGCGCGGCCAGACCTACGTCATGCCGGATCTGATCGGCGTGGGCGGCGACTCGGCGGCGGACATCCTCCGCACCCGCGGGTTCCGCGTGAGCGTCGTCGCCGACCATCCCTATCCCGGTGTGCCGTCGGGGGTGATCCTGCGGCAGGCCCCCGCCGCGGGCTTCCAGATTGCCCCGGGCGAGGCGATCTCGCTCGAGGTCAGCCGCTGACCATGCCGCCGCGAACCCTCCGGATTGCGCCCTCCATTCTCGCCGCGGACTTCGCGGCGCTGGGGGCCGCGGTGCGCGCGGTGGAGGCGGGTGGCGCCGATCTGATTCACGTGGACGTGATGGACGGGCGCTTCGTGCCCAACCTGACGATCGGAATCCCGATCGTCGCCGCGCTCGCCCGCGCGGCGCGGGTGCCGCTCGACGTGCACCTGATGATCGTCGAGCCCGAACGGCACATCGAAGCGTTCGCGAAGGCGGGCGCGTCGATGATCTCGGTGCACGTCGAGGCATCGCCGCACCTGCACCGCACCCTGGGCGCGCTGCGCGCGCTCGGGGTCCGCGCCGGCGCCGCGCTCAACCCGGCGACCCCCGCCGGGGTCCTCGAACCGGTGGCCGACCAGCTCGACTACGCCGTCGTGATGTCCGTCAACCCCGGCTTCGCGGGCCAGGCGTTCATTCCGTCCAGCACCGCCAGGGTGCGGGCGGTGCGGCGGCTGCTCGACGCGGCGGGCAACCCGGCGCCGGTCGAGGTCGACGGTGGAGTCCACACCGGCAACGTCGCGGAGGTCGTGGCGGCGGGGGCCGAGATCGTCGTGGCCGCCTCGGCCGTCTTCGGCGCCGACGATGCCGCCGCGGCGACGCGGAGGCTGCGCGAGGCGGCCCAGCCGGCGACGACGCTCGCGGTCCCGAGCCAGGGCTGACCGTGCCATCGACGTCGTCCCGCGTCCGCGTGCGCTACGCCGAGACCGACGCGATGGGAATCGCCTACTACGGGAACTACTTCACGTGGTTCGAGGTGGGCCGCACGGACCTGCTGCGCAGGCTCGGCCGACGCTACCGCGACCTGGAACGCGACGGGATCCTGCTGCCGGTGGTCGAGGCGCTCTGCAGCTTCCGGGCCCCGGCGCGCTACGATGACGAGTTGGAGGTGTCGACGCGGGGGGGCCTGCGGTCGGCCGTCCGGGTCGAGTTTCGCTACGAGGTGCACCGCCCTGACGACGGGACCCTGCTGGCGACCGGACATACCCTGCACGCGGCCACCGACGCGACGGGGCGGCCGCGGCGTCTCCCCAGCGAGATACGCGCACTGCTGACATGAGCGACACGGTTGGAGTTCCCATGCCTGGCCAGCTTCCTCACTTCCATCCCGCCGTCGGCGTCGCGTGCCTCGCGCTGCTGGCGGGCGCCGGGCTCGGGTGCGGCACGCCCGAGCCGGAGATCACGCCGGCTACGGCCGAAGCCGACCGGCTGCTGTTCGAGCGGGCCGAGGCGGCGATGGAAGACGAATCCTGGACCCGCGCTCGCGAGTACTACGTCCAGATCCGCGACAACTACCCGCAGAGCGCGCTCCGGGCCGATGCCCGCCTCCGGGTCGGCGAGACCTACTTTCGGCAGGGGACGATGGCGAGCTACGTCGCGGCGCAGGCCGATCTCCGCGAGTTCCTCAGGCTGTACCCCTCGCACCGGCTTTCGGCGCGCGCGCAGTACCTGCTCGGCATGGTCTTCTTCGAGCAGATGCGGTCGCCGCAGCGCGACCAGTCGGAGACGCAGGAGGCGATCAGCGAGTTCGAGCGGTTCATCGAGCTGGCGGTGACGGACCCGCGCTTCGCCTCCGGCGTCGACGACGCCCTGCTCGACGAGGTGCGGACCCGGCTCCGGGAGGCGCGCGACCGTCTCAGCGACTCCAGCTTCATCGTCGGGCGCTTCTACTACCGCAACAAGTACTACCCCGGCGCGATCGGCCGGTTCCGCGAGATTCTCGACGACGACCCGGGCTACACGCGGCGCGACCAGATCTACTTCCACCTCGCCTCGTCGCTGGCGGCATCGGACCGCGAACGCGAAGCGCTGCCGATGTTCGAGCGCCTCGTCGCGGAGTACCCCGAAACGGAGTTCCGGGAGGACGCCACGGAGCAGATCGCGGTCCTGAGAACGTCGATGAACCTGGACAGCCCCTGACCGGGCCCGGACCGCGACCGTCAGTGCCAGGAGTCTGCGCCGCACGTCCGCCGACGCAAGGCCTTCGCCCGGAGCGCAGACTCCCAACGCGCCCCGCAGGGGCGCGCGTCAGCCGGCGGCGGCGCCCCGCCCGACGCTCGCGCGGTCGTCGCGGGCCCGCCGGTCGCGCGCGCTCTCGAAGTCGGCCACGTTCGGCTCCGCCAGGATGCGGAAGCGGCGGTAGTAGCGCACCGCGGAGGTGACGGCGGTCACCAGCACCAGCCAGAGCGCCAGTTGCCCCAGCACGTCGAACAGCCAGACCCGGCTGCCCAGAATCAGCAGCAGGACCGCAACGACCTGCAGCGCCATCTTGAGCTTGCCCAACCTCGAAGCCGGCATCGGGAGCCCCCGGCCGTGAGCGAGGCTGCGGAGCACGGTGACCGCCAGCTCCCGGCCGAGAATGATGGCCACCATCCACGTCTCCGCCCGGCCCATCTGCACGAGCGAGACGAGCGCCGCCGTGATGAGCAGCTTGTCCGCGAGCGGGTCCATCATCTGGCCGAACTGCGTGATCTCGTTGCGCCGCCGGGCCAGGTAGCCGTCCAGCCAGTCGGTCAGGGCGGCGAGGCCGAATATGGCGGCTCCGAGGACCTCCTTCGGCACGCCGAAGACGAGCTCGGCCTCGAACTTGGTGAGCAGCACGACGACGAGCAGGGGAACGAGGAAGATGCGCCCCAGGGTCAGCGTGTTGGGCAGGTTCATGGGGGCTCCCGGCGCGCGCCGGTACGCTTCTCCATTGTAGCGCCTCGCCCGCGCGCCCCAAAACCCCACGCTATGATCGCGCGGCATGAAGGCGGTCCTTCTCGCGGGCGGTTTCGGCACGCGCCTCCGCCCGCTGACCGTCAACACGCCGAAGCCGATCGTGCCGATCTTCGATCGGCCGTTCCTGTATCACCAGATCGACGTGCTCCGGCGCCTGCCCGAGATCGACGAGGTCATCCTGAGCCTCAACTACCAGCCGGATCGCATTCGCGAGCAGGTCGGGGACGGTGCCGGCGCCGGCCTGCCGATCCGCTACGTCGTCGAGCCCGAGCCGCTCGGGACGGGCGGAGCGATCAAGTTCTCCGAGCCGCACCTCGACGGAACCACCGTCGTCTTCAACGGCGACGTGCTCACGGGGATCGATCTCGCGGCCCTCGTGGAACTGCACCGCGAACGCGGGGCGCGGGCCACGATCGTCCTCGCCCCGGTCGACGATCCGTCCCGGTACGGGGTGGTCGAGACCGCTCCCGACGGCCGCGTGATCCGCTTCGTGGAGAAGCCCGATCCGGACGAGATCCGCTGCAACACCATCAACGCCGGCATCTACGTGCTCGAGCCGGACACGTTCGATCGCATCCCGCCCGGCACGAAGTACTCCATCGAGCGAAGCTACTTCCCGTCGCTGGTCGAGCGGGGCGAGACGTTCGTCGCCCACATCGAGCGAGGCTACTGGCGGGACATCGGCACGCCGGCCAGCTACCGGCAGGCCCACCGCGACATCCTGGAAGGCCGCTGCGCGGTTCCGCCGTTCGCCGGCGAGCCGGGCGACCGGATCGTGGCCGACGGCGCCGTCATACGATCCGGCGCACGGCTCGAGGGTCCCTGCTTCGTCGCCCCCGGCGCCACGGTTCACGGCGGGGCGCGGATCGGGCCGGGCAGCGTCATCGGCCGCTCGGTCGTCGTCGGGGCGGACGCCGTCGTGGGCGGCGCGATCCTCTGGCCGGAAACCGTCGTCGGCGACGGCGCCGTCGTGCGGCAGGCGATCGTCGGCCACCGTTGCCGGATCGGCGCCCACGCGGAGCTCGGCCCGTCGGTGGTCCTCGGGGACGACTCCCGAGTCGCCCCGTACACTCGCGCCGGTTAGCGCCGGCATACCCGTCGCAGGCTCCGTGTCTGGCCCCAGCCCCCACCGCCGCCCCAGGAGCTTGCGCCGCGGAACTCCACTGCGTTGCTTTCTGCGGCGCAAGCTCCTGGAAGATCCCTGTCCGGCTGGAGGCCGGCGCTACCCATGACACCTGCTCCCGACCCCGGCATCTTCAAGGCCTACGACATCCGCGGCATCCACCCGGATCAGATCACGGCCGACCTCGCGTCCCGCATCGGCAGGGCCTTCGTCGCGTTCCTCGGTGCGAGGCGAATCGCGGTCGGCCGCGACATGCGGCTGTCGTCACCCGAGCTCGCCGCGGCCTTCATCGACGGGGCGCGCACCCAGGGAGCGGACGTCGTCGACTACGGCCTCGCCGGCACCGACATGCTCTACTACGGCGTCGCCCGCGACGGCCTCGACGGAGGCGCGGAGATCACGGCGTCGCACAATCCGAAGCAGTACAACGGGATGAAGCTGGTGCGCCGGCAGGCGCTCCCGCTGAGCGGCGACGCGGGCATCGCCGAGATCCGCGAGATGGTGATCGGGAACCGCATTCCCGCGGCGCCGCCGGCGCGGGGCCGCCTGCAGTCCGCGGACATCCTCGACGACTACGTCGAGCACGTGCTGGGCTTCATCGACCCCGCCGCGGTCCGCCCCTACTCGCTGGTGCTCGACGCCGGCAGCGGCATGGGGGGGCTCGTCGCACCGCCGCTGTTCGACCGCCTGGCATGCCGGACGACGCGACTCTGCTTCGACATCGACGGCTCGTTCCCGCACCACGAGGCGAATCCCCTCCTCGAGGAGAACCGGCGTCAAGTCGTCGAGCGCGTCACCGCCGACGGGGCGGACGGGGCCATCGCGTGGGACGGCGACGCGGACCGCTGCTTCTTCATCGACGGAGAGGGCGGGTTCGTGCCCGGGGACTTCGTCACGGCGCTGCTCGCCGAGGCGTTCCTCCGCAAGCAGCCCGGAGAGACGGTCATCTATGACGTCCGGGCCAGCCGCGCCGTCGCGGACGTCGTGGGACGGCACGGCGGCACGGCCCTGATGAACCGTGTGGGCCACGCCTTCTTCAAGAAGCGGATGCGGGAGGAGAACGCGGTCTTCGGCGGCGAAGTGACCGGGCACTACTACTTTCGGGAGAACTTCTTCGCCGACAATGGTTTCATTCCGGCCCTGCTGGTCCTCGAGCTGATGTCGGTCCGCGGGGAGACCCTGAGCGAGCTGCTGGCTCCGCTCCGACAGCGGTACTTCCTCTCCGGCGAGATCAACACCGAGATGGCGGACATGGATGCCGTGCGCGATACGCTCGAGCGGCTGGCGGCGCGCTATGCGGACGCGCGCGTGCACCGCATGGACGGCGTCTCCGTCGACTACGACGCCTGGCACTTCAACGTCCGTCCTTCGAACACCGAGCCGCTCATCCGGCTCAATCTCGAGGCGGCGGACGCGGGCCTGATGGAGGAGAAGAGCGCCGAGGTGCTCGACGTGATTCGGCGCGGCGGCTGACGCGGCCCGCATTTGGCAAGGCGGGCGGCGACCGGTAGACTGGACTCGCCGCCGGGTCTCTGAGCGGGAGTAACTCAGTGGTAGAGTGTCAGCTTCCCAAGCTGAAGGTCGCGGGTT
>JAPOVI010000059.1 GCA_026708265.1 Acidobacteriota bacterium
GAGCGCTGCCTGCTCGGCTTCAACTCCGGGCCGCCGATGACCCCGAGCGCCTACAACAACAACGTCCAGATCTTCCAGTCGGCCGGCCACGTGGCGATCCTCAACGAGATGGTCCACAGCGCACGGATCATCCCGCTCGACAACCGGCCGCATCTGCCCGCGGGCGTCCGCCAGTGGGTCGGCGACTCGCGCGCGAGCTGGGAGGGCGACACGCTGGTCGTCACGACCCGCAACTTCCTCGCCGAGACCTCGCTCGGCGATTCGAGCGCCAGCACGCACCTCGTCGAGCGCTTCACGCGGCTGAACGCCGATACGCTGCTCTACGAGTTCACGGTCAGCGACCCGACCACCTGGTCCGGCCCCTGGACGGCGCAGGTGCTGATGACCCCGTCGGAGCAGCCGCTCTACGAGTACGCCTGCCACGAGGGCAACTACTCGATGGCCAGCTCGCTGTCGGGCGCGCGGGCCATGGAAGCGCGGGAGGCCGCCGCGGGCGGGTCGCAGTAGGACGCATCCGCGCGCCCTCACCGCGCGGGACGCTGCGGGGCGTCGACGACGCTCTGCGAACGGACGCCGGGACCCGGCGGGCGGGTGGAGACAACCTGCATCCGTCCCGCCGAGCCGTTGCGCTCGAGAGTTGACCGAGGAGGGTGAACCGCTCGTGGCTACGGCAGAACCGATCAAGTTCACCTACGAGGAGTACCGCACGGCTCCGGCCGACAAGCGCTACGAGCTTCTGGACGGGGACCTGGTGATGGGTCCGGCACCGAACCTGAAGCACCAGGAAGTGCAGTCGCGTCTCGGGCGCAGGTTGGCCCAGTTCGTCGAGGAGCGGGGCCTGGGCAAGCTCTTCTTCGCTCCGTGCGACGTGGTCCTCTCCGACACCGACGTCGTGCAGCCGGACCTGCTGTTCGTCTCGCGGGAGCGTGACCACCTGCTGAGCGGCGGCGAGAACGTGCGGGGAGCCCCCGATCTCGTGGTCGAGATCCTCTCTCCCGCCACCGCCGAGCGCGACCGGGGCTACAAGCGCGTACTCTACGCCCGGCACGGCGTCGCGGAGTACTGGCTGATCGATCCGACAGCCGAGACCGTATGGGTCCATCGCCTCCGCGACGGCGAGCTGGCGCTGGCCCAGACCCTCGGCCGCGAGCGGACGCTGCGCACGCCGCTGCTCCCCGGGTTCGAAGCGGACCTGGACGACGTCTTCGCGTAAGACCTGGCTTCAGCGGGCGATCACGGCCTTGAAGCGCCGCACCAGGACGCCGACGAGCAGCCCCTGGTAGGCGAGCCCGGCCAGGAAGTAGAGCCAGGCGCCGGACTCGCCGGCCTCCAGCATCCAGAACACCTTGAGCGGCCAGTAGAGGGGGTCGATGCCGATCGCCACCTGCCACGGCGAGGTGACGAACCAGGCGAAGACCGGGGGCCAGGTGAGCACCCCCACCCCCTTCAGCAGCGCGAAGCCCTGCACCTTGTTCGACGCGAACGCGGCGACGAACAGCGCGTAGAGCGGCGCCGCGGGAGCCGCCTGGACGGACGCGGCGAAAGCCGCCGGAGCGCCCATCGTCACCAGGTCCGCGATGGCGATGGACGCCATCATCACGGGGATGCTCACCAGCATCGGGACCGCGATGCGGTAGGCCAGGAAGCCCTCGACGCTGAGCGGCGTCACCTGGAGCGCGGTGAGGGTGCGGTCGTCCCGCTGGTCGAGCAGCAGGAAGCCGACGACGGCGCCCAGCAGCGTCGGCACCATCAGCACCAGGAAGCTCGTCAGCAGCGGGTAGTACGGCGCGAGGTCGAAGCCGTAGCGCTCGGCGAGGGTGGCGTGCAGGACGGGGACACCCCAGCGGAAGACGAGGGCGAAGACGAACGGCGTCCCGATCAGCCAGCGCAGCATGCTGTCGCGGGCGACGCTCTTGGCGTCGATGGGCCCGAGTGCGCGGATCACGGCGGTCGCGGTCGGCATCAAGCACCTCCCTGCCGCGCGACGATGTAGCGGTCGAACGCCCGCCGGCTGGCGACCAGCAGCAGGCCGGTCCAGGCGGTGGCGTAGAGCACGCCGTAGGCCCACTCCCAAGCCAGGAGCGGCCGGAACGCCCCGGCCAGGAGCACGAGCGGCGCCGTGAAGGGATGGAGATAGAGGAGCCACGTGTCCCAGACGCCGAAGTAGTGGAGCATCGGGAGCGAGATCGCGACGGTGAAGAGGCTCGAGGGGAACAGGAACTCGTTGATCGAGCGGTAGCGGGCGACGAGGACGAAGCCGGTCAGCGTGTACAGCACTCCGGCCAGCAGGGTGCCGGCGACGAGCGGGCCGGGCGCGAAGCCGCCGCCGTACGCGGACCAGACGATGACGAGCTGCTCGACCACCGAGAGCGCGGCCAGCGTCCCCGTCTTCGAGGCGAGGTACTCCCAGTCGGCAAGCGGCGTCACTACCTGGGCCTCCAGCGTCCCTTCCCCCTTCTCGAGCAGGACGAGCCCGCCCACGAAATAGAAGTTCACCATCACCAGGTTGCCGAAGACGAAGGCAGGCAGCACGTAGCCCCAGTCGATGGCGGGAAGCCGGGTGAGGAGGACGAACCAGCAGACCAGCAGGAAGGCCACCGCGTAGTAGAAGCCGTTCCGGAGCTGCAGGCGGAGATCGAGGCGCACGGTCGCGGCCAGCCGCTGCATGCGCGCCCTGGCGGGCGCGTTGGGAGTCCGCGCGGGCACGGCGTGCTTCATCTGAACCCGCTACGGCGCGGACTCCTGGCGCGCGCTGGCGGGCGCGGACCCTGGTCCAGGCGGTGGCCCGTCACGCGCAGGAAGACGTCCTCGAGCGTCGCCTCCTGCGTATGGAGGGTGCGGATGGTGGCGCTGCGCAGCAGGGTCAGGAATCCCGCGTCGTCGCCGAGTCCGTCGAGCGGGAACTCGCGCCGTCCGGATGCCCCGTCGAGGTCGTATTCGACCGCCACCGTGCGCGTGCCGTGGGCCAGCTTCAGGGTGCGCGGCGACTCGACCACGCGGATCTCGCCGCCCACGATGAACGCGACGCGGTCGCACAGGTCGTCGGCCACGGTCATGTCGTGCGTCGTCAGGAAGACGGTACGCCCGGCCTGTTTCATCTCGCGGATCAGGTCGCGGATGCTCCGGCCGCTGGCCGGATCGAGTCCCACCGTCGGCTCGTCGAGGAAGATCAGTTGCGGATCGTTGAGCAGGGCGCGGGCCACGCCCAGCCGCGTCTTCATCCCCTTGGAGTACTCGGAGACGAGGCGCGACGCGTCGTCGGCCAGGCCGACCATCTCGAGCAGCGCCTCCGGACGGCGGGTCCCTCCCCGGTAGAGGGCCCGGAAATAGCCGAGGTTCTCGGCCCCGGTCAGCCGGAGGTAGTGGTTGGGAAGCTCGAACGAGACGCCGATGCGCTCATAGTAGTCGCCCCCCCAGGCCGCGAGGTCGCGCCCGAGCACGGAGACCGTGCCCCGATAGCCCCGCAGCAACCCGATCAGCACCTTCTGGGTGGTCGACTTGCCGGCCCCGCTCGGACCGAGGAACCCGAAGATCTCCCCGCGATCGATGCGGAAGGACAGATCGCGGACCGCGGGGCGGGTCCCGGACGCGTACGTGAAGGTGAGCCCGTCGGCGTCGACAACTGACATGCGAGGGTACGGTGCCCCTTCCGCCGCTCGGTGTCGGCCCCCCAGCGACCGGAGTGGCGACCGCCGACACCGTGGAGCCCCGCGGATCCTATCAGCCGGCGCCTCCGGCAGGTGTATACAATGGCGGCTCGGAACGCGTCCCCGGGGGATACGGCGCCTGCGCTGACGCCACGGTTGTGGCGCGAGCGTCTCGCGCGCTCGTTGGGAGGGACATCCATGCCTCTGAGACTCCTCGTCGGCATCGCCTTCGCCCTGGTCGCCGTCTTCGTCGTCGTCTTCACACCGCGCGCCCAGCAGAGCGTCGACTGGGACGCGGTGGAGCTCACCACCCACCACGTCGCCGGCACCGTGCACTACCTCGCCGGCCGGGGCGGCAACATCGGCCTGTCGATCGGCGACGACGGCGTGGTCATGGTCGACGATCAGTTCGCGCCGCTCACCGATCGCATCGTGGAGACGATCCGCGGCATCTCGAACGGCAACATCCGCTTTCTCATCAACACCCACGTCCACGGCGACCACGTGGGCGGCAACGAGAACCTGGGTCGCATGGGCATCCACATCGTGGCGGCCGAGCGGGTCCGGCTGCGCCTCGCGGAACGGCTGCCGGCGGTGGCCCTCCCCGTGCTCACCTACAACGAGCCGGTCACGATTCACCTGAACGGCGAGGACGTGCGGCTGATCCCGGTGCCTCCGGCGCATACCGACGGCGACACGTTCATCCACTTCCGGGGCTCCGACGTCCTGCACCTCGGGGACGTATTCCGGACGGTCGCCTTCCCCGTCATCGACCGCAACAACGGCGGCACGCTCGACGGCACGATCGACGCGCTCGGCGTCGCGGCCGGCATCGCGGGCCCGGGCACGAAGATCGTTCCGGGGCACGGCGTCGTCTCCGGCCGCGAGGACGTCATCGAGTTCCGGGACATGATCATCGACGTGGGGGCGAAGGTGCGGGCCCTCGTCGCCGACGGCGCCACCTACGACGAGGTGCTCGCGGCCGGGCCCACGGCCGGGTACGAGGCCAAGTGGGGCGACCCGCAGCGCTTCCTGACGGCGGTCTACGCGGAGCTGTCGGGCGATTGACGGCGGCGCGCTATGATGGGACCCGCACGGAGGCACCCATGACATCGACGCCCGGATCGCCACGCTCCGTCGCGAGCGCCGTCGCCATCGCCATCCTTGCCCTGCTCCCGGTGGGGAGCGCGCAGGCGCAGATTACGGAGTTCGCGCTCGAGGTGGTCGAGTCGCCCGCCCTCGGCGGCCGGCACTTCGGCGCGGCCGGGCAGTACGAGTGGCTGCGCGGCGTCGTGGCGGGCGCCATCGACCCGTCCGACGCGCGCCACCGGCACATCGTCAACCTCGACCGCGCCCCCCGCAACGACGCCGGGCGCGTGGAGTACCGCGCCACGGTCGAGGTCTATCGGCCGCTCGACATGAGCCGGTGGAACCGGGCCATCTTCCATACCGTCGCCAACCGCGGCCGGGGCGGCGCGGCGGAGGCGGCGCTCCTCGAGCGCGGCTTCGCCTTCGTGCGCGTCGGCTGGCAGGGCGACCTCGCGCCCACCGCGTCGAACATCGTCGCCTACCTCCCGGTGGTGACGGACGCCGGCGGGTCGCCGATCGTCGGGCCGTCGCTCGAGGAGTTCATCTTCAACGACGCGGAGCGCCGGTCGCGCGCGCGGCTGACGTATCCGGCCGCCTCGCTCGAGGCGCGCGGCGGGATGCTGTCGGTCCGGGCGACGCAGGACGCGCGGCGGGAGCGGCCGGATGATCTGCGGTGGCGCTACGTCGACGACCGCGAGATCGAGATCGACCGCCCGGCGGGTTTCGACGGCGGCGCCATCTACGAGTTCATCTACGAGGCGCGGGACCCGCTGGTGCTCGGCATCGGCTTCGCCGCCATGCGCGACGCCATCTCCTACCTGCGCTACGAGACGGCGGACGCAGCCGGGAACGCGAACCCGCTCGCTGCCGGGGACGGCTTGGCGCAGGCGGCGCTGTCGCTCGGCATATCCCAGAGCGGGCGCATGCTGCGCGACTTCCTCTACCAGGGCTTCAACGAGGACGTCGCGGGACGAATCGTCTTCGACGGCATGCACCCCAACATCGCGGGGTCGCGCAAGACGTTCACCAACTACCAGTTCGGACAGCCGGGGCGGTGGCAGAAGCAGCACGAGGACCACATCTACCCGGGCGATCAGTTCCCGTTCACCTACGCGACGCTGACCGACCCGCTGACCGGCCGGACGGACGGGCTGCTGGAGCGCTGCCGGGCTTCGGACACCTGCCCGAAGATCGTGCACAGCGACGGCGAGGCGGAGTTGTGGCAGGCGCGCGCGTCGCTCGTCGTAACCGACCCGGCCGGCGAGCATATCGAGCTCCCCGACAACGTGCGCGTGTACCTGCTGGCCGGCACGCAGCACGGCGGCGGACCGGGTGTCCACACCCAGCCGCCGGGCCGGGGCATGTGCCAGAACCTGACCAACCCGCTGGCCCTCGCCGACACCCGCACCGCCCTGAGCGTCGCCCTCCACGAGTGGGTGGCGAAGGGCATCGAGCCGCCGGCGAGCCGCTTCCCGACCATCGCCGGCGGCGGCCTCGTCGCGTCGAACGCGGTGACGTTCCCCGACATCCCGGGCGTGACGTACTCCGGCTCCTACAACCCGTTGCACGTCGCGGATCACCGCTCGATGCCCCCGATGCAGGGCGACGCCTACACGGTCCTGGTGGGGCGGGTGGACGCCGACGGCAACATGGTGGACGGCGTGCGGCACCCCAACCTCGCGGCGCCGATCGGCACGCACACCGGCTGGAACCTGCGGCGGGCCGGATTCGCGGAGGGAGCGCAGTGCGCCGGGGCAGGCTCGTTCATCCCGTTCGCAGCGACCGAGACGACACGCCGCGCCTCCGGCGACCCGCGCCCCTCGTTCGAGGCGCGCTACGCCGACCACGCCGCCTACGTCGAGGCCATCTCCGAGGCGGCGGACGCGCTCGTCCGCGAGCGGCTGCTGCTGCCGGCGGACGCGGAGCGCATCGTCGGGCTCGCGCGCCGCAGCGCGACGGCTACGCAGCAGTAGCGCGCTGACGGTCGGAGGGTCTTCTTCCGCGATCCGCCCGGGACCGGCGGCCCCGTCAGTCCAGATCCGCGAACATGGAAGCGTGGTCGGACGCGGTGTGGCCGTCCTTCTTCTCGCGGTAGTCGCAATCGATTTCGACCTCGGTCGCGATGCGCCTGGTGTCGTGCCTGGGGCCGTTGCCCCACAGTGCAGTCGAGGCGGCCCGCGGTGTCACGAGAGTCCAAGCGGCCGCGACCGGCCGCACCGTGACAAGGGGTGTGTCCGTAATAGTAGGGTAGGAGTCGTCGGGCAGAAAGCGGCAGCGACCCGATCCCGCGCCTCGGGGCCCGGGGCACCCGTCGGATCTGCCGAGCGCGCGCCGGTTCCCGAGGAGGTCGCCGATTCCGGAGATCCGCCTGACCCTGCGTGTTCCGGCGGTGCCGAAGGGCGTGGGCGTCGCGGCGGGGTTCGCCGCCCTCAACCTGCTGCTCTTCGTACCGCTCTATCTGCTCGTCGCGCAGGAGAACGACTTCTGGCCGTTCTTCCCGCCGGGACATCCGCGAGGTGCGTACGACTGGGGATGGTCGGGAATCGGACGCAGCACGTATGAGTACCTGATGCAGCTCTTCGTCCGGCGCCACAACAAGGACATCTTCCGGGTGAGCGCGGACTGGATGCTGCTCTTCTCCTCCCTGATTCTCGCCAGCCGGCTCGCCGGCCGGCCGCGGCGCGTCGTGGTTCCGCTCGCGGCCGCGGCCTATCTCTCGCTCCTCGCCTTCCTGGCCTACAGCGGCTTCGTGCAGGACCTCCTGGAACGGCCGGGCACGCTCCTCGACGACGCGCTCATGCTCGAGAGCGCGTGGATCTTCGTACGGGATGCCTGGAGCCTCGCGGACGTGCTGCTCGCGGCCACGGGACTCGCCGCGGTCGCCGGCTTCGCCCTGCTGGTGGCGCGCCATCTCGACGCCGCGTGGCGCTGGGGCACCGGCCTCGGCCGGCGGCGGGTGGTCATGGGATGGGCGGCCGTCAACGGCTACTGCGTCCTGTCCCTCGCGTGGTTCGGGGTGCCGCGGGACGATCCGATCATTCAGCTCCAGGCCAAGCACCTCTACTACAACTGGCAGCGCTCGCAGGATGTCCTGGCCACCGTGGAGGCGATGGACGACTCCGCCGTGGCCGCGGCGGCCCGCCTGGCGGAGACGGTGCCGGTGCGCCGCCCCGACATCTATCTCTTCGCGGTGGAATCCTACGGCGCGGCGCTCTGGGCCGACGAGGACTACCGGGAGGCGCGGCAGGGGTTGATGCGCCGCGTGGAGAGCGAGCTGGACGCGCTACAACTTCCCCTGCTGACGCGCTTCGCCGCCTCTCCGGTGTCCGGCGGCGGGTCGTGGATGAGCACGGCGTCGGCGTTGAGCGGCATGCGGATCGGGAGCCATTCCCACTACTGGGCGTGGAAGCGCATGGCCGGCCGCTATCCGCACCTCGTCTCCTACCTGCAGCGGCAGGGGTACTACACGCTGGCCGTGCAGCCCGGGGCCACCTGGGCGGAAGACCTCTACGGCTACGACGAGGTGATCATCCGCGACGGATTCGAGTACGACGGCTTCTTCTACGGATTCGGCCGCGTGCCGGACCAATGGGCGCTGGAGTACGCCTTCGCCAGGCACTGGGACGGGAAGCCGCGCCCCCGGCTGCTGCATTTCTCGGCCGTCTCCACCCACTTCGCATGGGAGCCGCCGCCCCGGATCACGGCCGACGTGGCGGAGCTGGAGGACGAGCAGCCCTCCTTTCTGGAGACCCGACCGGACTACGTGGAGCTGGCACTGACCGTGCCCCAGGGCTGGAAACGGGACTACTTCGTGACCGTCGCCTACGAATGGGAGCTGCTGCTGGACGTGTTCCGCCGGCGCGTGGAGCCCGGATTCCTCGCCGTCGTGCTCGGCGACCACCAGCCGCCGTTCATCGCGGACGGGCAGGGCGGCAACGACGTGGCGGTGCACGTCGTGACCGACCTCTCCGAGCTGCCGGGACCGCTGGCGGCGGCCGGCTTCGTGGCCGGGGGTGACGTCCCCTGGACGCCGTCGACGTCGCCCCCGGAGTTCCGCATGGAAGCGATGTACCCGTTCGTGCTGAGCCTGCTGGCGGTGGAAGCCAGCGGGAAGCTGGAGTTCAGCCCCACCGGATTAGCCTTCCCGGAGGTGCGCGTATGGTAGCGGGAATGGCGGGGAGGATCCGGCCGGGCATGTAGCGTGGGGAGGCGAGCATGAGGGGCATGATCGACTGGTTCGCCCGCAACGGGGTCGCCGCCAACCTGATGATGGCGTTCATCGTCGTCAGCGGCATCCTGGCCGCAACGATTACCAACGAAGAGGTGTTTCCGGAGATGGAGCTCGACCGCATCAACGTCGAGGTCCCGTACCTCGGCGCCGCCCCCGAGGAGGTCGAGCAGGCGGTGAACGTCCGCATCGAGGAGTCGATCCAGGGGATCGACGGCATCAAGCGGATCCAGTCGACCGCCTCCGAGGGAATGGGCACGGTGATGATCGAGCTCGACCTCGGCGCCGACGCCCGGCGCGTCGTCGACGAGGTCAAGAGCAACATCGACGCCATCACGACGTTCCCGATCG
>JAPOVI010000394.1 GCA_026708265.1 Acidobacteriota bacterium
CTTCGCCGCAGCCCCGGCCACGCGGCCACGGTGGTGGTCGTGCTGGCGCTCGGCATCGGTGCGAGCACGGCGATGTTCGGCATCGTGCACGGCATGCTGCTCCGGCCGCCGCCGTATCCGCACGGCGAGCGCCTCGTGCGGCTGGGTCGGGAGCCTCGGGGGGTGCCGGAGGGGCCGGTGTATCTGAGCGCGCGCGAGATCGAGCGCGTGCACGGCGCCGCGGGGCCGTTCGAGCAGGTCGCCGCCTACGGCGGGTTCACCTTCGGGTGGGTGAGCCCGGACGGCAGCCGTCCGTGGGGCGCGCCGCTCTCGCCGGCCCTGCTGCGGCTGCTGGGGGCTACGCCGACCCTCGGCCGGCTCTTCACCGACGCCGACGCGCGTCCCGGCGCGGGCGGGGTCGTGCTGCTGAGCCACCGCGCTTGGGTCCACCGCTTCGGTGCGAACCCGGAGGTCGTCGGGACGGTTGTCGACGTCAACGACGAGCGGCGCACCGTGGTGGGCGTGCTGGCGGAGGGGTTCTACTTCCCGACTCCCCGGGAAGAGGTCTGGACGCCCTACGCGCTGTCGCCGGACGAATGGACGGCCATCGTGCTGGGCCGGCTGCGGGAGGGAGTCTCGACCGAGCGGGCGGCAGCCGAGCTCCGCACCATGGTGCAGACCATGGAGAGTGGCTCCGGGCGCCCGCAGGGGCCCGGGACCGCGGGCACGCCGGATGAAGTGCCGCGGACGTTCCGGGTGATTCCGTTGCAGGAGGAAATGGTCGGGGCGTATCGACCCGCCCTGGCCGCGTTGACCGCCGCTACCGCGCTCGTGCTGCTGATCGCCTGTGCGAACGTGGCCGGGCTGCTGCTCGCGCGGGGCATGTCGCGCCGCCGGGAGCTGGCCGTCTGCGCGGCGCTGGGGGCCGGTCGGGGCCGGCTCGTGCGCCAGCTCGTGACCGAGTGCGTCGTGCTGGGCCTCGGCGGCGGCGTGCTCGCACTGGCGGCGGCGCTTGGCGTGCTCCGCGTCGTTCCGGCCCTGGTTCCGGGCAACGTGGTGCGCCTCGACGAGGTCGGCCTCGACGGCGTGGTCTTCGCGTTCACCCTCGGACTGTCGCTGGCGGTGGGGGTGGGATGCGGCCTGGCGTCGGCGGTTCCGTGGTCCGGGCGCGACCTGCTGCGTTCCGTCGCGGAGGGGAGCGTGCGCGCGGCAGGCGGCTTCGGTCTGCTGCGCGCCAATCGGGCCCGAGCGGTGCTGGCGGCGGGGCAGATGGCCCTGGCCCTGACCCTGCTGGTGGGGGCGGGTCTCCTGCTGCGGAGCTTCGTCGCGCTGATGACCGCCGATCGCGGGTACGACCCGACCAACGTCGTCGCCGCCGGCACGTGGTACCCGGTCGTGCGCGACAGCATGGACTGGCAGGAGTCCGAGGCGGCGAGGCGACGCTTCCACGGAGAGCTGGCGGACGCTATGGACCGGCTGGAGGCCCTGCCGCAGGTGGCGGCCGTGGGAGTGACATCCGCCCTCCCGCTTGCGGGTAACGGCAGCGTGCGGCAGACCGTGCACGCCGTCGGCAGCCCCGCCGCCGTCGACCCGGACGAGTCCCCGCCGGTGTCGCTCCGGGTGGCGAGCCCCGGCTACTTCGACGCGCTGCGGCTGCGCCTCCTGAGCGGGCGTCGGCTCACGCGCGGCGACGGCGCGGGCGCCCCGCGCGTTCTGGTGGTCAACGAGACCTTCGCGCATCAGGTGCTGGGTGAGGAGGCGGCAGTCGGGCAGCGCGTCCGATTCGCAGGCAACTTCAGCGACGAGGAGCCGTGGGAGATCGTCGGCGTCGTGGCGGACGTCGCCTATCGGGACCGTGCGGCGACGGGGTGGTTGGCGGAGGCCTTCGCGCCGGTGCGGCAGATCGACCATGCACCGATGTTCTCGATGACCTTCCCATTCGTTGCGGTGCGGACGGTGGGCGATCCGGCTGCCGCGATCCCGTTCCTCCGGGAGGCGGTGGCCGGGACACGCGCTGGCGCGTCGGTCGCCCGGGTGATGACCATGGACGGGCGGCTGTCCGCCGCCGTCGCCCAGCCGCGCTTCTACGCCGCGCTCGTCGGGAGCTTCGCTGGCCTCGCCGTCTTCCTGGCCGCGCTGGGCGTCTACGGCCTGCTCAGCTACACCGTCGCCCAGCGGCGGGGAGAGATCGGGATCCGCATGGCGCTGGGCGCCCGCCGCGCCGACGTCCTGGCGCTGGTGATGCGGCAGGGAGCGGCGCTCGCGGCGGCCGGCGCCGTCGTCGGCCTCGCGGCCGCGGCCGCGGGGGTTCGCGTTCTGCGGAGCTACCTGTACGGCATCGCGCCGGATGACCCGCTGACGTTCGCCGCGGCGCCCCTCGCGTTGCTCGCCGTGGCGCTCCTGGCCTGCTACGTTCCGGCACGCCGCGCGACCCGCATCGCGCCGATGGACGTCCTGCGCTGGGAGTAGGGCGGCGGCCGCAGTCCCCACCGAGCGGGCTCCTTGCCACAGGTTCGCGAAGTCTGAGAAGACCGACCGCCGATTCGTGCTGCGGGCTGACCTGTAGCCGGGCCTACTCCTTGACAGTTTAGGGGGGACGTGTCACGGTGTATCCCTCAAGCGGTTAGGAGAGTTGGTGACCACCCGGGCTACGCTGCTTCCCGGAACGTTGGACGTGTTGGTCCTCAAGGCGGTCTCGCTCGGATCTCTGCACGGTTACGGCGTGCTCCTGCGCATCGAGCAGATCACGGGCGGCGCCCTGCTGGTGGAGCAGGGAGCCCTGTATCCGGCGCTCTACCGCCTGGAGCAGCAGGGCCTGCTGGCAACCAGATGGGGGGTGTCGGACAACAACCGGCGAGCGAAGTTCTACCGCCTCACGGCCGCCGGACGGCGCCGCCTGCGGACCCAGCGGGAGAGCTGGCGGAGACTGTCGGCTGCGATGGCGGTGGCCCTGGACATCCGGCCCGGCGAGGTGTGACGAAAATGTGGGTCCGGCTGCGGTTCTGGATTGCCGCCCTGGTCCGCCGCGCCCGCTTCGAGCAGGAGGTCGCCGACGAGCTGGCGTTCCACCTTCGAGCGCGCACGGACGAGTGGGAACGTCGCGGCCTGTCGCCACAGGCAGCGCGCCGGCGGGCTCGAATCGAGCTGGGCAACATAGAGCGAATCAAGGACGACCACCGGGAAGTCCGGTTCGGCGGATGGCTGGCGCGGCTCGTACAGGATCTCCGTTACGGATGCCGGACGCTGCGGAAGCGTCCGGGCATCACGGCCTTCGGTGTCGCGTCCTTGGCGGTTGGCATCGGAACCTCCACGTTCTTCTTTTCGCAGTTCAATGCGTTTTCTTGCGACCGCTCCCCGGCGCTCGGGACCCGGCGGCGCTGGTCGCGATCGCCGAGCCGCTGTCGTACCCGGCCTTCGCACGGGGTGCGGGACTTGGATGACACCGTTGAGGGTGCGGCGGCGTACATCGGATCCGTGCCGTTCACCGTCGACGTCGACGATTCGGCCGGGGGCGGGGAGCGTGTGTTCGGGCACCACGTTTCGCCGGAGTACTTCGCCACGTTGGGTGTCGTGCCGACCGTCGGACGCCTCTTGGGTCCCGAGACGGAGCGAATCGGCTCGGAGCCGGTCGTCGTCGTCGTCAGCCACCGGTTCTGGACGCGTCGGCTGGATGCCGACCCCCGCGCCGTGGGGCGGGCGTTACGAGTGAACGGCCGGAGTGCCATTCTCGTTGGCGTCGCTGCCGAAGGATTCCGAGGCGTTTTCCCGGTGTTTCCGGCGGACATCTTCGTGCCGGTGACGGCCGGCGCGTGGTTCGCGCGGGAGCTCGAGGGGGATGTCCTGGCCAACCCCGAGGTCAAGTGGTTTCAGGTCGTGGTGCGTTTGGCGGCCGCGGTCTCCCTGCCGGTGGCCGAGGCGGCGTTCGATTCGGCGACGCGGGCGACGGAGGGTACGCGGCTCGACCTCGAGGAGGCTCGGCGCGCGGGGCGCCTCGTGAGCGTGCTGCCCGCGGGTCGTGGGCTTCCCTTCTCGCTCTGGCTGACGAGCATCGTCAACGCCATGAACGCCTCGGCCGTGACCTTGATCTCCTTCGAGCCCGGCCTGCGAGTCGATCCGTCGGTGGCGCTGTTCACGGCCGGCCTCGCCCTGGTAGCGGGTCTTGTCGTCGGACTCCCGCCGGCCTTGGCAGCCACCCGCATCGGTCCCGCGGGGGGTGCCTCACCCTTGCGCGGTGGGCCACAGGTCCCGCTCTACGCGTTTCGACGCTTCGGCGTCAGGAACCTCTTCATCGGTGCTCAGGTGGCGGTGGCCGTGACGTTGGTGGTCGTAATCGGCTACCTCGTGATCGGAGACCAGCGATGGAGTGGCATCGATCCGGGGTTCGCCACGGATGACCTCGCCCTGTTCGTGATCTACCCGGGTCGCGATGGTTCCACCCCGGAGCAGTTGGCGGTGATGCTGCAGGACTTGCCGGAGAGATTGGGTTCTCTTCCGGAGGTGCGACACGCGACGTTGGCCGACCGAATGCCGTTGGGCGCCGCCAATGGCGGGTTGGCCCTGGCCGACGTGCGCGCAACCGGACTCGGGGAGGGAGGCATCGGCGATCGGGTCTCCGAGATGGTCGATCCGGCGGGCCCTCGGCGCCCGACACCTGCAGATTCTGCGATTGGTGCTCCAGGAAACCATGGTCCTGACGCTGGCGGGCGCTCTGGCCGGGAGCGCAGGAGGCGTTGTGCTGGCCCGCGTCCTGTCCGCCATGGGCTCCGGCTTCGCGGAGACCTTCGCCACCGCGAACGATGCGCGTTTCTTGGCAGGTGCCCTGGCCCTGTTCGCCACGACCGTGCTTGCGGCCTGTTGCGTGCCGGCGTTCCGGGCCGTGCGGATCGATCCGGCCTCGACGTTGGCGGGCAGAGTGAGGCGCCGGCCCTGAATGGGCACCCCACAGGCCGCGAGGCGAGTGTCGCGGCGGGACCAGCGCAGCCGGAGACGGCCGCTCGTCCACCCAGCCATCGGAGGAGGCACTATGGCGACAACGGATCGGCGTGACCTTCACCCTGTCGCGGTCGTTGCTCTCCTGGCGACGGCTGCTGCCTGCACGCCCGACTTCCACTACGCTGGCGACGACGAGGCTCCGTCGGTGGCCGCGATCGAGCGGGCACGCGTGCTGCCGGAGCTGAGGGGGCGACGGCTCGACGGTGTCGAGGAATCGGTAGGGGCGTACCGCGGCCGTGTTCTGCTGATCGACGTCTGGGCAACGTGGTGCCGGCCGTGCGTGGACGCGTTGCCCGAGTTGCGTGCGCTGGTCGCGGAGTTGCCCGCCGATCGATTCGCGTTGCTGGCGATCAGCGTCGACGGTGCACTGGAGACGGTGACCGACCTTATGGAAAGGGAGCCCATGCCCTGGCACAACTGGCACGTCGGCATGGGGAGCGAGGCGGAGCGAATCCTCGGGATCCAGAGCCTTCCCACCTATCTGCTCGTGGACGAGGAGGGCGTGGTCCTGGCCACGGAAGGACCGCTGGTCCGGTTGCGATGCATGGCCGAGCGAGCGCTGGCAGGCGAAGATCCCCAGGGCTGCACGCCGGCCAACTGGTGGCTGCCAGGCGGTTGGCCCCCGGCCGTACCATCAGAGCCAACACAGGAGTCGTCAGACGGGTGGTAAGCCATGGGTGCAGCGGGGTAGGCCTCAACCGGAAGGTTCAGCAGCTGCCGCGCTCGCCGGTGTCCAGCGCGTCGCAGGCTGGCGTGTCCTCGTTCGACGTCATCGCGGGTGCGGCGCAGCCCAGACGGGCAGCCTCCATCGGCGAGCTCAACGAGCGCTCCCTGCACCGGGCCCTGAAGGCCCGCTACGCCGCCGGCGGCAACGCGACCGAGCAGGCGATCGACGGCTTCGTGGCCGACGTCGTCGTGGGCGACCGCATCGTCGAGGTCCACACGGGCAGCTTCGTGCCGCTCAAGCGGAAGCTCCCTCCGCTGCTCGAACGGCATCCCGTCACGCTGGTGTATCCGATCGCGCGGGACCGCTACATCATCAAGGCGGCGGCCCGCCGGAGCGACCCCGCGAAGCGGCGCATGTCGCCGAAGCACGGATCGGTGCTGGAGGTCTTCTCGGCGCTCGTCAGCATCCCCGCGCTGCTCGCGCATCCCAACCTCACTCTGGAGGTCGTGCTCACGGTCGAAGAGGAGATCCGCGCGATCAACCACGGGCGCAGCCGCTGGCGCCAAGCCTGGGTCCGGGCCGACCGCCGGCTGGTGGACGTCGTCGCGACGCACGTCTTCGCTTCGATGGCGGACCTGTTCGCGATGCTCGACCCCGAGCTGCCCGAGCCGTTCACCACGGCCGACCTGGCGGCGGCCATGGGAGCGTCGCGGCGGCTGGCCGGTCAGGCCGCATTCTGCTTTCGCGTGGGAGGCGTCAGCGAGGTCTGCGGCAAGCGCGGCAACGCCCTGGTGTATCGACGCGTCCCACCCGCGACCCGCCGCGCGCTCAGTCCTGCGGCGGGGACTGCTTCGCCAGTCGGGCTTCGAGCGCGTTGAGTCGCCGGAGGGCGGCAACGCCGAAGATGAGACCCAGGGTGCCGAGAATGAGGCCGGCGGTTCCGAACACCAGGCCCGTGATCGCGAATGTGTCCATGCGCTGCTCCCTGCCCGATCCTACGTGACTCCTACTCAGCCGCGGTAGCGGCGCGAGCCGCCGTCGCGGTGCCAGAGGCGCAGCATGAGGCGCCTTCGCTCCTGGTCGTCCACGTAGGCCGTGCGCCCGTGGCCGCACCAGCGGTTGTTGACGAACTGCAGCTCGCCCGGCCGGAGGGTGAACTCGCAGCAGAGGTCCGGGTCCTCGACGGCGCGGGTCATCGCATCGAACGCGGCCCGCGTCTCCGCGTCCATCTCCACCCCCGCCGTCTCGTAGCCGGCCGGGATGGTGAAGTGGGTGTAGCGGCAGCGGAGATCGGGCCGCAGCTCGAAGACGGGGAAGAAGACGGTCTGCGGTTCGTCGGGCCAGAAGTCTCCCTGCCGGTCCTGGTAGAAGGGACGGTAGAGGCGTTCGAGCAGCGCCGGGCGCTCCGCGAGAAGGACGTTGTGGACCGAGCAGAAGCTCACGAAGCGGCTCGCTCCGCCCTCGCGGGCCGCGCGGAGGCACAGCAGACTGACGTAGTCCGGCGGCGCGCGGTTGAAGGAGTTGTCGACGTGCGGAGGCTGCGCGACGTTGGTGCGGAATCCGCGCACGCCGATGCGCTTCTTCACGCCGGTATCCGTCACCTCCAGCAGAATCTGACCGTCGAGCGTCTGGACCACGGGGCGGCCGACCATCCCTGCGAGCAGCCAGAACACGGCCTCGATCGGCCCTCGGCCGGCCAGCTCCTCGATCGGGATGCGGTCCACCACGGCGATGCCGGGACCTTCCTCCAGGCGTCGCCGCACCTCGCCGAGCAGGTCCCGGCACGCGTCGAGCTCGTAGTCCGCGGGGTCGAGCAGGTACGTGGGGACCGGGTCCCGTTCCAGCGTGCGGGCGAGCTGCTCGATCTCGTCGAGGCAGCGCGGGGGGAGGGCGATCCGCCAGTCGCGCTCGTCGATCGTGCGTCGGGTCCAGGCCCGCGGGCCGGCGATCGGCTCGCGGATCATGGGCGGCGCCGGGTGCCGGCGGTCGGTGGCCTCTCGGGGCACTCGATCAGCGCGGGCGGGAGTGCTCGCGAAGGAAGGCGACGATTCGCTCGCTGGTTCCACGCGGGTAGATGTGCGGGCCGGGGTGGATCCAGGTCATGACCGGGGCTGCCGTCCCGGCGCCGAACTCCGTGCAACCGACTCCGCAGGCCGCCGGTTCCGCGACGCCGTTCACCTCGAGCGCCACCGCGATGGCCGCCTGCTGATCCGCGAAGCTCACGACCCGATCGCGCTCCCCGGCAACGTGCAGGACCGGCCGGGCCTCCGTCGGTCGCACCGAGGGCCGGAGGCGGGCGGCGACGGGCGCGTACGCCGCGAACACCTCGGGGCGCTCCGCCCACAGGAGATAGGCGAACATCCCGCCGTTCGAGTAGCCGGTCGCGTAGATGCGATTGTCGTCAACGCTGTACGTCTCGCGCAGCGAACGGAGCGCGACGTCGACGAGCCGGAGGTCGCGATCGTCGCGCACGCCTTGCTCCACCTGCCAGCCGGGGAGCCCGCGGCGCGTCACCAGTCCCTGGAGGTACACGACGATCGCCTCCGGCCACGCGGCGTGGAGGTTCGTGTACTGGAAGTTCTGCGCGTTGTCGCCGAACCCGTGGAACGCCAGCACCAGCGGCGCCCCTTCCTCCGGCGAGGACGCCGGAGCGTAGACGATGGCTTCGCGCGCCACGCCGTCGACCTGCCACTGCACGATCTCCGCCGCGGCGGCGTCCCGGACCCCCAGAACCAGCAACAGACCGACGAGCACCGCTTGCGTCGGACGCGTTCTCATCGATGCCTCCCTGCTCGCTGACGACGCTGCTCGCCCGGGCCGCAGGCTCCTAGCGCTTCTCCTCGGCGGCCGGCTTGACGGGGTCGGTTCCGAGGAAGCGGATGAGCTCGGCGTTGACGAGGTCCGGCACCTCCTCGTGCGGGTTGTGCCCGACGTTCGGAATGAGGAAGACCTCGCCGTGGGGCAGGATCCCGGCCGCCCGCCGTGCGTTCGCGGGGAACTCCGGCCCGTCGATCTCGCCGCCCAGGATGAGCGTCTTCGCCTGGATATGGGGCCAGTCGTTGACCACCGTGTCCATGGAGCGCAGGTTGCCGCCGAGCCGGCGCACGTACGCCAGCCGCGGCCAGTCGCCGCTCAGCCGCTGCCCGTGCCGGATGCGGAGGTGGTCCAGGAACTCGGGCCGCCACTCCACGTAGCGCCGCGTGTCGGTCCGCACGTCCGCCTCGTAGGCTTCCTGCAGATCGGGGTCGGCGTCGACCTCGCCGTCGAACGGACGGAACCCGCGCCCCGGGCGCCGGTCGGTCAGGCCGACCTGGTTGACGGTGACCAGATGGGTCGTCTTCTCCGGATAGAGGAAGGCGAACCGGGTGGCCATCTGCCCGCCGATCGAGTGCCCGACGATGGCGGCCTCGTCGATGCCGAGGTGATCCATGAGCCGGGCCGTGTTGGAGGCGTGCAGGCTCATGCTGTAGGGCAGGA
>JAPOVI010000221.1 GCA_026708265.1 Acidobacteriota bacterium
GAGCTGCTGCGGGGTGCGGGTGTTGATGTAGATGACCCCGGCGACGCTGACGACTAGCCAAAGGCCGCTTCTCCTCCTATGGCGTCAGCCTTCCCATACCGCTCGATGATCACGTCCGCGGCTTCCTCTCCCAGCGCTTGCATGCTCCGCTCCGTGATCGCGGCAACCACCCTCAGGCGACGCGCCGTCCGTGGATCGAGGTAAACCACCCAGGCCTTCTTGCCGCGTCGCGACGCAGCGACTTTCGGGCGGCCTTCAGGCTCCTCGGCCGTCGCCGTCATGAACTCCGTCAACGTCACCTCCTTCTTGCTCATCCTCTCCTCTCTCTCTCTCTCTCTCTCTTGATCCGCTGTCTCCGCGGCGGCCACGGATCGTGGTTTCGAGTTCCTGCGCGGTACGACCGGCCATGAACGCCCTGGCATGGGCCACGCGATAGCCGAGCGTCATCGGACACACCTCCGCGCCAATGCCGCGCAGCGCCTCCGTGGCCTGCGACTGTCCACTGCCCGCGCGGCGGACAGCCGTTCAGCACCACGACCGCTTCCGATCCCGCCACCGTCGCCATCGTCGTCGGCACCGCGGCCAGATCCACCGCCGTTGGTCGGCACGGGATCACCACCAGATCCGCCAGCCGCGCCGCTTCTGCCGCGCCCCCGCCTTCCCGCGGTCCCGTGTCGATCACCATCACTTCCGCGCCAGCACCTCCGGCCGACTCAATCGCCTGCCTCAGCCGCGGCGGATGACCAGCCGTCACTTCGGGAGCTTCTTCGCCTCGACGACGACTCCACGTCAACGCCGACCTCTGTGGGTTCGAGGTCGATCAGCGCAACTTCGTCTCCGGCTCGAGACGCCGCCACAGCCACTGCAACGGCCAGGGTCGTTTTACCACTGCCACCCTTCTGCGATACGAACGCGAGCACTGTTGCCATGACGGCAATATCACCATACTCGCTCTGTCACGGTGCCCGCCATGTTACGATAGCCGCTTCCGAGCGGCCGACGCCCATCAACACGACCTTGGGCCTCGCCGCGTCGCCAAACGCCCAAGAGACGCCATCCGGCTCGCCCTCTTCAACCTGAGGCAAGCCGTCAACGCGACGCAGGACCAGATTGTCCGCGCTTACGCTGAATAGCCCCGACCTGGTTCAGCGCGAGGCGCGGCTCCTGCTCGGCTGGTACCACGACGGCCCCAAACCAAGAACTTGACCAAGTTGGTTTCTGAAACGTAGTCTTTCTTTACTCCGAGAGTTGAGGGCGGACGAACTCACGCGCACGAGGAGCACACCAGGACATGACACGCTACGTGAAGATTGGCGAGGCCAAGACGCACCTCTCGGCCCTGCTGGCGGAGGTGGAGGCGGGCGAGGATCTCGTCCTTTGCCGCGGCTCGAAGCCGATCGCCCATGTAACGCCCCACGTCGGTGGCCCTCAGCATGCCGCGCTGTGCGCGACGCTACGACGCGCACGGGCGAAACAGCGCCCGGTGACGACCTCCGAACTCCTCTTCTGGCGCCACGAAGGACATGCGCGCTGATGGCGTTCGTGCCCGATGCCTCCGTCGCGGCCGCCTGGGTGCTGCCGGATGAAGAAGCGACGCTGGCCGAGCTGACGTTGGACCGGCTCGGCAACGAAACCGCGAACGTCCCAGGCTTGTTCTGGCACGAGCTGCGGAATCTCCTGTTGTCGGCCGAAAGACGAGGGCGGATCGACGCCCGCCACGCCGATGTCTCCATCACGCGGTTGCGCCGGCTTCCCATCCGCTCTTCCGGCGGAGTAGACGATCGTCACGTCATGGCGCTAGCGCGCGACCACCGTCTGACCGCTTACGACGCCAGCTACCTGGCGCTCGCCATTCGTGACGGTTGTGCTCTGGCTAGCCTGGACCGGCGACTGACCGAGGCGGCCGCCACCGAAGGTGTGCCATCGTTGATGTACGGTGGAGGCCGAGCCTGAGAACCAAGCGTCGCCACAACACTCCCGGACGGACGGAGCACCCACCGCGAAGGCATCGACGCCTCGCCAAAACGCGCCTCTACCGACCGTGATCTCTCACACAGCTCTGCGAATAGCCCTCAGCCCCGACCTGGTTCAGGGCGAGGAGGCGCGGCTCCTGCTCAGCTGGTACCACGACGGCCGAATCGTCGCTCCGAACGAGCGAGCCGCCAGCTTCGCCCGCGAAGTCCTCCAGCAGGTACAAGTCGAGATCGATGTCGTCACCGATCCCGGCGACGACACCGATCCGATCCCCGGGACACCAGAGTCGCCGGCCACCGGGGCCTCTGAATCGACCGACACGACGTCGAAGCCCAAGAAGCCCCGCAAAAGACTCTCGGCCGCCGGCTTCTCCCGCGCGGCCAAGGCGTGGGCCGACAAGAAACCCGACCAGGCCACCGCGCTGCTCTGGCATAACCCTGCGGCCGTCATCAAGCTCATCGCCCCGGACGCGCTCGACTCCGAACAGGGACACCTGCTAACAGTGCTCCTGCGCGAACTAAGCGAGCAAACCCGCGAACCTGTACGCGCGGCACCACGAATCATCGTCCGCGCAGGAGCTGAAACCGAGATCCTCTCGGGCTCGCAAGCTGTACTGCGCGTTGCGACCCGCATCCCCGCGATCAGCGACCACGATATCGACGGTGAACCGATTTCCGTTCTGGCGGCCGCGCGGCACTCTTTCGGGCGACACAACCGGAACGTCGGCATGCTGCCGCCGACACCCCGGGTGCGAGTGTTTGAGGCACCCGAGGATCGTCTGCCCGACGTTCCACCTGAACAGAAGAACCCTCAGTTGGTGCTACCAACGATGCAACTGGCGCAGCGCGATCAAATCGGGCCAGCACCGTGGGTCGCCGTCTTCGATCGTCTCGGCGGACAGAGCATGGCACCGGGTGTCGGCGCGCCACTGCCCTTGCGACTCTGGATCGAAGCACTCGCTTGGACGCCTCCGACGGCCCGGGATGGCCGTTTAGTAAGCGTGCCGCTGACGGTCCGCGATCTGCGCGATGCCCTCTGGCCGAATGGCTGGCGCAGAGGTGAACAGTTGCCACGCCTGATTGA
The DNA here is from genome assembly GCA_026708265.1 of Acidobacteriota bacterium. Classification (GTDB taxonomy): domain Bacteria; phylum Acidobacteriota; class Vicinamibacteria; order Vicinamibacterales; family UBA8438; genus JAGWAJ01. Next base: position 3,058 of record JAPOVI010000221.1, read on the forward strand.
GGCATGTCGGGCTGTGAACGGACTAGCCGCCATCGAGATCCCCGAGCGACGCAGTCAGTGGGCGCCCGTCCTCTTTCGGGAGTACCCCTCTCCTTCCGCGCGACTCAGTGACCCCGTCCTGCTGGAAGTGCGGCTGCCTCCGGTAACCGGAGCCGGGGCCGGGGCGCGTTTCAAGCGCAGCCTCGCGCGCCATCTCGGTCTTTCGAGCGCTCCCGAGTACCGGGCCTATCTGGGGCTCGTGGATCTCTGGGATCGCACGCTCCGCCGTGGGATCCGGCCGACAACGCACCACAGTTGGCCGCATCTTGCTCCATCTGAGCGTCGCTCCCTCGTCTTCGGCCATGACGCAACAACCAGTAATCTTTCGACCCTCCGGACGCGACAGCTAGATGCCGATCGCGCATTCCACCGCCTCGAAGACGCCGGTGTGATCTCGCTGCAACGAGACCGAGATGAACGACGCTGGCAGATCATCCGGCGCGACCTGCCACGGAACTAAGGCCGCACAGGACATTCCGCCAGGAATCTGCGGCCTACAAGCCGCGAAGACGAGCGGAAGCCCTCGCGGACGCTGACCTACGTACTCGCGGACGCTGACCTACGTACTCGCGGACGCTTTCTAGTTCGCCGGAACGCCGGAAACCTTTGTCCCGCCTAAGGTTTCTCCTCGCGCGCGCGCGCGCGTCCCTCTGGATCCCTCTGGATCCCTCTGGATCCCGCAGCGCGGGCCAAGGTCCCGCGCGGCTGGTTTTGCGCTACAGGGGCCTCCGCTCGGCCGCACGGAGAGTTGGCAGGAATCGGCCGGGCAGCGCGGCAGTCTACGACCAGACACACCGCGGGGGCGCGGTTGCCGAAGCCTGCTGGAACTCATCGTTCCCGCCGCATGGATCGGCACCGTCCGGCAAAGCGGCCACAAAGGCTGATCGAGCAATGGGATCGCAAGCTCCGACGCGGCCTCCACCCCTACCGTCGCAAGAGCGACGATGCGCCAAATGCCCCTGCCTGGGTTCTCGCCAGCTGCGCGCCGGCGACTGATCTTCGGACCCGACGAGACGGCCGGCAGTGCGAGCACCCTGCGCAGCCGCAGAGCGGCCGCGGAGCGCGCCTTCCTAGACCTCGAAACCGACGGCGTGATCGACCTACAACGCGACCACCACGACCCCGCATCTACCGGCCACGGTGACTCGACCTGGGCTAGTCGCCCGCCACCTACGGGATCCGCGGACGCTTCGAGGACAATCGGAATGCCGAAAACCCTTATCCAGCCTAGGTTTTCCCTCGTGCGCGCCCCTCCTCTGGATCCCCCTTCCGGATCCCGGTAGTGCTGCTGACGCCGCGCGGCTCCGGGTTGCATTCGGTCGGTTTCCCGGAAAGCCGGATTCCGGAAAGCCTGCGGAGAGCAACCGCAGGGGAATCAACCGGCGGTCCCCTGCCCGTTTCTGCTATGGCCGTAGCCGTCTATTCCAGCCTACGGCCGAGTCGTCGCGGATGAGCCGCTTGCCGACGGGCCGTAGCACCCACATGGAGGCTACGGAAAATGAGGGAAGCTCTACAGGGCGCGCTGCTCTAGCGTGCTGTTCTTCGCGCTGCTGGCGTTGCTAGCAGCGGTACCGGCGGTGGCGGTGAAAGAAGTGCATGAGTGCGACGATGATTGATGAAAGCTGCCTACGTTCTCCGAAAGACCCGGAAGCGGCGCTGTCTCTGCCTAGCTGGCTCTTCGCTCCCGCAATCCGCAGGTTCGCGCGAAGTAGATTCGTGCGGGTTCTGTGTGTTGTGGGGAACTGCGGACTCCTGCTGCTGGGGTTTTGGCTCGTCTCTCGGGCGGCCCTGTAAACGACCCCGCTCACTAATCCCGGCCGTCGCCTATCGGGCGGCGCCCGGAAGCACATTGGGGGCATGACCCGGCCGGTTTCGAGGACACGCTCGCGCTCAGCGTGTTCTGGGCGTCGAATCCGGGCTTGTGACCGACGCAACCCCAAGGCTACGTTTCCGTAGCGGACTCCACCGCCGGAGCAGACCGCGCGCGGCTGCCCGGACGTTGCGGCGACCTGGAGAGGGCTTCGAGTCTGCGAAGAGCTGCCGCGAGAAGGCTACGACCGCGACGACTTCGGCTCACCTTACTCCTCCCTAGAGGACGAGACCATCGACGGCCTGCTACAAGCCGGCGGCCACGTCTTTACGCCCTACACATGCTCGAAGTTCGAGATCAGGTCGGACGGTACTGCGGCCACGGACATTGAGCACATTGCGGAAGCGTACGACTCGGATCTTGTGGAGACGCAGTTCCGCGCCTTCGCTGGTGACCTCGACAACCTGACGATCGCCGCCCCCAGCCGTCGGCGCCGGCGCTGAACAGCCGCGCCACCTGGCCCATGTCGAGGGCGCGCCCCGGAGCGGACCCGCCCTTGACCGTTTTGAGCGCGCGGTCGCGGGCCGGTACCGCTCGGCCAGTCCGTTCCTGACCGCCTCGAGGCTGGTCGCGGGATGCCCGGCGGCGATGGTGGCGGCCCTGCGCAGGTTGGCGCGGACGACAGGTAGCCTCGTATTCGGAGCTCGAAGCCGCCTTGAACGCAATCGTCCAGGCGTCCAACGAATGGTGAGCCGGTTGCGGCGGGTCGCCTGGCGCGATCGAGTGGAGCCGATGACAGGGAGACGACTCACTCGCGTCCTCTCAGGGCTGCTCGGGGGCATGGCGCGCCGGTGGCCGGATCACCTTTGAAGGCCGAGTATCAGCGGTCCCGCCGCTTGGCGGCTCGCTTGCGGAGGTCTACGCCGCACGGAAACGCCGCCACGTCATTGGCCGATTCTGCCGTCTGGCCTAACCGGTTCGTATAACTCCATCGCCGTCCGTTCGGGCTCTCCACGTGGAGGTTGAACGCGAGAGTCGTCACCGGTGCCACGAACACCCACCAGTGGCCGTTGACGGCGCAACCGTCGAGCACCTTCACCAGGACTTCCACGTTGTCCCGGTCGAAGAAGTAGAGGAGACCCGACTGAGACGAATCGAGCCCCCAGTCTTGGGCATCGCCAGTCTCACCCCGATCGGTTTCGTAGCACATGCTGATCCGGTAGCCGCCGCTCAGGGTCAGCGCCGTGCCGTCGGGTGCGCAGTCGGAGCGCGCGCCCGCTCTCAAAGCCCCAGGTGTCGTCGCCGGCGAAGCATCGGACTGAGGGAGATCAGCGCCGCCGGTGCGGTTCCTCGCGGCTTCCACCCGGGCCGAGGTGATCTCGGCCGGTGTACAGGGGAATGCGGTCGTATCGCTGACCGTCCCTGCGGTCCGACCCTGCGGATTCCCGACCAGTGGCGCCGTACCCTGATCGTCCGATACCGCCTGGGCGACGCGCGACCGAATCTCGTTCTGGTGCCGCCGTTCGGTGTCGTAGAGCCACTTCCGGTACCCGCCTCGATAGACCTGGCTCTCCCGGTATGGGCCGAGTTCGGTGATCGTGAGCCGAAAACCGAGAGTCGTCACCGGCGCCACAAACACCCACCGGTGGCCATTGATCCCGCAGCCGTCGAGGATCTTGACCAGCATCTCCACGTTGTCGCGATCGAAGAAGTACAGAAGACCTGACTGATCGGCCTCAAGGCCGTAGTTCCACGCGCGCCGACGTTCGCCTCCGGGTGTTTCTGCACAGACGGCAACCAAGTAGCCGTTCAGCTCCAGGCCCGATTCGCGGCCGGCACAGGCCGGGATCTCCCCGGTCCTCGTCGGTGCCGGATGCGGCCCCGGCATAAACTCGTAGTCGAACGTTTCACTGGCTCTGAATCCCCTTTCGTTGTAGGCGACGACCACGAACGAGTAGCGCCCTATTCTGGCCTTCTCGCCATCCGACCATCGGTTCTCGCCGTCCCGGTGGCTGGCAACGATCTCGATCTCGTTTCTGACCGCCAGGCCTTTGATCTCGGCGGATCTGGCGGCCGGTGGCATTGGCTCCCGGTAGAGCCGCCAGACTTCGTCGGGCCCTTCATCGGACCATTCGCGGTACCAGATCTCGAAGCCTCCGCCGACCGGCGATTCGCTCCGCCAGCTCAGGTGAACACTGTCCCGGCCGGTCGCCCGCGCGGCGACCCGCCGCGGCGGGGATGGGGAACCGCGACCAATCCGCGGAGGAGATAGCTCGATCGAGTCGCTCGCCAGAGAGCGCACCCAACGGTCCCCGGCATCCAGCCGCCATGGCCCCAGCGCCGAGATCACGTAGGCGCCCGCCGGCCGCAAGCCCGCGATTTCCGCCGCGACCAGAGCGCCGTCCTCGACGATAGGCTTCACGTTTCCGTCGGCGTCGTCTGGATCGCCCCCGACGATGTCGAAAACCGAATTGCCGCCGCCTACGAGGGCGAGCCTCACGGAAAGCGGATTCCACGACTCGAGCCAATCGGGCTTCAGCCGCTCCTGCCAGGTTACCCTCACCTGGTCCCGGGCCGTCCACCGAGCCTCGATCCGGCGTGGAACCTGTTCGGCCCGGTACGGCGCTTCGCTGTTGCGCAAGGAGATGGGTACCGTCTCCTGAAAGACGCGCTCCACCTCTCGCTCGTCTGCCACGCCAATGATCCAACCGTTAGGCCGGTGGCGAACCGACGAGTAGAAGGGCTTTCGGACGGCCAGACGGCCGGCCAGCTCGGCCTCAATGCCCAAGCTCATCACGGTATGGGGACAACCCGTGGAGCACGATGTGAGATCGGTGTGGCCGAACGCATAAGGGCGAACGTGACCGCCTACGACTTCCGCGAACGCGGTGCCAAACGAGGCCGGTTCGTGATTGCCTCCCAACGTGTGTCCGATCTCGTGCGCGACGAGCAACGGACCGGGATAGCTCCAACCGAATCGCAGAAGCGGCGTCAATTCGTCCATCAGGTCGGCGGCACCGGAACCGATACCTTCGATCAGGGTTCCCATCAGGAAGTAGACGATGTCCGGAGAGTGCCGCACGCGCAGCCGCTCCACCTCGGCGCTCGATTCGTATTCGTAGACCCAAGAAGAGTCGCCGGACGAACGACGGTGCTGTCCCTGCGCCGCCGGATGGTTCAACGCCGCTGGCTCGTAGGGCGCCGGAGTTAACTTCGCGGCCTGCCGGATCGCTCCGTTGCGGAAGACCATGTTCAGAGTGTCTTCGAGCTGCTGTACGCCGACGGCAAGGCCGCCGATCGGTCGCCAGTACGGCTCCATGCCGCTCTCGTAGAGGAGGAGAACATCAAGGGTGTCACTGCCAGACCGGGAGACGACCGCATCCGGTTGGAGGACTGTACGGGGGCCGCGGGAAGCGCCCCGTCGGACTCGTTTCGCCGCACCGCACCAATGACCGGTCGGACCCGTCTCGACCGCGAGCGTCCCCCGGCCGTCGGGACCCGCATGGATCAGGTAGTTCAGGCCGCCCGGCTTGCCGAACCAGCCGACCAGGTGGCCTTCATGCACCGTGAACAGAACACTCTCGTAGCCCGCGCCCGGCACACGGCCGGCCCACATCACGTTTCCTCCACCGCGATCCGCGAATGCGGCATTCTCCGCCACGATCAGCGAGCCGTCCGCGAGCGGCAGTTCCAGGTAACCGAACCCGAGCCGAAGATAATCGAACTCCACACTGACCGAAGTCAGCGCGCCCGCAGCCGGCTCGGCGTCCCTTACACGCGACAGGCCAGCCGTTACGCTGCGGATGCTTGGCGACATGTCCGGCCTGAGCGAGACATCCTCGACAGTCCACAGACGCTGAGCCCAACCGGAACCCGGCACCAGGAAGGCCAGAACCGCCACGGCCACAAAGAACGGCCGCCCACCACTGCCGGCAAACGGCCTCTTCGAGGTCGGCGTGTCTCCTTCAGGCGGCCAAGAATCTAGACGTACTCGCTCATGCGGTCGAGCTGGCCCAGTCTTCGCCATCGTCGGCCTCTGGACTCTCCAGCTAGCCGGCAATCGGGCTGGGAGGCATCACCTGCGTCATCAGGTCGTCGTCCCATTCG
>JAPOVI010000232.1:0-3663 GCA_026708265.1 Acidobacteriota bacterium
AGGAAGACGACCGCGACGGCCTCCGGGCGCTGGGACTGTCCGACGCGGAGCTGCTGCCGCAGCGGGGCGCCGACCTCGGGGAGCGGGAGCGGGGCGTGTTCCGGGACCTGTTCGCGGCGGGATACGCCCGGGTGGCGATGGTCGGCTCGGACCTGCCGACGCTGCCCGCGGCGCACGTCGTGCGGGCGCTGGATCTCGCGGCGGCCCGCGGCGTCGTGCTCGGCCGCGCCCGGGACGGCGGCTACTACCTGATCGCGCTCGCGGCGGGGGAGGACGGGGCGATCCCCGACCTGTTCCGCGGGATTCGCTGGAGCACGCCGGCCGCGTTCGACGACACGGTGGCCGCCGCGGAGCGGGCCGGACTGGCGGTCTCGCTCGTGCCGCCGTGGTACGACGTCGACGACGAGGACGGGCTGGCCGCGCTCCGGAGCGAGCTGGCCGCGGCGGGCGGCGATGCGCGCGCTCCGGCCTCGGCCGCGGCGCTCGCCGAGATCGGGCGCTAGATCTCGCGCCGCCCCTCCATCGCCTTGTGGACGGTCACGTCGTCCGCGTAGTCGAGATCGCTCCCGACCGGCAGCCCCATCGCGATGCGGGTGACTCGCACCCCGAGCGGCTTGAGCAGCCGCGCGAGGTAGATCGCCGTCGCCTCGCCCTCGACGTTGGGGTTCGTCGCCAGGATGACCTCCTCGACCCCCCCGGCGCCGACCCGTCCGAGGAGGCTCTTGATCCGGAGGTCGTCCGGCCCCACGCCCGAGAGCGGCGACAGGGCGCCCATCAGCACGTGGTAGACGCCGTTGAACTCGTTCGTCTTCTCGATGGCGGCCACGTTGTGGGCGTCCTCGACCACGCACACGACGCGCCGGTCGCGCCCGTCGTGCGTGCAGTAGTAGCACGGGTCGACGTCGGTGATGTTGTGGCAGACGGAGCAGTAGGTGATCCGCTCCTTCACGTCGCGGATCGCCTCGATGAGGGCCTCCGCGTCGTCCCGCGGCTGGCGGAGGAGGTGGAAGGCGAGGCGCTGCGCGCTCTTGGCGCCGATGCCGGGCAGGCGCTGGAGCTGCTCGATCAGCGCCGCGAGCGGGCCGAGCCGCGTCATCCCGTGAGCCCGGGCATGCCCAGGCCGCCCATCATCCCCCCCACCTTGCCGGCCACCGTCTCGTCCACCTTGCGCTGGGCGTCGTTCACGGCGGCGACGATGAGGTCCTGCAGCATCTCGACGTCGTCCCGGGAGACGACCTCGGGATCGATGGTGATCTCCTGGATCTGCTTGGAGCCGTTCATCACGACGGTGACCATGCCGCCGCCGGCCGTCGCCTCGACGCGCGTGGCGGCGAGGTCGCGCTGCAGTTGCTCCTGCATCTGCTGCGCCTGCTTCATCATCTGCTGGATGTTCATGGGGGGCTCCGGACCGGCCTTCAGATCTTCTCGACGCTCTCGATCTCGGCCGGCAGCACGTCGAGCATGGCCTTGATCACGCTGTCCTTCATGACGCGCTCGCGCAGCGGATCGACCTCGCCGCCGTTCGCGTCGCTCGCCGTCGCCGGCCCGCTCGCGCCGCCGGCCGGGGCGGGTGTGTCCGTCGCGCCGCCGCCGGTGGTGACGGAGACGGCGATCGGGCGGCCGACCACCTCGGATGCCACGGACTCCATCCACCCCCGCCGCTGCTCGGCCTGACGGAGCAGCGACCGTTGCGTGGCCGTGAAGGTGAACTCCAGGCGGTCGTCGCGCAGCGCGATCCGCTGCGCCTGGGCCACGACGGTGCCGTGAAAGAAGCTCTTGGCCCGCTTGATGGCGTCCAGCACGGCGGCCTTCGCGTCCGTGTCCTCGGGTGGCGCGTCGCGGGCCGGTGCGTCGGGCTCGCGGGCCGGGTCGGCGGACGCACTGGAGGCGTGGGCGGCCGAGGTCGGTTGGACGCCTGCGGGCGGAGTTCCGCCAGGTGAGGGGGTGGCGGCTGGCGGTACCGGGGGCGCGTCGGAAGCCACTGCCCCCGTGGTGGCAGTCGGCTGCGCCCGGAACGCTGCGGTGGCCGTGGCGGCCGGGCGGGCCGTTGCCGGAGCCGCGGGCGCATCGGAAGCCTCCGCGACCAGGGACCCCGTCCCGTCGCCGGCGCCCGGCGCGCGGGGCGGCCGCGCGCTCTCGGTCGGGGTCGCGGCAACCGTCGGGGCCTGGGCCTGGGACGTAGCCTGGGCCTGGGGGGTGGCCTGGGCCGCGGGAGCGGCGTGGGTCGTGGGCGGCATACGGTTCGGGGGCGGGGACGCGGTCGCTGGGGCTCGATCGCGGCCAGGGGAGGCGGTCGCGGTTCGTCCGTGGCCGCGGGCAACCGACGATGTACCGCGCCTGCGCTCTGCGGTCCCGGTGGCCGTCGACGAGCGGTTCGCGGCCGACGCGGGCGCGGGCCGGGACGCCCCGGTGAGCAGCTCGCTGAGCGGGACCAGCTTCCGCAGGTGCATCCAGCGCAGCAGCGCCATCTCCAGGTGGAAGCGCGGCTGCGCGGCGCCCCGCATGTCGACCTCGGCGCGCACGACGACGTCGAAGCCCCGGAGCAGATCCTCCCGCGAGAAGCGTCCGGCCAGGGCGGCCAGCCGCTCCCGTTCCCCGTCGGCGGCAATCTCCGGGTCCTGCGCCCGCTGGGGGTCGATCGACACTGCCATCAGGTCGCGCACCGCGCGCGCGAGCTCGCGGCAGACGGCGCGCAGGTCGTAGCCCGATTCGACGAAGCGGCCCGCCAGGTCGAACACGGGGCCGGGGTCCTCGTCGGCCACCGCCTCGATGACGTCCAGCACCGGCTCGCGGCCGATGAGGCCGAGCACGGCGGAGACGTCGTCCGCGGTGATCGCCTCCCCGGCGAACGCGATCACCTGGTCGAAGGCGCTCTGCGCGTCGCGCATGCTGCCGTCGGCGGCCCGCGCGATGACCCCGAGGGCGTCCGCGTCGATCGCGATCGACTCGGTGGCTGCGATCTTCGCGAGCTGGTCGGCGATGACCTGCCTGCCGATCGTCCGGAACTCGTAGACCTGAGAACGCGACAGGATGGTGTCGGGAATCCGGCCCAGCTCCGTCGTCGCCATCATGAAGACCGCGTGCGGCGGCGGCTCCTCGATCGACTTCAGCAACGCGTTGAACGAGTGGCCGGAGAGCTGGTGCACCTCGTCGATGATGTACACCTTGTAGCGGTTGCGGACCGGGGCCACGGCCAGGCCGGCGATGATCACCTCGCGGACGTTCTCGACCTGGGTGTGGGTGGCGGCGTCGATCTCGAGCACGTCGATGTCGCGGCCCTCGGCGATCTCGCGGCAGGCGTCGCACGTCCCGCACGGCTGCGCGGTCGGGCCCTCGGCGCAGTTCAACGCCCGGGCGAGGATGCGCGCCGTCGTCGTCTTCCCCACGCCGCGGGGTCCGGCGAAGACGAAGGCCTGGGCCAGCCGGTCCCGCGCCAGGGCGTTGCGCAGCGTCTGCGTCACGCCGCGCTGGCCCACGACGTCCTCGAACGTCTGCGGCCGGTACTTGCGGGCCAGCACCTGGTAGGTCATCGGGGCGTGGACGGGTGGCGCGCGGGCTCCGCGGCCGGCGGCGGGCCCCACCGCGGCCCGGATGGACCTGCGGCACATGTCAGTGACTACTTAGCGCTGCTGCCTTCCGGCCCTGACGCGGTTCGTAGGCTGA
>JAPOVI010000232.1:3906-8910 GCA_026708265.1 Acidobacteriota bacterium
GCGTGTGTAGGGGTAATCCTCCTACCGTGGGTTCGAATCCCACTCTCTCCGCCACCGCGAGCCTTGGCTCGCGGTGGCGTCCGGAGTGGGCTTCGGTCGCTCCGCGGCTCGCGCCGCTACGGGCTCGAATCCCCATCCCTCGCCTGCGGCACCTGGCCCCGGGTTGAGGAGCCTTGGCTCGCGGTGGCGTCCGGAGTGGGCTTCGGTCGCTCCGCGGCTTGCGCCGCTACGGGCTCGAATCCCCATCCCTCGCCTGCGGCACCTGGCCCCGGGTTGAGGAGCCTTGGCTCGCGGTGGCGTCCGGAGTGGGCTTCGGTCGCTCCGCGGCCTCGCTGGGCGGGGTGGTGGCCGGACCCGTTGAGCGGGTTCAGCGCCGGCGCAGCGCCTCGAGGTAGTCGACCACCGCACGCATGTCGTCGGCGTCCCACGCCGTCCAGTCGTCGGTCTGCGGCAGCTCCGACACGCCGGTGCTCCGGCCGGCGGCGACCATGCTGAGCGCCAGTTGCTTCGAACCGTGCTCCTGGCACAAGGCCAGGAACCGTTGTGTCAGGGCGACCGAGGGCAACGGCTTCATACGCAAAGGACGGAAAGCACCGTGGGCCGGCGCCAATCGCACCGCCCACCGCAACGATCCTATACGGTCGGCGTGTCGTTCGCGTGATCCGCCGGCGGCCTGCCGTGTAGTTTTCGTGGACCCACCGGGCGAGGGCCCGCGCTTCCGGCGGGACGCGGGCTCGCCGCGGGCGGTTCCTGGCCGCGTCCCGGTCAGCCTGCATCCCTGACCGGGCGGGTCCGGCCATCGCCACCGGCGTGCCTTGAAAAAGGGCCGGTGCTGGGCAATCATGGGCGCGTCCGGCCGCTGGGGCACGGCGGGGAGGAATCGAGATGCGCCACGCCACTCTCGTCGCGTTGGTCGCGGTTGCCGCGATCGGATTCGGCACCCCGCTCCCCGGGGCCGCGCAGGATCCGGTGCGCGACGAAACGGACGGGACCGTCGAGTGGACGCCGCCCCGCATGGCGGACGGGCGGCCGGACCTGCAGGGGTACTGGACCACGCAGACCTTCACGCCGCTCGAGCGGCCCGATCACCTGGCCGACCGGGAGTTCTTCACCGAGGAAGAGTGGGCCTTCCTGCAGGACACCCTCACGGCCGCGGGCGTCGATCCGTCCGCGCGCGAGATCCTCACCCTCGTCGACATCAACGACCGGGAGGAGCTCGAGCGCTACAAGTTCCAGGGCAACCGCACGCGCGAGGAGCGCCACCACATCCACTACGACAACGAGATCTGGCTGCGCACGCAGGTGCCGAAAGGCCTGTCGAGCCGCCGGACCTCGTTGATCACGTTCCCGCGCAACGGCCGGATGCCGCCGCTCACGGACACGGCCGCCGCGCGCGCCGCCGCCGAGGCCGCGGCGCGCGCGCTCCCGAGCGCGTTCGACAGCCACCTGACGCGGCCCCTCACCGAGCGCTGCCTCGCCTGGGGGCACGAGGGCCCGCCCATGATGCCGCCGTCCTACAACGACATCCATCAGATCTTCCAGACCCCCGACCACGTCGTGGTGTTCTCGGAGCTGGCCGCCAATCCCCCGCGCATCATCCCGCTCGACGGACGCCCGCGCATCCCGGACGCGATTCGGCAGTTCCCCGGCGATTCGCGCGGCCGCTGGGAGGGCGACACGCTGGTGGTCGAGACGCGCAACTACGCCGAGAGGCGACGCTTCCGCGGGGCCGGCGCCGGCCTCCACGTCGTGGAGCGCTTCACCCGCATCGCCGCCGACCGGATTCACTACGAGTTCACGGTCAGCGATCCGGCGACGTGGACCAGCGAGTGGAGCGTGGAGCTGCCGCTGGTCAGGACGGAAGGGCCGCTCTACGAGTACGGCTGCCACGAGGGCAATCACGACATCCGCCACATCCTCGAGATCCACCGCAACCTCGAACGGCAGGCGGCGGGGGAGACCGATTCCCGGTAGCGTCCCGGTGGGGCGCTGGGACTCCGCACGCTCGCCGCGCCAGCCCCCACCGTCCGGGGCGCCCGCGGGGCGGCGGGGAGGTCGCGCCAACACCGGAGGAGGTTGAGACATGAGCGCGAATCCAGGGGCCGGCGGCGCGTCGCCGGCGGCCTCCCGCAAGATCGTCCTCGGCGTCGCGGCCGCGCTGGCGGTGGTCGTCGTGGCCGGAGTCGCCGTCTGGACGGTGCGCTGCCCCTGCGACACCACCCCGGGCTTCGTCCTGCTGGGCGACGCTCACGAGCAGCCGGTCGCCGACTGGGGCTTCGCCAACGACGTGGACCTGTGCCAGATCCAGATCGGGATTGCGCTGCGGCCCCATTCGGTGAACGTCAACTGCATGGCGACGCCGGAGGGCGAGCTCTTCATCAGCTGCTCCGTCGGCGACCAGAAGTACTGGTGCCCGCGGGTGCGGACGGACCACGCGGGGCGCCTGCGCCTCGACGGCGTCGTCTATCCCGTCTTCCTCAACCGGGAGATGAACCCCGCCATGCTCGATCGCGTCTGGGCCGCGCGCATCCGGAAGCTCCAGAAGCCCCACGTCCACGCCCGCCAGCCCGGAAGCGGGGACCCGCCTCCGCTCGACACGCCGCGGCCGGACAGTTGGTGGACGTTCCGCGTGGAGTCGCGCACGTAGGTCGCGGTGACCGCGTCGATGAGAACGCAAGCGGGCAGTAGCGGGACTCGGCGGCGCGCCGCCCGGCTGGTGGCGCTCGCGCTCCTCCTGAGCGCGCCGTGGCGAGCGGACGGCCAGCCTCCGGATCCCGCCGCTTCTGCCTCGGCCGTGCGGTTGTTCACCGGCGGCCGGGTGATCGTCGGGGGCGGGCGCGTCATCGAGGACGGCGCGGTCCTCGTCCGCGGCGAGCGGATCGTGCGGGTCGGGAGCGCGGCCGAGGTGACCGCGCCGCCGGGGGCGAGCGTCGTCGACCTCACCGGGCGCACGGTGATGCCCGCGCTGGTCAACGCCCACGCGCACCTCGGCTGGGAGCGCTACCGCAGTTGGGGGTCCGGGAACTTCACCCGCGAGAACCTCATCGACCACCTGCACCGCCACGCGTACTACGGCGTCGGCACCATCATCTCCACCGGCAGCGACCGCGAGGAGATCGCCCTCGAGGTGCGGCAGGCGCAGCGGGTGGGCGAGGTCGGGGGCGCGCGCTACCTGGTCTCGCCCGGCGTCGGGACGCCCGGCGGCGGGCCGAACCCCAGGTTCACGAACGACGCCGGATGGTGGGGGCTGCACGGAGTGAGCAGCCCCGCCGAGGCGCGCGCGGTCGTGCGGGGCGAGGCCGCACGCGGCGTCGGCATCCTGAAGATCTGGGTGGACGCGCGCGACGAGCGGCGGGGCGCGCGGGTGAAGCTCCACCCGGACATCTACGCGGCCGCCCTCGACGAGGCCACGGTGCAGGACATCCGGGTGATCGCGCATGCGACCACGCTCGAGGACCACAAGCGCCTGCTCGAGGCCGGCTGCCGCCGCTTCATCCACATGCCCTACGACACGGCGGTCGACGACGAGTACCTCGCGCTCGTCGCCTCGCGGAACGCCTACATCGTCCCGACCATCGGCATGGTCACGCGGCGCGAGCCGTACCGGCGGCCGGTGTACGACGACCCGTTCTTCCAGGAGCAGGTTCCGCAGGAGGTGGTCGCGATGCTGCGGGACGCCGCGGAGGACGACGCCGCGGCCGCCGGGGGCGCCTCTCCTCGGACCGCCGCGGACGAGGCGCGGGCGCTCCTCATCCGGAGCAACTTCCGCCGGCTCCGCGAGCACGTCATCCTGGGTACCGACGCCGGCGCGGTGGGCGACTTCTTCGGCTACGCCGATCACCTGGAGCTGGAGCTCTTCGTGCGGCTGGGCATGACGCCGGCCGAGGCGATCGTGGCCGCCACGAGCCGCGCGGCGCGGGCGTTCGGGTTGATCGACACCGGGGCCATCGAGGCGGGTCGCGTCGCCGACCTCCTCGTGCTCGATGCCAACCCGCTCGACGACATCCGGAACACGCGGCAGATCGCCGCGGTGTATCTTCGTGGCGTCGAGGTCGACCGTGCCGCCCTGCGCGCGCGGTGGACGGACTGATCGGGGGGCGTGTTGCCGAGCTTGTCCAGGACCCACTGGTACTTCATCGTCGGCGTGCTGGTCGGCATGGCGTTCTCGTACTACGCCGTCACGGCGCCCTACGAGCGGTTCCCGGGCGTGGTGCTCGGCGGCGAGCCGACGCCGCCGCCCGCCGACTGGAACGCGGTCAACGACCACGACGTGGTGCTGATGAAGCTGGCCGGGTTCCCCCCGTTCGTCATCCGCATCGTGTATTCGACCGACGAGGGCGGCATCATCACCGCCACCCGGCCCGACGGCGGCTACTGGGCCGGGCGGGTGCGGGGCGGCCGGCCGGACGGCTGGATCCGTCTCGGCGACGCGACGTATGCGCTGACGGCGACCGAGATCCTCGGCCCGGAGCGGATCCCGTATCTCGAGAGCTTCGGCAGGAAGGCCGGGATTCCCATGGGGTACGACTTCGAGGGCGAGGTCGTGCCCGGCGTCAACGAGCCGCTCCACACGTGGGAAGTGTTCTACTGGACGCCCAGATAGGAAGGCCGGGCGCCGGTCCCGGAGGAGGCATCATGAGTTCATTTCTGTCACGGACCTGCTGGGTCGCATTGGCCTGCGCCGTGCTCGTCGTCGCGACCGAGGTGCCGGGCCGGGCCCAGGGCGGCGACTTCGTCCCGGTCACCGATGCGATGCTGCAGGATCCGGATCCCGCGGACTGGCTGATGTGGCGGCGGACCCTGGACGGTTGGGGCTACAGCCCGCTGGATTCCATCACGCGCGAGAACGTGGGCGACCTGCGCATGGTCTGGACGCGCGCGATGGCGGACGGCACGCAGGAGGGGACGCCGCTCGCCTACGACGGCGTGCTCTACATGCCGAACCCGTTCGACGTCATCCAGGCCATCGACGCGGTCACCGGCGACCTCCGCTGGGAGTACCGC
>JAPOVI010000309.1:0-80394 GCA_026708265.1 Acidobacteriota bacterium
GCCGTGGCCGTCGTGGACGTTCAGCGACGCCTTCATCTGCCAGAACTCGTTGCTCGTGTCGACGTGGAGGACGAGCGGGTCGGTGGCGGGCCGCTTCAGGATGCCGTCGCGGACGCCGGTCACCGGGTCGGTCGTCACCGCGTAGGTGAGCGGCGGGTAGGATTGCGAGGTGAAGTCTGTCGTCCGGTCCTGGCGGGAGTAGATGTTCGGGTCGGCGAACTCGACGTTGGCGAACAGCCGGTGCGTGCCGGGGATGTGGATGCGGACCGCGTCGAACACGCGGCGGTGCGCCTCGTCCTCGTTGAAGCCGAGGTAGAGCCAGTCGCGCAGGTACATGCCGGTGGACGAGATTCCGAGCCCGTAGGCGCGGCGGATGCCCGTGGCGCCGGCGCTCGCGGCCAGCGGGTTCGGAGTCCCGGCGTCGTCCGCCGTCCGGTAGCGCAGGAACGAGGCCACGTCGCGCGTCACCGCGTAGCCGAGCCCCATGACCCACGGGTCCTTCGCCGGGTAGATCAGTTCGTAGGTCTTGTCGCGGTCGAATCCGTCGAAGAGGCAGATGTCGGTGGCCGAAGCCTCGAGCGACGCCTCGCCCGACGGGCAGGTTCCGAACGCCCAGCGGTCGGCCGCGATCGGCCGGCGCGTGCCGTCGATGGCATCGCGGACGGTGAGGGTGGAATGTGCCGTCTCGGTGTCGGCCGTCGCGTTGCTCACGACCCGGTCGTTCCCCTTGAGGGGCACGCTGTGGAGGCCGTCGGCCCCGGCCGGGGCCTGGGCCAGGTCCGTGGAGTACTCGATCCGGATGCGGGAGACGATGGGGCTCCCGTCGGCCTGCACGGCGACCGGCAGGTTCGCCCCGAGCCGCGTCGGGGTGGTCACGATGTCGCCCGCCCAGCCGGCGTCGACCAGCGTGTAGCCGAGACGGAAGAACAGGCCGTCGCCGGACTCGGGATCGGCCCCGAACGGCAGCGACGGGAAGGTCTGGAAGCCGAGCTCGATCGCGTTCCCGCGGTTGTTGATGCCGTACAGCAGCTTCTGGTTGCCGCGCGCCATGTCGACCGGCTTGATGATGAAGAACGGCGCGCTGAACTCCACCAGGCCACGCTCGTTGCGGGGGGCGCGGTCGAGGTTGACGATCACCGCGTTCAGCGGGTCGTCCGGGTCGACCTCCATGTAGACCGTGCCGTCGAGGCGCTCGAACGCGCCGGCGTCGCCGAAGGACTTGCCGCCGGCATACGGCGCCGTCCGCTCCACCTCGATGCGCACCACGCGCGCGTCGGCCGGCAGCGCCGGCAGCGCCAGCAGGCCGCCCAGAATCGCGAGTGTCAATGTTCTCATCGCTGCACCCTCCTTGGGTCGACCGGCTGCCCGGAGCCCCCCGCTGCCGATGCGCTGTCGCGTTGCTTGCGGCACGCGCGCGGCGCTGCACCGCCCGCTCACCTGCGAAGGCGATACCGTAACGCGACCGCGAGCCCGTCCTACTATAGTCTCGCCCCGGTACCGTCCATCTGCACGAACACCCCGCCCCCTTCCTCCCGCACCGGGTAGGTGGCGACGGGTCGATCGGCGGGACCGGAGCATGGCTCGCCGTCGACGAGGCCGAACCGGGCGCCGTGCCACGGGCAGACCACCCGGTCACCCTCGATCCACCCCAGCGCGAGAGGCCCGTCGGTGTGCGTGCAACGATTGTCGAGCGCGAACAAGCGCCCTGCATGCTGCAGGAGGACAATCTCCCTGCCGTCGGCCGCGGCCCTCGTCGGCCCGGCTGCAACGTCGGCCCGCTCCGCCACGCGGACCCAACGTCCACGGTCGTTCGCCGCCGCGGCCGGGGACCGTGGCGGCGACGGCTCCGGCGAAGCCGAGGCGGGATGCGAGCTCTCCTGCCCCGGCACGCCCGGCCACCCACCGTGGCAAAGCTCGACCGCCAGGTCCTCCTCCCAGATCCGGCCCGCGCCGCGCTCGACTACACGGCCCATCCACGGCCACAGCCACGCCCACCCGGGGACGAGCGGCACGCGGTAGACCTCCTCGATAGCGGTCTCCTCGCCCCGGTCCGTCAACTGCGTTTCCACACCGACCCCTCGCAGGAAGCCGCGGCGGAATCGAATGCGGATCCGGTTGGGGGGCAGCCAGACCTGCTCGACGACGCTCCGCAGCCGCAGGCCGAGCCAGGACGGCCAGCGCTGCTCGAAGACGATCCGGTTCCCGGCGACCTCGATGGCGCGGTAGCTGCCCAGCGTCGTCGGGTGGACCGTCTCGATGTGCTCGAGGTCGAAGTACTGGGACAGCACGCGGGAGAACGGGTACGGGATCCGCTTGCGGTAGGTGACCTCGATGGCCATGCCGGAAAGCGTACTACCATGACCCGGTGCACACGGTCCGCGCCGAACTCCCGGTGAACCTCGATCGCACCGCCGCCTGGCGGCGGCTGCGTGACCTCTCGGCTCCGCACCTGTACGTGCCGGGGTTGACCGGCGCCGCCTTCTCGGGCCGCCAGCGCGAGGGGGTAGGAACCCGCCGTCGCGTTCGCGCGGCCGGCCTGCTCACGCTGGACGAGACAGTGACCGAATGGCGCGAGGCGGCAGGGCTCACGATCCGCCTGCATCGCGGCGACCGCGGCCCGCCGATGCCGTTCCGGACCTTCCTCTTCGAATACGGCCTCGTCGACCGCGGCGGCCGCATCTGGCTGGTCAATGGCGTGCGCTACTCGCTCCGGAGGGTCCCGTGGGGCGCACGGCTCGATCGCGCGCTGCTCCGCCCGTTCCTCGCCCGGCTGCTGCGCGACATCACCCTGGCGCAGAAGATCCACTACGAGACCGGCCAGCGGGTGACGGCCGCCGGGCTGCGGGCGTTCAAGCGGGGGAAGCGGCCGAGCCCCGCGTCGAAGGGCTCTTGAAACGGTCTGTACACATCTTTGCGTAGTCTAATATGAACGTTATGGAACGTCGAACAAGCCCACTACCATTGCCCGTCAGGCACGCCCTCACCAAGGTGGGGGCGGATCTGCGGGACGCCCGGCGTCGGCGGCGCATCCCCACCGCGACGATGGCGGAGCGCGCGATGATCAGCCGCACGACGCTGAGCAAGGTCGAGAAGGGGGATCCGGGAGTGTCCCTGGGCATCTACGCCACGGTGCTGTTCGTCCTGGGCCTGGAGGGCCGCGTCGCCGAGCTCGCCGACGCGAGACACGATGCCGTGGGGCTGGATCTGGAAGCCGAGGCGCTGCCCAAGCGGATACGCGGGCGACGCAAGCGGACGGCCCCGGCCTCCGACTGATGGACCGGGAAGTCCTCGTCTTCGTCGACCTCCAGGGAACGCCGATCGAGGCAGGTCGCCTGTGGTGGCGCAGCCGCGGGGGACGGGAGAGCGCGTCCTTCGAGTACGACGCGGCGTGGCTCGAGCATCCGGAGCGCTTCGCGCTCGACCCGGCCCTCGTCCTGACCTCCGGCCCCTTCCACACCCCGGCCGGGCGCGCGCTTTTCGGGGCCATCGGCGACTCCACGCCCGACCGCTGGGGACGCGTACTGATGCGGCGCGCGGAACGCCGCCGCGCCGAGCGCGAGCGGCGCGCTCCGCGAACGCTGTCGGAAGTGGACGTCCTGCTGCGGGTCGACGACGAGGCCCGCCAGGGCGCCCTCCGGTTTGCCACCCGCCCGGACGGGCCGTTCCTGGCCGAGCCGGGCGAGGGGCGCATCCCACCGCTCGTCGAGCTGCCGCGCCTGGTCGCCGCCGCCGATCGGGTCTCCGGCGACACTGAGGGAGATGAAGACCTCCGGCTGCTCCTCGGGCCGGGCTCCTCGCTCGGGGGCGCCCGCCCGAAGGCCGCCGTCCGGGATACGGGCGGTCGGCTGGCCCTCGCGAAGTTCGCCCATGTCCGGGACGAGGTGAACGTCGTGCTCTGGGAGGCAGTCGCCCTTGCGCTCGCCGAGCGGTGCGGCATCAACGTGCCGGCGCGGCGGCTGGAGAGCATCGCCGGTCGACCGGTGCTGATCCTCCCGCGCTTCGACCGTCGCGCGGGCCACCGGGTGCCGTTCCTCTCCGCCATGAGCATGCTGGGCGCGGCCGACCGCGAGCCGCGCAGCTACCCGGAAATCGCCGACGCGCTGCGCCGGCACGGTGCGGCACCCCGG
This sequence comes from Acidobacteriota bacterium, assembly GCA_026708265.1. Lineage (GTDB taxonomy): Bacteria > Acidobacteriota > Vicinamibacteria > Vicinamibacterales > UBA8438 > JAGWAJ01. The sequence goes on from JAPOVI010000309.1 coordinate 4,128, forward strand.
GAGGATCTCCGCCAGCTCTGGCGGCGCGTCGTCTTCAGCGTGCTGATCTCGAACACGGACGACCACCTGCGCAACCACGGGTTCCTCTACGACGATCACCGGGGCTGGCGCCTGAGCCCGGCGTACGACATCAACCCGGTCCCAGCGGACGTCCGACCGCGGGTCCTTTCCACGTCCATCCACGCCGACGACCCGGCGGCCTCGCTCGATCTCGCCCTGCAGACGGCGGAGCTCTACGGCCTGGGCGCCGGGGAAGCGCGGACGGTCGTCGCGGAGGTGGCTGCCGCCGTAGCGACCTGGCGCGACGCAGCTCGCGGCTTCGGCGCCTCCCGGCGAGACATCGACCGCATGGCGTCAGCGTTCGAGCATCCGGACGCCGACGCCGCCCGGCGCCTGCGGGTCTGACTGTGCACCGGACGCTTGGGTAGCCGGCTCGCCGCTCGGTCCGGGATGCGCAGGCACGCCTGCGCCGCACCAGACCATCGAGACGCTTGAGGTCCGCATCTCCTGGAGTCGCATCGCTGTTACTCGGCCCGCAACGTCACGCTCGGATCGACCGCCGTCGCGCGACGGGCGGGAATGTAGGCGGCGATCCCGGCGAGCAGGATGAACAGCGCGGGGACCGCGGCATACGTGATCGGATCCCAGGGACTCACGCCGAAGAGCTGTGACGACAGCGAGGACATCAGGACGGCCGCGCCGAGCTCTCCGATGACGACGCCGGCGCCCGCGAAGGCTAGCGCCTGACGCACGAAGCGGCCGCGGACTCTCGACCTCGTCGCGCCGAGCGCGAGCCGGACCCCGATGTCGCGGCGCTGGCTCGCGGCCGCATATGCCACGACCCCGTAGACGCCGACCATTCCCAGGAGGACGCCAAGGGCGGCGAAGCCCAGCACGACCAGCGTCGTGAACCTCGGCCGGCTGACGGCCTGCGCCACGAGCTCGTGCGCGGCCCGGATCCGATTGACGGGCGTGTCGGAGTCGAGGGAAGCCACCACGCCGAGCAGGCCGTCTGCCACCAGCGCCACGTCGGAGCTCGACCGCACGGTCACGGACATGGCGTCCATCGCACCGCTGTACTGGGCCATCGGGACGTACAGCGTCGTGCCCTCGCTCGTCGGCCCCTGCCAGCGCACGTCCGCGACGACCCCGACCACCGTCCACCAGGGATCGGCCTCTCCTTCGCTCCCCGGGAACCGAATGCGCCGGCCGACGGCGGTGGTACCGGGCCACCAGCTCGAGGCGAGTCGCTGACTGACCAGCACGACTCGCTGCGCGGACCCCGCGTCCGCAACGGAGAAGGGCCGACCTTCGACGATCGACACGCCCAGGGTTCGCAGGTAGTCGGCGCTGACGGCGGTTCGGAGGTCCGCCCACGGCCAGTCTCCGCCTTCCGTGGCGGGATCCGGCCGCCCCTCGATCTTGAACACGCTGCCACCACCGCCAGCCCCGAACGGCGCGTAGACCGTTGCCAGCCCGACCCCGCGCACGAACGGCAGGGCGATCAGGCGCCGCTCCAGATCCGAGTAGAAGTCGAGCCGGAGCGCATCGCTGGGATGTCTCGCGGGCGACGGAGCGACCTCGGCGACGACGAGCTGATCCGCCGCGAAACCAAGGTCGATGCTCATCCGTTCGGCGAGACTCCTGGCCAGCAGAGCGGCACCGATCACGAGCATGACGGCCGCCGCGATCTCGACCGTGACGAGGGTGCCCAGTCGGCGGCGCGACGCGACGCCGACCTCCCCTCGCAGGCCCGAGCGGGCGGCGTCCTGGCCCAACCGCGCCGCGCGAACCGCCGGGAGCGTACCGGCGGCGATGGCCGTGGCAAGGGAGACGAGCAGGGCGAAGCCGAGGGCAACGGCATCAACGCGGATTCCCCCCGCGCGCGGCACGTCGGCGGGAAGAAGCGCCACGAGAGCCGGCACTCCGGCGTACGCGACCGACAGGCCAACCGCCCCTCCCAGCAGGTTGAGCATGGTGCTGTCGGTCAGCAACTGCCGGACGATCCGGCCGCGGCCCGCGCCGAGGGCCGTCCGCAGGCCCAGCTCCCGCTGGCGGGCCGCCGCTCGAACCTGCTGCAGGTTGGTCAGGTTGACCGCTCCGATGAGCCACACGGCAACGACCGCGCCGAGCAGCAGAAGCAGCATCGGGCGCACCTCGCCCAGCCGGTCTTCGCGCCACGTGCGCAGGCTGACGGCGGTACCGTGGTCGTCGGGCATCCGCCACGGGAAGAGTTGGCCGAACCGGGGGCCGAGCGCCCGGACCTCTGCCGTCGCCGCGTCCAGCGTGACGCCGGGACGGAGCCTGCCGACCAGGTACGCGGTGCGCGCCCACAGGCCGATCCGGTTCGTCACATCGACCGTCATCGGCACCCACAGGTCCACGCCGGCGCCGGGGAACTCGAAGTCCGGCGGCATCACCCCGCGCACCGTGTGAGCGACCCCGTCGAGCAGGAGCGTCTGCCCGACCGTCGCGGGATCGGCGCCGAATCGCTGGCGCCAGAGGGCGTGGCTGAGGATGGCGGACGGCTCCGCCCCGGGAAGCTCGTCCCCGGATCGGAAGCCGTGGCCGAGCTCCGGCGTCCTGCCGACACGCGTCAGCAGATCCGCGGTGACGGCAACGACGCTCAGTCGCAGGGGCTCGTCGAGGCCGGTCAGCGTCCTGTCGCCGGGCGGTCGATACGCCGCGACCTCCAGCGTGCGGGCCCTGGCGCGCAACTCCAGCAGCTCGCCGATGTACTGGATGCCGACGATCCGAACCAGCCGATCCGGCTCCGCGACGGGGAGCGGCCGCAGCAGGATTCCATGGACGACGCTGAAGATGGCCGTGGTGGCTCCGATGGCGAGCGCGAGCGTCGCGACCGACATCGCGGTGAACGCGGGGCTGCGCCTCAGGGCGCGGACTGCGTACCTCGCGTCCTGGAGCGCCTGCTCCGGCCAGCGCCATCCGGCGACGGCGCGCACGTCCTCGCGAATCACCGATACGTTGCCCAGCGCCACCCGCGCGGCCCGCGACGCCTCCTCCGGCGACATCCCCCGCTCGAGGTTCTCTTGCGTCTCGAACTCCAGATGAAACGCGAGCTCCTTCTCGACCTCCCGCTCCACGCGACTCCGGCGAAGCCGGTGCAACCAGCGTGAGAGGCGTGTCCGGAGTCCCACGATTCCTTCCCTCCTGCGGTGGGCGAGCGGATCACGCCCGCTGGATGACCAGGTCGATCGCCCCGGAGAGCCGTTCCCACGCCGCGACCTCGTGCTGCAGGTGAGCCCGGCCGGTCGAGGTCAACGAGTAGAACTTCGCCTCGCGGCCGGTCTCGGTCGCCGCCCAGCGGCCGGCGATCCACCCTTCCCTCTCGAGGCGGTAGAGGGCCGGGTAGAGCGACCCCTGCTGTACCCGCAGGACCTCGTTCGAGACCTGCCGGATGCGCTTCGCGATGGCCCAGCCGTGCTTCGGCTCATGCTCGATGGTCCGCAGGATCAGGAGATCGAGGGTGCCCTGCACGAGATCGGTCGGTTTGCCCATCCGTCATACCTCGACTATCGACAATAAGCTCGCGATTGTAGATTGTCAAGGCATGCCCCCTCTTGACAATCTGAAGGAGCCCGACGCACACTGACCTTAAGGGAAACAAGAGGAGCGTGCGGAGAGGGCTCGACACGGTCGACCGCGTGGTGAACGGGGGCGGGTGATGGGCATGCTCAGCGAATGGCTGCGACGGCTCCGGAGTCTCGTGCGAGGCGGGCACGAAGACGCCGAGATGCAGCAGGAACTTCGTTTCCACCTGGACATGGAAACGGAGAAGAACCTCGCCGCCGGCCTCGACGCCCGCGAAGCGCGCCGCCAGGCGCACCTGCGCCTGGGAGCGACGACGCCCATCGAGGAAGCGGTGCGGGACGCACGGGGTATCCGTCCATTGTCCGACACGCTGCGGGACATCGGACTCACGCTGCGCTCGCTGAGCCGCAGCCCGCTGTTCACGGTGGTGACGGTGGCCACGCTGAGCCTCGGCATCGGCGCCACGACGGCCATCTACTCGTTCGTCGACGGCATCCTCCTGTCGCCGCTCGGCTTCCGGGAGCCCGACCGGCTGATGACGGTGCAGATCACGATTCCCGAGCTGGCGGACCAGTTTCCGGTGCTGTCCGTCAACGCCTTCTCGATGGACGCCTGGCAGCGGACGTGCGAGGTCACCTGCCGCGAGATGGCCGCGCTTCAACCCGTCAGCGTGGTCGTCACCGGAGGCGGCTCCCCGGAGCCGCTCCCCGGCGCGCGCGTTTCGCCCGGCTTCTTCGAGCTGCTGGGAGTCGAGCCGCTGCTCGGCCGACTGTTCCGGGTCGGCGAGGGCGATGCCGCCGGCGGCGCGCGCGCGGCACTACTGACGCACGGGCTGTGGCAGCGCCGGTACGGCAGCGATCCCGCCGTGCTCGGCCGCATCATCACGCTCGACGACCAGCCGGTCGAGGTCGTCGGCGTCCTGCCGGCCACGTTCCGGTCTCCGCGGTTCGCGGAACTGGCAGCGGTCGAGGGTGGCGTGCCGGGCCGGCCGGAGTTCTTCGAGCCGCTCGCCTGGACCGAGAGGCAGCTCCGCTCGCCCGGTGAATTCGACTACCCGACCCTCCTGCGCCTGCCGCCGGAAGTGACCGCGGCCCAAGCGACCGTCGAGCTGAACGGCATCCTGGATGGGGTGTACGCCGCTGCCCCGTTTCGCCCGAGGGTGCGGGTGCAGCCCCTCGTCGAACAAGTGGTCGGGGCCGCGCGCCGCCCGCTCTGGTTCCTGCTCGCGGCGGTCGTCGCGGTACTGCTGGTGGCGTGTGCGAACGTGTCGAACCTGTTCGGCGCCCGCTGGCTCGAACGCCGCCGCGATCTGGCGCTCCGGGGAGCGCTGGGCGCACCGCCGGGCGACGCGGCGCGACGCGCGCTCCGCGAGAGCCTGCTGGTCGCGCTGGCCGGAGGTCTTGGCGGCGTGCTGATCGCCAACGGCGCGTTGCGCGCCCTGGTCGCGGCGGCGCCGGCCGAACTGCCGCGGCTCGACGAGGTAGCCGTCGACGGGACGGTGCTCGCTACATCGTTCGGCGTAACGCTTGCCTGCGGCGTGCTGTGCGCCCTCGTTCCTGCGTGGCACGCGGGTCGCGTGGCCCCGATGGAGGCCCTGACCGTGCGGGAAGCCGCGGCGCGGCGGCGCGGCACCGCGCCGCGCCTGCTCATCGGCCTGCAGGCCGGGCTCGGCATCGGCCTGATGGTCGTCACCGGGCTGCTGCTCGCCAGCTTCGTGCGCGTGATGCAGGTCGATCGCGGTTTCGCGGTCGATCGCGTACTCGCAGCCGACCTGCAGCTTTCGCGCCTCCGATATCCGGACGCCGACGACGTGACTCGCGTTCACGCCGACATACTGCGCCGGCTGGAGAGCACGCCGGCGGTGCGCGCAGTCGGACTCGTCCAGCGCCTTCCCCTGGAGGGGCACGCGTTCATCGACGGGCTGAGCCGGATGGACGACACGCGCCCGATCACGGAACGACCGCTGGCGAACTACCGCATCGTGAGCCCGGACTATCCGCGGGCGATGGGCATCGCCGTCACGCGTGGCCGCATGTTCACCGAGGACGATCGAGCGCGCAGGCCCATCGTGATCAGCGAGCACGCGGCCCGGACCCTGTGGCCGGGCGAAGATCCGATCGGCCGGCTCGTCCACCAGGGCGGCGAGCCCCTGGAGGTCGTCGGCGTGGTCGCGGACGCCCGGGTCGTCGAGCTGGAGAGCGACGCCGGGCTCGTTGCCTATGTCCCGTACTGGATGCTCCCGCGGCGGCAGGCCACGCTCGTGGTGCGGACGGAGACCGACCCGCTGGCGCTGGTCGCGGCGGTCACCGAGGCGGTCGAGGCCATCGACCCCGCGCTGCCGATCCACAACATCCGCACGATGGAACGCGTGCTGTCGGACGCCGTCGCCGGGCGCCGCTTCCAGCTCGCGCTGACGGTCGCGTTCGCCGTGACCGGGCTGCTGCTGGTGGGGCTCGGAGTCTACGGCGTGGTGGCGTCGGCCGTCGAGCGGCGGCGCACCGAGATCGCGGGTCCGGCTGGCGCTCGGCGCCACCGCGCGCCGCGTGTTCGCCATGGCGCTCGGCCACGGGATGCGGCCCGTGGTCCTGGGCGCCGCGGCCGGTCTCGCCGCCGCCGTCGCCGCCGGCCGGACGATGGCGGCCCTGCTGTACCAGGTGGCGCCGCACGACTGGACGGTGCTCGCCTCGGCGATGCTGGTCGTCCTCGGCGTGGCCGTCGCCGCCTGCCTCACGCCTGCCGTCCGGGCCGTCCGCACGCCGATGACGATGCTGCTCAAGTCGGAATAGAGAGCCGAGCGCCTCCACGGCGACTCCCGGCGGCCGGTCGCTGGGCCACCTCGAGCACTCGGCCGGCGATCGAGCCACCTGCGCCGACGTCGGCGTCGGCGGTCGAGCGGCCGCGCACCCGCGGCGTGCGCCTCGGCCCGCGAACGCCGGGTCGTGCACCGGCGATAGTAGGATCCGGCTGGATGGCGCCCGCCAAACCGGCCCTGCCGGGGGCCTCGCTCGACATGCTGGTGCTGCAGGCGGTGGCGGCGGGGCCGATGCATGGCTTCGGCATCATGCAGCGTCTCGATCAGCTCTCGCCCGAGGTGGTTCGGTTTCCGCAGGCATCGCTCTACCCGGCGCTGCATCGTCTGGAGACCCAGCGCCTGGTCGCGGGAGCCTGGAGGTCGGCGCCGGAGGGGCGCGAAGCGAAGTTCTACGAGGTGACGGCCGCCGGCCGGGACCGGCTCCGCGGCGAAGCGGGCTGGGCGCTGCTGTCGAGAGCGGTCGGCCAGCTCGCGACCCTCGAGCACGACATGCAGACCGCGTCGGCCATCCAGCGAGCGCTCCTCCCGAACACGCATCGCGCCGGCTCGTTCTTCGACGCGGCGGCGGCAGCGGAGCCCTGCCGGTCCATCGGCGGCGACTTCTTCGACTACCTCGACCTCGCGGGCGGCGCACTCGGGTTCGTGCTGGGCGACGTGGCCGGCAAGGGACCGCCGGCCGCCCTACTCGGCGCCCTGATGCAGGGGTCGCTGGTTGCGCAGGCGCACGCCAGCCCGGGGCCCGCAGCCACGGTGGCCGCGGTGAACGCCGCCGTCGTCCGCCGCGGGATCCAGGGTCGCTTCGTGACGCTCTTCTACGGCGTGCTCAGCCCCGACGGCAGCCTCGCGTACTGCAACGCCGGTCACAACCCACCCATCCTCGTGCGGGCCGACGGCAACGTCTGCCGGCTCGACGTAGGAGGGATGGTGCTGGGGCTGTTCGATGACGTCCCGTTCCAGGAGGGCGCGGAGACCCTGGCGGAAGATGACCATCTCGTGCTGTTCAGCGACGGCGTCACGGAAGCGATGAACCAGGCAGAGGACGAGTTCGGGGACGATCGCCTCGTCGACTGCGTCACCTCGATCGAGGGCGACGCCGAACAGCGCCTGCAGCAAGTCCTCGCCGCCGTACACCGGTTCACCGGCAACGCCGCGCAACACGACGACGTCACCGCGATGGTCGTCTCGTATCGAACGTCCGCGCCGGCGCCGTAGCGACGCCAGCCTGTCGCTGGGTCCGTGTCCGGCCGCAGCCCCACCGCCAGTCCGCTACTGCTGCGCGCGCTGCCGGTCGCGGGCGCGCGCCGAGACGAGCAGGTTCTCCATGCCGTAGTTGCCCTCGTGGCAGGCGTACTCGAAGAGCGGGCTGTCGGAGCGCCGCATGATGACGCGCACGGACCACGGCCGCGCGAACGACGCGGCGTCGTCGACGGTGTACTCGTAGAGCAGGCGGTCGGCGTCGAGCCGCGTGAACCGCTCGACCAGACGCAGGTCGGGCCCCGACCCGCGGAAGCTGGTCTTGGCCGTGAAGTTTCGGGTCTCGACGACCAGGGTGTTGCCTTCCCACCGGCCCCGCGAGTCGCCCTTCCACTGCCGGACGTGGTCGGGCAGGTGCGGCGAGCCGTCCAGCGGAACGACGCGCGCGTCGTGCACCATCTCGTTGAGGAGCACGACGTGGTCGGCGGTCTGGAACAACTGCATGTTGTTGTTGTATGCGCTCGGGTTCATGGGCGGGCCGGAGTTGAACCCCATGATGCAGCGCTCGAAAGCGCCGCGGTCCTCGGGCCCGTACGCGTCACGGGCGCGCAGCTCCCGCTGCCGCTCCCCGCGGGCCTCGGCCTCGGCGCTGCGGGTCGGGATCCTGCCGTCCGGCGGGTCGACCACCAGTGACGTCCGGCGTTCGTCGCCGAGCGTGGTGCCGCGGTCGTACCAGAAGTTGTTGTAGCCGCCGGAAACCGGCAGCCGGCCGTTCTCGTCGCGCCACAGGTCGACGTTCTGCGCATCCACGCGCTCCCGCGCGAACGCCGCCGCTTCCTCGGGGGACAACGTCGCCCGGCCCGCCAGCTCTTCGGGGCGCTCGAACGGGATGGCGCTGCGGAAGTCCCAGACCCCCTGCAGATCGCGCGTCGCCGCCTCTCCCGGTGCGGTCTGGGCCGAAGCCCCGGCCGCGGCAAGCAGCAGGCCGCCGAGTCCGCCTGCGATCCAGCCCGCGTTCGTGTGTCGCGTCCTCATGACCCTGCCCTCCTCGGACCCGCGCGCCCTGACGGGCGGGTCTCGTTGGAAGCCCGTCGTGGCCGGAGACTCCTGCGCCGCAGGGTACTGCGGTGCGGTCTCCCGGCTCCGCCGGCCGCCTCTACTCCCCGTTCGTGCTCCGAGCCGCCTCGCCGACGCCTGCAATCGCCCGCAGGAGCCTCGCCCCGAGCGGATCGACGGACGCCGGCGCGTTCGCCAGCACCACGACGCCGAAGCGCCGGTCCTCCGTGAAACCCAGGAAGCTGCGGAAGCCGCCCGTCGCCCCGTTGTGCCAGATCACGGTCTGGCCGATGTCGCGGCGGCGGTCCCGCACCCACGCCAGCCCGAGGGCGCGCCGCCGGGAGACCTGGAAGTGCTCCTGCTGCGCCAGCCGGATCGCCGCCTCGACCGCGTGCGACCCCTGCCCCATGTTGGCGGCGAGGAATCCCACCATCCCCTCCAGGGTGCTCCGCACCGCCCCGGCGCCCTCGAACGCCTCCGGCAGGTCCCAGGGCTCCGCCACCAGCCCGAGCCGGACGGGGCCCGCAACCTGCCGGACCCGGTAGCCGGTGGCCAGCGGCGACCCGGCCTCTCCGCCCGGTCCGAGCCCGATGCCCGTCAACCCCAGCGGTCCGTAGACGAACTCCCGGAGGGCGCTCGCATACCCCATGGCCGCCTCGCGCCCGAGGATCCACCCGAGCAGGCCGAAGCCGAAGTTGGAGTACTCGGAACGATCCCCCGGCTCGGACTGCAGATCGGTGACCTCCAGCGCCTGCAGCAACTGGTCGGTCGTGTAGCCCTCGTAGGGATTCAGGCCGAGGACCAGGCGCAGGAGCATGCGGGGCCCGCCCATGTCGGGCGGCGTCCTCGGGAGGCCCGCGGTGTGCGTCGCGAGGTGGGCGAGGGTGATCGACTGCTGTTCCGCCGGCAGGGCGACGCCGGCCGGCAGCAGCTCCGCCAGCCTGTCGTCCAGGCTGACGACGCCCCGGTCGACGAGCGACGCCAGCAGAATGCCGGTGAACGTCTTCGTGATCGAGCCGATCTCGAAGGTCGCTTCCCGGAGCGGCGGCCCCCCGGGCAACCGGGCGCTGCCCAACGTCGCGCGCGCGGTTCCGTCCGGCGTAACGAGGCCGACCGCCACCCCGACCGGGCGTTGGTCGCGGGCCCAGTCGACGATCTCGCTGCGCACCGCCTCGTCGAGCGCCGGCACTCGCCCGTCCGTCCAATAGGCGGAGCTCTCCGCCTGCCAGCCGACGGCGGGCCGCCACAGGACCAGCCCGATCAGCCCGAACAGGAGCCAGAAGGCGCCCGTCCAGGGCGAGCGCAGCATGGCGATGCCCCAGGGCACCGCGGGCATCGGATCTCCGGCGGCTGCGCGGCGCCTGCTCCGCAGGCCGCGGGCCAGCACCAGCAGGCCGAGCGCGCAGGCGAGGACGAACGCGGCCACCGGAGCGAACGCGAGCCAGGACGCCATCGAGCGCCATCGTAGTGGGCGGGCCGGGAGCCTGCAAGCCGCCGCGGCCGGCCGGCGGGTTGCGCGTGCGGTGCTCCGCGGGCGCCCCGGATCCAATACGATCCGGGCCATCGTCACCGGACCGACCCATGAGCCAAGCCGCCAATCCCCGTGTCGCCCAGGCCCGCGTGGACCCGCTCTTCATCGACCGCTGGTCGCCGCGTTCGTTCGACCCCGAGCCCCTGAGCGACGCCGACATCGCCTCGCTGTTCGAGGCCGCGCGCTGGGCGCCCTCGTCGTCCAACGTGCAACCGTGGCTCTTCCTGTACGAGACCGACGGACCCGACCGGCCGATCTTCGATTCCATCCTTAATCCGCGCAATCGCGCTTGGGCGGCGAAGGCGCCGCTCCTCGGCTTCGTCTTCGCGCACGTGCGGACGCCGGACGGCCGCGAGCCGCGCACCGCGCAGTTCGACGCCGGCGCGGCCTGGATGTCGCTCGCCCTGCAGGCGCACGCGCTCGGCATCTGCACCCACGCGATGGCCGGCATCGACGTCGCGGCGGCCCACGAGCGGCTCGGCGTCGACCGCGAGTCCCACGCCGCCATGTGCGGCATCGCCGCGGGGCGGCTCGGCCCGCGCGAGGCGCTCCCGGCGGAGCTCCGGGAACGCGAGGGCGCACGCAGCGACCGCAAGCCCCTCGCCGAGATCGCCCGGCGGGGGATCCTCGGGAAGCGCTGAGTCCGGGTCCCGCGCTCCGCGCGCGTCGCCGGGCGCTGACGCCAGGCAGCGCCGGCGACGACGCGTGCACGCCGCGCTCGCGCGCGCGGTGCCGGGTGCGGACGCCGGCGTGGCGCGAGCTTGTTGCGCCGCGCGCGGGCCACGGTATGATCGCGCGGTCGACGCACCCCCCGCTCCGGGGGCCGGGTTGCGTTGGCAGGGAGGTCGGCATGAGGCGGGCGGTCCGGCAAGGTGCAGCGGCCGGCGTGGTAGCGCTCACGCTCGCGGTCGGCGGCGTCGGAGCCGCGGCGCAGGAGGAGGAGCGCATCGTTCGGATCGATACGCTCAACGTGAGAGACACCCTCTACCACCTGTCGGACGGCGGCGCCAACGCCATGGCGCTCATCGACGAGATCAACGGCGGCGTCGTGCTGATCGACGCGAAGAGCCCCGGCTGGGCCCCGGCGGTGATGGAGGCGGTCTACGGGGTGACCGATCTGCCGGTCACGACCATCGTCGCCACGCACCCGCACGACGACAGCGCCGGAAGCCTCGGCGAGTACCCCGACCTGGTCGAGGTGGTGGCGCACGAGCGGGCGGCGGCCGCCCTGGCCGGCGCGGTGCCGGACGGCGTGACCCTCACGACCTTCGGGGACCGCCACTCGCTGCTGGAAGACCTCGACCGCATCGAGCTGTACCACTTCGGTCCCGCCCATACCGGCGGCGACACGATCGTCGTCTTCCCGCAGAAGGGCGTCGCCTTCCTGGGCGACCTGTTCCCGGGGAAGGCGACGCCGGAGATCGACCGCGACAACGGCGGGAGCGGCGTGGCGTTCCCGGACACCCTGGCGCGCGCCGTCGCGAGCATCGAGGGAGTGGAGCGGGTGATCACCGGCCGCGACGCGTTCCCTTCGACGTACGCCGGCCGCGGCCGGCGCGAGGAGGGGCGGCGCCGCCCGTGGACGGGCTGGATGATGTGGGACGACGTGGCGGAGTACGCGGACTTCAACCGCGACTTCCTCGCCGCGGTCGAGGCGGCTTACGACGCCGGCAGGAGCGTGGACGAGGCGGCGGCGACGCTCGCGCTGCCGGAGCGCTACCGCGACTACGGGATGGAGCACGCCCGGGCCAACATCGAGGCGATCTACGCCGAGCTTGCGGCCCGGTGAGAGGCAGACGAATCCGATGACATCGAAGCTGACGGCCGCGCTCGCAGGTGTCGCAATCGTCCTCGGGGCCGCGGGCATCGCCGCGGCGGAGGACTGGCCGGAGTTCCGGGGCGCGGGTCGCCGCGGCGTCTGGCTTGAGTCGGGCATCCTGGAGACCTTCCCCGCGGAGGGGCTGAAGGCCCTCTGGAGGACCCCGGTCAAGCGGGGCTACGCGGGCCCGGCGGTGGCCGACGGGCGCGTCTTCGTGACCGACTACGAGCCGACCGACGGGATGCGCGGGACGGAGCGCGCGCTGGCCCTCGACGAGGCGACGGGCGAGGTGCTGTGGGTCCAGGAATGGGACGCCGACTATGCCGGCATCCAGTGGGAGATCGGCCCCGGCGCGACGCCGACCGTCGACGGCGACCGCGTCTACGTCCTCGGACGGGACGGCGTGCTCTCGGCCTTCAAGACCGCTACGGGCGAGATCCTCTGGCGCAAGTCCTACAGCGAGGACTACGGCGTCGACCGCATGCGGTGGGGCTTCGACTGGGGCTTCGCCAGCGCTCCCCTGGTCGACGACGAGCGGCTCATCTGCTTCGTCGGCGGCCCGCCCGACGCGCGGGTCGTGGCGCTCGACAAGATGACGGGAGAGGAGATCTGGCGCTCGCTGCCGGCCGAGGCCGATCTCGGCGTCGCGCAGCCCATCATCATCGAGGCCGGCGGCGCGCGGCAGCTCATCGTCTGGGACCCGGAGGAGGTCGCGTCGCTCGATCCGGTGACCGGCGACGTCTACTGGCGGCAGCCGTACGTCGTCGGCGGAGCCATGACGGTGGCGGTGCCGGTCCAGGTCGGGTCGCAGCTCTTCTTCAGCACGTTCTACGACGGCCCGATGATGCTCACCCTCAACCAGGATCGCCCCGACGCCACCATCGCCTGGAAGGGCTCGAGCAACAGCGAGATCCGCACCGAAGGGCTGCACGCGGTGCTGGCCACGCCGATCATCGACGGCGGGTACATCTACGGCATCTGCAGCTACGGGCAGCTCCGCTGCCTCGACGCGCGCACCGGCGAGCGCATCTGGGAGACCCAGGAGGCGACCGTCGAGCGCCGCCGCTGGGTGTCGGGCTTCATGGTGAAGAACGGCAACCGCATCTTCATGAACAACGACCGCGGCGAGCTCATCATCGCCCGCCTCCACCCGACGGGCTACGAGGAGATCAGCCGCACCCCGCTCATCGCCCCGACGTCGCCGCCCGGCAACCGCCGCGAGCTGCGCAACGTGAGCTGGGTGCACCCGGCTTACGCCAACCGGCACATCTACATGCGCAACGACGAGGAGATCGTCGCCTTCTCGCTCGCCGCCGCCGACTACGACTGAAGGGTCCGGGCCCGGGCACGGCGGCCCGCAGCCGGGTCGCCGCGGCCGGAGGTCCGATCCGCCCTGTAGGATCGCCGCGTGACTCACGACTACGTGATTGTCGGCGCGGGCACCGCGGGCTGCGTCCTCGCCAACCGGCTGTCGGCCGATCCCGGCGCCAGCGTGCTGCTGCTCGAGGCGGGGGGCAAGGACGACTACTTCTGGATCGACATCCCCGTCGGCTACCTCTACACGATCGGCAATCCCCGCACCGACTGGTGCTACCGCATCGAGCCCGACCCCGGCCTCAACGGCCGGACCATCCTCTACGCCCGCGGCCGGGTGCTCGGCGGGTGCTCGTCGATCAACGCGATGATCTACATGCGCGGGCAGCGGAGCGACTACGACCACTGGGCGTCGCTCGGCAACCGCGGCTGGGGCTGGGACGACGTCCTGCCGGTGTTCAAGCGGTCGGAGGACTACCAGCACGGAGCCGACGAGTTCCACGGGGTCGGCGGCGAGATGCGGGTCGAGGAACGCCGGGTGGGCTGGGAGATCCTCGACGCCTGGCGCGACGCGGCCGCGGAGTGCGGCATTCCCAAGATCGCCGAGTTCAACCGGGGCGACAACTTCGGCAACGCCTACTTCCAGATGAACCAGCGCGGGGGCCGGCGCTGGAGCGGCACCAAGGCGTTCCTGCGGCCCGTCCTCGATCGGCCCAACCTGAGCGTGCGGACCGACGCCCAGGTGCGGCGCATCACGGTCGAGCGGGGCGGCGCGGGACCGCGCGCCACCGGGGTCGAGCTCGTGGGGTCCGGTGAGAAGCTCGTGGCGCGGCGCGCGGTGATCCTGGCCGCCGGGGCCATCGGCTCACCGCAGATCCTGCAGCTCTCGGGGATCGGTCCCGGTGCGCTGCTCCAGGAGCACGGCATCGAAGTCGCCCACGACCTGCCGGGGGTCGGCGAGAACCTCCACGACCACCTGCAGGTCCGCAGCATCTACAAGGTGAAGAACACGGTCACTCTGAACCAGCGCGTGAACTCGCTCTTCGGCAAGGCGGCGATGGGGCTGGAGTATCTCTTCTTCAAGACCGGCCCGCTGACGATGCCCCCGTCGCAGCTCGGCGCCTTCGCCCGCAGCGATCCGTCGCGGGAGGCGGCGAACATCGAGTGGCACGTGCAGCCGCTCTCGCTCGACAAGTTCGGCGACCCGTTGCACAAGTTCAACGCAATCACGCCGTCGGTCGCCAACCTGCAGCCGACCAGCCGCGGCCACGTCCGCATCAAGGACGCCGATCCGCTGCACGCGCCCGCCATCACCCTGAACTACCTGTCCACCGCCCAGGATCGCGAGGTCGCGGTGTCCGGGCTGCGCTTCACCCGCCGCATCATGACCGCGCAGGCCCTGGCCCGCTTCGAGCCCGAGGAGTGGAAGCCCGGCCCCGAGCTCACGAGCGATGAGGCGCTGGCCCACGCCGCGAGCGACCTCGGCACGACGATCTTCCACCCCGTCGGCACGTGCAAGATGGGGAGCGACCGCCTCGCCGTCGTCGACGACCGGCTCGCCGTGCACGGCGTCGCGGGCCTGCGGGTCATCGACGCCTCGGTCATGCCCCGCATCACCTCGGGCAACACGAACGCCCCCACAGTGATGATCGCCGAGAAGGGGGCGGAGTTCGTGATTGAGGATGCGGCGGGGGTGCACGCGGGCGTGACGTGACATCAGGGCTGGTCAGGCGGTGGACTTCCGCCCGAACCTCCGTTTCCGCGCCGTTCGCCGGGTAGTTCGGACCGGCAACCCAGATCACCGTGAAAGGGACGCATGCGCAGCGTCTCGTCGGCGAAGTTCTTGAAGTCAACCAGTCGCAGCGAAGTGATCATGGCTCCGCCTACCGCGCCCGGCGTGTTCACTGGCCGATCGGCCAGTGCTGGACGCCAATCTCCGTCATTGGGAAGTCATCGACGTTGGCCGTCGCCAGTGCCGCACCGACACCCGCCGCCGCGGCGGCAATCAGGCAATCGGCTTGATGGAGCGTGACTCCCTCACGGGCATAGGCTCGGCGCCATGCGCCGGCCCGCATCCCCTCGGCCGCCCCCAGAGGCGCCAGCCGCAGACCGCTGAACAGGCGGCGCGCGACGATCTCCTCGCCCGAGCGCAGGCCGCGCCAGATCTCCTCGACCGAGATCACGCACGCCCAGGGCTCCGTGCCGGTTCGTCTCAGGGCGGCCAACCGGGCGGCGGCGGGCCGGCCTCGCAACGCGTCGATGAGCACGGTCGAATCGAGCAGCAGGCGGACCATCGGTCAACCGGCCCGCCGGGGGTCGGCATGACGTTGCCGCCTCACCCACGCGGCGGGGTCGTCGTCCCAGTCGTGGCCGGTATCAGGCAAGCCGCCGAGCGCCGATTCGATGTCGTCCCAGCGTCGTTCGTCGTCAAGACCGCGCTGGATCAGTTCGGCGATGAAAGCGCTTCGCCGTCGTGGGCCCGCGCGTCGATCGATCTCCGTCACGAGGTCGTCGGCGAGTGCTATGTGCAAACGCATGGGCCTAAGCGTAGCATTGTACGCACACACTTGGCGACGGCGATCCGCCCCCCGGATAGGCCACATCAAGGCGATTGGTCAGAACTGGGAGAGCCCCCTTCCGGTTTCGCGCGTTTCCGGAGACGATGGAGTTCGCTTTCGACCGGCCGAGCCATGCCCGACCCGCTCGGCCCACCGGCTGGTGGACGACACCGCTTCGCTGTACTCCATCAACCGGCTGACCGCGTATCTGCAGTCGCTCGGACACCGGGCGCCGAAGCCCACCGTCTCCGACTACGTGGCGTGGTTCGAGGACGCGTTCTTCCTGTTCACGGTGCCCGTCTTCGACGCCTCGCTGGCCCGGGCCAAGACGAATCCGAAGAAGATCTACTGCGTCGACCACGCGTTGGTGCGTTCCATCGGCTCCGGCATCCTCGTCAACTCCGGCCATCTGACGGCGCTTGCGCAGGCGATGGCCGAACTGGGCACGCGCACGGGGACGGTCGTGACCGGCGACGAGGAGGAGACGATCGCGGTCGATGCCGGCAGCATCGAGGTGCTACCGGCGTGGCGCTTCCTCCTCGACGTCGGATGACTGCGTCGCCACGGCTTGATGCCTGTCTGGGCCAGGCCGGGTAGCCTGGATCCTCGCTCACCGCCTTCTGCCGGCCGGTGGCGGTCTTGCCGCAGGCCCTCGGCCCCTCGATCACGACGGCGCCCGTCGACGCGAGGCGCAGGGTGAGTTCGCGGTCCACGAGGCGAGGGCGGTACTTCACGGTGCGGTCGCGGGCAACGGCAGAGATGGAACGTCGCCAACGGCAGGAATCCTAGCCGCATGGAGGGCAGGAATGCAATCCTGTCAGGGGCAGAAACGTAGCGCCCTAAGGGGCAGGAATAAAAACGTTGTCAGGGGCAGAAATGTAAAGCGCCGAGTCGACTCCGGGAAGGTGTCGCAAGCAGTCGTCAGCCGGTGAGGGTGTCCGGAACGATGCGCGGAGTGTATAATGTGTGGTTCCGTCGCGCCGCGGCCGTTGCTGGGAGGTCGTTCAACGGTAGGACACGCGGCTCTGGACCGTGGAATCGGGGTTCGAATCCCTGCCTCCCAGCCATCTCTGCGCCTCCGGCTTCGCGATGGCCGGGAGGCAGGGATTCGGTCGCGAACGGGAGCTGACGCCCGTTCGGGCTCGAATCCCCTTGCTGCCGGCGCCAAGCCTCATCGTGGATCGGGATGCTCCGATTCCGTCGCGAACGGGAGCTGACGCCCCGTTCGGGCTCGAATCCCCTTGCTGCCGGCACCACGCCTCATCGTGGATCGGGACGCTCCGATTCCGTCGCGAACGGGAGCTGACGCCCCGTTCGGGCTCGAATCCCCTTGCTGCCGGCACCACGCCTGGGCCTTCGCCCGGTTGGGTTGATGCCGGCTCCTGAACGGCCACGCTTCGCGCTCTCCCGCGCGCTGTTCCTGCGCCTTCTCGGCGTGGTCTACGGCGTTGCGTTCCTGTCGCTCGCGCCACAGCTTCCCGGTCTGGTCGGCTCGGAGGGCCTGCTGCCCGCCGCGGCGTACCTGGAGCGGGTCTACGAGGTGCAGGGCGCGGAGGCGTACTACCGGCTCCCGACGCTGCTCTGGCTGTGGCCGGGCGACGCGCTGCTCCTGGGGCTCTGCTGGGCCGGCATCGTCCTGTCGGCCGCCGCCGTGGCGGGCCTCGCGCCGATCGCCACCTTCGCCGCGCTCTGGCTCTGCTATCTCTCCCTGACGGTCGCGGGCCAGGACTTTCTCTCGTTCCAATGGGACGTGCTGCTGCTCGAGGCCGGCCTCCTCGCCGTCGTGTACGCCCCGGCGGGCCGGCGCATCGGCCTCGGATCGGCTCCCGAGCCCGGCGTCGCGGCGCGATGGCTGGTGTGGGGGCTCGCCTTCAAGCTGACCTTCCTTTCCGGCATCACCAAGCTGCTGAGCGGCGACGAGACCTGGTGGGGGCTGACGGCGCTCCGCTACCACTACGAGACGCAGCCCATCCCGACGTGGGTGGGTTGGTACGCGCACCAGGCGCCCGCGTGGATCGCGACGCTCTCGACCGCCGTGATGTTCGCCATCGAGCTCGGGGCCCCCTTCGTCATCCTGCTACCGTCCCGATTCCGGCGGGTCCGCCTGACCGGCTTCGCGCTCCTCTGCCTGCTGCAGGCGCTGATTGCGGCGACCGGCAACTACGGATTCTTCAACCTCCTGACGGTGGTGCTCTACCTGTCGCTCCTCGACGACGCGACCCTCGGGCGCTTTCTGCCCGGCCTGGGCGCGCATCGCCTCGAGCCGCCCCCGGCGCGGGGGAACTCGCTCTCGCGGCGGGCGGTGCCGTCGCGCTGGCGGCGAGCGGCAGTCGGGGTCGTGGCCTCGGCCCTCGCGGCGGCGAGCGCCTACACCTTCGTACGCGAGATCCGCCGGCCGGAACCGATGCCGGAGTGGTCGGCGGCGGCGTTCGGGTGGGTCGCGCCCTTCCGCTCGGTGAATGGCTACGGGTTGTTCCGCACGATGACCGTGGAGCGCCCGGAGATCGTCGTCGAGGGGAGCGCCGACGGCATCACCTGGACGGAGTATCCGTTCCGGTGGAAGGCGGGCGACCCGAATCGTGCCCCGGGTTTCGTGCAGCCGCACATGCCGCGTCTCGACTGGCAGATGTGGTTCGCCGCGCTCGGCCCGCGCGCCGAGGCACACTGGCTGCTCCCGCTGGCGGGCCATCTGCTGGATCCGCCACCCGCCGTGCTCGCGTTGCTCGACGACGACAACAACCCGTTCGCCGACGAGCCCCCGCGATTCGTCCGCCTCGCCCTGTACGACTATCGGTTCACGACACTGGCCGAGGGCACGGGCGACGCCTGGTGGCGGAGGGAGCTGATCGCCTACCTCACCGAGCCGATCGCGCGAGGCGATCTCCGATAGCGAGCGCGCTCGCGAAGGTCAGGCGGCCGGCGCCGCGTCGTGTCTGGCGGCGTGACCGCCGGTCGCTCACGGCGCGCCCGAAAGGGGGCGCGCGGTACGCTCGGCCTGCACGTCCCCTCGACGGGTCCGGCGTTGACCTTCGAACCAGCAGCAGCCCGTCGACGGTTCCCCGCCGTCGTCAGTGCTCGGATCCCACGCGGAACTTCTGCCGGCTGGCGATGTCGGCCAGCGCGGCCCGCGCATGTTGCGCGGTCTCCGGGTGCGGGTCGCAGTCGAACACGGCCACCAGGTGCTGGTAGGCGGCGGCCGGCTGGTGCTGGGCGTGGAGCTGCACGAGGCCGGCACCGAGGTGCGCCTCGGCCGCGTAGGGACCCAGCGGGTAGTCCCGGAGGTGACGCTGGTAGACGACCAGCGCGGCCGCGGGGTGCCCGTGGTTGGCCAGCCAGTTGCTCAGCGAGATCGAGTCGTCCGCCGCCAGCGCCCGCCGGCTCAGCTCGGACGGTACCTGGAAGTACGCGTCGGCGGCCTCGTCGTAGCGGCCGCCGCTCATCAGGCGCGCGACCTTCTCCCGGGCGGCGGCGACGGAGTCAGCCGGTGTCGCGGCCGGCGCGCGCCGATACTCCTGCGGGCCGACCTGCACGCCGCGCCGCTCGGCCCACCATGCCGAGCCGAGGCCGGCCAGGAAGCCGCCGATGTGGGCGCCGTAGGCGACCCCGCCCCCCTCCTCGATGCCGCGGCTGGCCAGGAACGGGAACAGGTTCTGGACGATGAGGTAGATCCCGAGCACCAGCCGCGCCGGCGCGTAGAAGATGTGCATGAGCGGAAACATCACCAGCAGCCGCACGCGATTCCGCGGGAACCAGATGAAGTAGTAGCCGAGCACGCCGGAGATGGCTCCCGAGGCGCCCACGACCGGCACGACCGAGCGCGCGTCGAGGACCGAGTGCACCAGCGTGGCGGCCAGGCCCGTCGCCAGGTAGGCGAGAAGGAACCGCACGGGGCCGAGCCGGTGCTCGACGTTGTCGCCGTAGATCCACAGGAAGAGCATGTTCCCCGCCAGGTGCATGAGGCCCCCGTGGAGGAACATCGATGTGAAGAGCGCCGTGAGCTCCGGCTCCGCCGGGCGGTAGCCGAAGCGGAAAACGACCAGGTCGTACGCCGAGATCTGCTGCAGGAAGTCGTCCAGGGACATGCGCGACAGGTAGCGGGCGAAGAGCTGGACGTACTCCAGCACGCGCGGGTCGTCGAAGTCCGGCCGAACCGCGCTGAGGGGCAGCGTCACGAAACAGTAGACGGCCACGTTGACGCCGATCAGGCTGTAGGTGACGACGGGGGCGCCGCGGGGATTCGGCTCGTCGCCCAGTGGCAGGAACATGGGTTGCAGAACGGCGCTGGCCCGCGCTCGACGGCGGGCGGAAACGGCGCCGCCACGGCTCCTCGATCTTACACGCCGCCTCCGCCCCGGCTGTCGTCGCCTGCGGCCGCCAGCGTTTCCAGGCGGCGCGCGATCTCGTCGCGGACCTTCCGGAAACGCTGCCGGCGCTCCTCTTCGCTTCCCGCCGCCCCCGCCGGGTCCGGAAGGGGCCAGTGCAGACGGCGCGCAGCGCCCGGGAACGCGGGACAGACCTCGTCCGCGCAGAGGGTGACGACCGTGCCGACGCGGGCCGGATCGACGGCGTCGACGCAGGTCGACTCCTGGCCCGAGATGTCGACGCCGATCTCGGCCATCACGGAGACCGCGAGGGGATTGACCCGCGACGGCTGCGACCCCGCGCTCTCGACGGGGACGCCCGAACCGAAGCGGGCCCGCGCCAGACCTTCCGCCATCTGGCTGCGCGCCGAATTGGCGACGCAGAGGAACAGGATGCTCTTCATCCGCCCGGGCCTCCCGGCGAACCCCGCGCCGGCCCGCCTGCCTGCGTGCATCGTATCCCGCCGCGCCGCCCCGCCCCGCCCCGAGGGTCTTGCGCGGCGGCGCGGCGCGGTCCATCATGGGCGCTGGAGAGACGAACCCATGCGCCTGCCAGCTTCCGCCGGACCGCTCGTCGTCGCCGCCGCGCTCGCGCTCGCTCCGGCCGCCTCGCCGGCGCGGGCCCAATCGGGAGATACCTGGACGCCGCCACGGACGGCGGACGGGCAGCCCGACATCCAGGGCGTCTGGACCAACTTCGACCCGACGCCGTTCGAGGCGCCCGACGAGGCGGACATCGAGCGGCTGGCCCCGCTGGCGCGGTGGTTCCCCGGCACGAACCAGCCGCCGCGGATGCCGCCCCCGGAGCCGCAGGCCCGGCGCGAGGTGAGCGGCTTCGCCGACGGGCCCGGCAGCGCCCCCCGCAACACGCGGCGCCGGTCGATGGTCGTCGACCCGCCCAACGGGCGGATCCCGGTCCGCGACGAGGCGCGCGCCCGCCGCGACTACAACCTGATCCACCTGACCGACTCGTACATGAACCACACGCCGTGGGAGCGGTGCATCACGCGCGGCGTGCCGGGCGGAATCTTCCCGCCGGGATACGGGGCCGGCTACCGTATCCTGCAGACGCCGGGCTACGTGGTCATCCAGTACGAGATGATCCACGAGGCCCGCATCATCCCCCTCGACGGCAGCCCGCACGTGCCGCCCGGCGTCCGTCTGTGGAACGGCGACTCGCGCGGCCGCTGGGAAGGCAATACCCTGGTGGTCGAGGTGACCAACTACAACGACAAGGGCGCCATCGCCACCAACATTGCGACGCGCGGCGCCCGCGGCCTGCCGCGGACGGAGTCGCTCCACGTCGTCGAGCGGTTCACGTTCCGGGACGCCGACACCATCGACTACGAGGTCACGATCGACGACCCCGACATCTACACGAGCCGCTGGCGGGTCGCCATGCCCCTCAACAAGGACCTGACGTACGACCTGTTCGAGTACGCCTGCCACGAGGGCAATTACGGCCTCGCCAACAGTCTGAGCGCCGGGCGCGCCGAAGACCGGGAGGCGGCCGAGGCCGCGGCCTCGGCCGCCAGCGTACGGTAGCAGACTCCAGCGAGTGCGTTCCCGGGTGCCGGCGCGGGCGCGGCGGCAGGAGCCGGCAGGCCCCGGAGGACGCACGGGAAGGCAGGAGAGCAACGATGCGGAATCGACCACGCGCCGTCGTTGACGTTGCCGTCGTGACCGTCGCCGCGGTCGCGGTCAGCCTGCTGCTGGCGCCGGGCGCCGCGGCGGGACAGGCCCTGGCCGGGCAGTCCCCCGCCGACGGCTGGACGCCGCCACGGACTCCGTGGGGGCATCCCGACCTCCAGGGCGCCTACACGAACAAGACCATCACTCCCATCGAGCGGCCCGCGGACCGGGCCGCGCAGGAGTTCCTGACCGCCGAGGAGGCAGCCACGCTGGAACGGGAGGTCCTCGAGCGGAACCAGGAGCTGCTGGACCGGCCGGCGCAGCGGACCGCGGCGACCGCGAGCGTCGACGTCGGCGTCGACGGGGCGCCCGGCTTCTACAACAACTTCTGGCTGGACCGGGGCACGACGTCGACGGGGCGGACGTCCATCATCGTCGATCCGCCCGACGGCCGGGTCCCGCCCCTGACGCCGGAAGCGCAGCGCCGCGAGGATGCTCGCGTTGCCGCGCGCGGCATGCGCGGTCCTGCCGACACCTGGACCGACATGGACCTCAACGACCGCTGCATGCTCTGGTCGGTGGGGCCGCCGATGCTCCCGACCGGCTACAACAACAACTACCTCTTCCTGCAGACGCCCGACCACGTCGTGATCCACGTCGAGATGATCCACGACACGCGGATCATCCCGCTCGACGGCCGGGCGCGGATCGGGCGGCAGGTCCCGCAGTGGCTGGGCCAGATGCGCGGGCGCTGGGAGGGCGACACCCTCGTCGTCGAGACGACGCACCTCGCCACTACGGAGGAGGGCTCCGCGTTCGGCAACGACCCGGTGCGCATCCGGGCCGCGAACGGCGGCGCCGGCGGCGGCATCCGCATCGTGGAGCGCTTCACGCGCGTCGCCGAAGACACGATCCGCTACCAGTTCACGGTCGAGGACCCGTCGCGCTGGACACGGCCCTGGTCGGGCGAGTTGCCGATGCGGACGGCCGACGGGCCGCTCTTCGAGTACGCCTGCCACGAGGGAAACTACAGCATCGCCAACGTCCTGAGCGGCGAGCGCGCGAGGGAACGCGAGGCGGTAGCCGAGACGGGAGGTTCCAGATGATCGGACTTCGCACGAGCCATCGAGGGACGGGCGGGGCGGGGGCGCGCGTGCTGCTGCCGGCCTTGGCCGCGTCCGCGTTGCTGCTGGCGCCGGCGGCGACCAGCGGACAGGAGACCCTGCGCACGGCATGGGGTGATCCCGACCTGCAAGGCGTGTGGACCGGGTCGACCCTGACTCCCCTGGAGCGGCCGGCGCAGCTCGCGGGTCAGGTCTACCTGACGGAGGAGGAAGCGGCGGCCCTGGAGCTCCGGGCGGACGAGTCCCGCTTCGTCGAGCGCACCCCGCGCGAGGGCGACCCCGGCACCTACAACCAGATCTGGTTCGACCCGGGCCTGCGCACCGTCCCCGACCGGCGCACGGCGCTGATCGTCGATCCGCCGGAAGCGCGCGTGCCCTACACGGCGGAGATGCGGGAGCGGGAGCGCCTGCAGGTGGCGTACCGCGTCAACGGAGCCCGCAACTCGTGGGTCGACGTCGACACCGGGGAGCGCTGCATCGGCGACGGCCTGCCCATGTTCTGGCTCGGCTACAACCCGAACCACCAGTTCCTGCAGACCCCGGACCACGTCGTGATCGTGCACGAAATGTTCCGCGAGCGGCGCATCATCCCGCTCGACGCGGACGGCCCGCGACGCGGCATCCGCCAGTGGAACGGCGAGACCCGCGGGCACTGGGAAGGCGACACCCTGGTCGTCGAATCGACGCACTTCGTCGACGGCACGGACGAGCGGTGGGCCGCGACGTGGCGCATGCCGACCGAGACCATGCACCTCGTCGAGCGCTTCCGGCGCGTCGACGCGGACACGCTCGAGTACGAGTTCACGCTGACCGACCCCGCCAAGTTCACGCGCCCCTGGACGGTCCGGCTGCCGCTCACGACCAACCAGGCGTCGCGCGGGGTGACCGAAGGCCCGCTCTACGAGTACGCGTGCCACGAGGGGAACTACAGCATCGTCAACGTGCTGAGCGGCGCGCGCGCCGAGGAGCGGGACGCGGACGCCGGAGGCGGGTCCCACTGAGGCCGGGGAACCTGACGCTTGCGCGCCGGGGGCCTGCGACGACCACGCGGCGCGGGCCAGGTCGGGGACGGAAACGACGATGGGCCGGCGCTCCCCGAGGGGAACGTCGGCCCATCGTCCGTACAGACGGTTCGCGTCCGCGCCGCTGGGCCGGCACGCCGGTCCGACGCCGAGCCACGGCGCGCGGCCGGCCCCGTCCGGGCGCCGGAGTTGCCGCTACCGGAGGTCGCGGTAGAAGGTCCGGAGGTCCTCGACGAAGAGTTCCGGTTGCTCGAACGCGGCGAAGTGTCCGCCGCGCGGCATCTCGGTCCAGTGCGTGAGGTTGAACTGCCGCTCGACCCACGCCCGCGGCGGCAGGATGAGCTCCTGCGGGAAGAGCGCCACGCCGGTCGGGACCTCGACGCGCCCCTCCGGCATGACGATCAGCCCCGCCGCCGACTGGCGTGACGACTCGTAGTAGAGCCGCGCCGCAGAGGTGGCGGTGCCCGTCACCCAGTAGAGCATGATGTTGGTGAGCAACTGGTCCTTCGTGAAGATCGTCTCGGGGTTGCCGCTGCAGTCGCACCAGCTCTGGAACTTCTCGACGATCCACCCCGCCAGACCCGCCGGCGAGTCGTTGAGGCCGTAGCCGAGCGTCTGGGGCTTCGTGCCCTGGATGGCGGCGTAGGCGAACCCGTCGCCCAGCTCCGCCTGCCGCGCCTGCATCCGGGCCAGCTCTTCCGGAGTCGCCCCGCCCGTCGGGTCGTCCGAATCGGCGGGCGGTCCGGCGAAGACCATGTTCAGGTGCAGGCCCGCCACGTGCTGCGCGTGCCTGGCGGCGATCCAGGTGCTGACGGCGGCGCCCCAGTCACCCCCCTGCGCGCCGTAGCGCTCGTAGCCGAGGCGCGCCATCAACTGCGCGTTGATGTCCGCGATCTGCTGCGGCCCCATGCCCGGCACGCGCGGCTTGTCCGAGAAGCCGTAGCCGGGCATCGACGGGGCGACGACGTGGAACGCATCCGCGGCGTCCCCGCCGTGCGCGACCGGGTCGGTCAGCGGCCCGATCACCTCCAGGAACTCGACGACGGAGCCCGGCCAGCCGTGCGTGATGACGATCGGCAGCGCGTCCGGCTCCGGCGAGCGCTGGTGGATGAAGTGGATGTCGAGGCCGTCGATGCGCGTCGTGTAGTGGTCGAGGGCGTTCAGCCGCCGCTCCTGCTCGCGCCAGTCGTACTCGTCCCGCCAGTAGTCGACGAGCTGCCGCAGGTAGGCGATGTCCGTCCCGTAGACCCAGGGGTCGCCCACCTGGTCCGGGAACCGCGTCGCGGCCAGGCGGACGCGGAGGTCGGCGAGCACTGCGTCCGGCACGGAGACCTCGAACGGCCGGATCTCGGTCATTCCCGCTTCCTGTCCGGCGGCCGGCGCCGCCGCCGGCTGCGCCGCGAACGCCATCGCCATCCCCACGGCCGCCAGCGCGCACGCCAGCGCCCCACTCAAGTACCGATTCCTCATCTTCTCCCCTTCGCTGAACGCCGGCTCCGGGATGGCCCGGGTCGAGCCGCCGGGCGACGCGCCGGATTATCCCACGTCGCCGGCGACCTTGAGCGGATGCCCGGATGCCCGGAGCCCGGATGCCCGGAACCACCGCCCGATGGCGAGTCGTCCGCGGCCGCGAGCGGTCATCCGGCCGCGGCCGGTCAGGCCCGCTGCCGGATCGGGACGAGCACGGCCACCCAGTAGACCGGCTCGCTCGTCGGGTTCCGCCACGCGTGCATCGTGTTGCGCTGGATCACCACGTCGCCGGGATGCACCGTCACCTCTTCCTTGTCGAGCACCAGCACCAGCTCGCCGCCGAGCAGCACGTTCATGTCGACGGTCTCCGTCCGGTGCCACCCGAGGGGCGCGTCCGGCGGCGTCGGCGGGAGCGTCACGAAGTGGAAGTTGGCGCCCCCCACGGCCGGTTCGAGCTGCGGCGAGTCGGTTGGCAGGAGCTCGCGCGGAACGGGCTCGGGCCCGGCGCCGAACGGATCGTTGCCGGTCGTCCGAAACACGTTCGGGAAGCTCCCCGAAACCCGTTCGTCGCTGACGACGTACGACTGGCCCTCCGCGTCGTGACCCGTGACGATGCACCGCATGCCTTCCGGGAGCTGGATCCCGGGTGACGGGGCCCCGACGGACTGCGCGTGGACGACGCCGGGCGCGCCGGGCGCTGCCGCGCCGAGCAGCGCCCCGGCTGCCGCCGCGCCGAGCGTGCGGCCGATCATCGCGCGCCGGTCGATCCCGGACGTCGCGGGAGAAAGCCCCGCGAGCGTCCCCTGGGCGAACGGCGCCCCCGGGGACGACGACCCCGCCCGCGGCGAGGGCGGCAGCGACCGCCCCGGAGACGTGGGCCGGTGCGTTCGTGGGGGGACGACGGATTCCCTGCGATTCGACATGATGGCTCCTTCTCGTGGGCTGCGGCCGGCTCCTGGCCGGAGGCCACGCCGGTATCGGCAGCGCCGGCGCCTTCGCGCGCACCCGCCGTTGCGCCCGGCCTGTTGTCACGCGCCGGCCGGGGCCGTGGTCAGCATCGCATCGAGCTTCTCCCGCAACCCGTCCGGAATCGGCGCCGTCTTGCCGGTCGCGTAGTCGAACACCGCCTGGACCGACCGCCCGCGCGCCGCGAGCGCGTCGTCCCGGACGCGATGGGCGTCGAACTGGCTGGTGAAGCTGCGGCGGCCGATTCCGACGACGGACGCGCGGATCTCGACCTCGTCACCGAAGACGAGCTGCGCCTTGTAGTCGCAGGAGGTGTGCGCGAGGATCAGGCTGACGCCTGCCTCGTCGAGGACGCGGCGCCATCCGAGCGTCTCGCCCATCACGATCCGCGCCTGCTCGAAGTAGGTCAGGTAGACGGCGTTGTTGACGTGCCGGAACGAATCGCAGTCGCGGAACCGCACCTCGATGCGGTGAGCGAAGACCGGGGGCACGCGGCATTGTAGCGCCTCCCGCCGCGGCCGACTGCGGCAGAGCGCCGCACGGAACGGGCCTCAGGCTGCGCAGGCATGGCCGCCGGACGGACGCTGCCGGCCTCGGCCGTCGCGGTCGGAGGCGCCGGACGGCACGCTCAGCCGAGGGCGCCGACCTCGCGGTAGAGGGCCGCCGAGGCGATGATGCCGTGGTGGAAGTTGCCGAGGTCCAGCTTCTCGTTCGGGGCGTGCGCGTTCTCGTCCGGCAGACCGACGCCGAAGAGGACCGACGGGAGGCCGAGCACCTCCTGGAACGTCGCGACGACCGGGATCGACCCGCCCTCCCGGTTGAACACCGGCGTGCGTCCGAAGCCCCGCTCGATGGCGCGTCCGGCCGCCTGCACGAACCGGTTGTCGAAGGCGGTCATCCACGGACGGCCGGCGTGCATGCGCTGCACCTCGACCTCGACCGACTTCGGCGCGACCTTCCGGACGTGGGCCTCGAACAGCTCGGCGATCTTCACCGGGTCCTGATCGGGGACGAGCCGCATGCTCACCTTGGCCATCGCCACGGCCGGGATGACGGTCTTGGCGCCGTCGCCCGTGAACCCGGAGAGCAGCCCGTTGACCTCGAAGGTCGGACGCCCCCAGAGACGCTCCAGCGTGGTGTAGCCGGTCTCGCCCGCGAGCTTCGGGGCTCCGATCTCGCGCCGATAGCGCCGCTCGTCGAACGGGAGCTTCGCGAACTCCGCCCGCTCCGCGTCGGTGAGCGGACGCACGTCGTCGTAGAAGCCGGGGATCCGGACCCGCCCGCTGCGGTCCTTCATCTGGTTGAGGATCTGCGCGAGCACGAACGCGGGGTTGGCGACCGCGCCCCCGAACGAGCCGGAGTGCAGGTCGCCGCTGGTGCCGCGGAGGTCGATCTGGCAGTAGGTGATCCCCCGCAACCCGTAGCAGATCGAGGGCACGCCCCGATCGAACATCGGGGTGTCGGATATGACCACGACATCGGCGGCGAGATCCGCCGCGTGGTCGCGAACGAACCCCTCGAGGTGCTTGCTGCCGACCTCCTCCTCGCCCTCGAGGATGACTTTCAGGTTGACCGGCAACCGGCCGGTCTGCGACAGGCAAGCCTCGATGGCCTTCACGTGCATGAAGACCTGTCCCTTGTCGTCCGCGGCGCCGCGCGCGTAGATCTCGCCCTGCCGGACGGTGGCCTCGAACGGCGGGCTCTCCCACAAGTCGACCGGGTCGACCGGCTGCACGTCGTAGTGCCCGTAGAAGAGGATCGTCGGCGCGCCGTCCGCGTGCAGCCAGTCGCCGTAGACGACGGGATTCCCGGGGGTCTCGATCTGCCGCACGTTCTCGAGCCCCGCCCGGGACAGCGCCGCGGCCGTCCACTCCGCGCAGCGCGCCACGTCCTCGGCGTGGTCGGGCAGCGCGCTGATGCTCGGAATGGCCAGGTACTCCTTCAACTCGTCGACGTAGCGATCCCGGTTGGCGTTGACGAAGTCGATGACCTGGTCGAGAGACGCGTCGTTCGTGCGGTCTGTCATCCCTTGATTGTACCGAACGGTATGATGATGCGATGCGGCGGCAGGGCATCGGCGCGTGGCTGGTCGCGGCCGGCCTGCTCGCGGGTTGCGGCGCATCCGGCACGGAGATGGCGGCGGGCGGCACGGGTGCCGAGAGGAGCGTCCCGGCCGCCGGGGCCGCCGGGGCCGCCACGGCGGCCGTGGAGAGCGGCCAGACGCCGGCGCCGGCGGGCCGCACGCGCGTGGTGCTGCTCGGCACCGGCACCCCGGGCGCCGAACCCGACCGCTCCGGGCCGGCGACCGCGATTGTCGTCGACGACACGCCCTACCTGATCGATTTCGGCCCCGGCGTCGTGCGCCGCGCCACCGCCGCGTTCGTGAACGGCGTCGACGGCCTGCGCGTCCAGAACCTGCGCCTCGCGTTCCTGACGCACCTCCATTCCGATCACACCGCGGGATACCCGGACCTGATCCTCACTCCGTGGGTACTCGGGCGCCGGGCGCCGCTGCACGTCTATGGACCGCCCGGACTCACGGCGATGTCCGAGAACCTCCTCGAGGCCTACCGCGAGGACGTCCGGGTGCGCGTCGGCGGAGCGGAGAGGCTCGATCCGACCGGCGTGCGGGTGGTGCCGCACGAGATCACGGAGGCGCGCGGCGTGGTGTACCAGGACGACCTGGTCTCGGTGGAGGCGTTCGCCGTCCCCCACGGCACCTGGGAGCACGCCTTCGGCTACAAGTTCGTCACCGTCGACCGGACCGTGGTGGTGTCGGGCGACACCGGGCCGTTCGACGGGCTGGTCGAGATCGCCCGCGACGCGGACGTCCTGTTGCACGAGGCGTACACCTCGGCCGCCTTCTACCGCCGCAATCTGGGAACGCGCCGCTATCACGGCACGTTTCACACGTCGGCGACGAAGGTGGGCGAGATCGCGGCGCGGGCCAACGTCGGCATGGTGGTCCTCTACCACCAGCTCCACCTGGCCGGCGACTCGCCCGAGCAGATGGTCGCCGAGGTCCGTACGCAGTTCGACGGACCGGTGTTCTACGGCCGCGATCTGGAGGTGTACTGACGACGGTCGGCGCCGCGCCGAGGAGTGCAACCGGCGACGCCGCGTCCGTTCGGAAGGGTCGGCCAGGCAGGTCGGCACTCGCAGGGAGACACGATCATGAATACGCGCGCTCTCGTGAACGCTCTGAGCGTGGTCGCCATCGCCGCCGGGGGTGACGTGCTCGTGGGCATCGGTGCGGAGAGCCCCGCCGCGGGGCCAGCCGCCCAGTCCGGGACGGCGAACGAGGTGCACGGCGGCGACGCCTCCTACGTGCCGACGCGGATCAACAAGGCGATCGAGCTCCTCGCGCAGGACCAGCCGATCTACTACACGCAGGTCAACGACGGCGGCTACGACGAAGGCAAGGCGCTGGCCGATACCTGGGCCGACTACATCACCTACAACATGGAGCACAGCCCGTTCGACATGAACGCGCTGCGCGCCTTCATGCAGGGCCTGGTCGACGGCGGGCCGACCCGGAGCGGGCACCGGACGCCGGCCGTCGTCGCCGTGCTCCCCTTCGGCGGCATCAACGAGCAGGTCATGTGGGCGAACTACTGGATGGTCGAGCAGGTGCTCGGCACCGGCGTCCACGGCGTGCTCCTCGCGCACGCGCGGTCGCCGGACGTGGTCCGGGTGCTCGTCCAGGCCGCCCGCTACCCCCACGCCCCGGAGGCGGCCGGCGTGGACGAAGGCCTGCGGGGGAACGGCGGGCAGGGCTTCGCGGCCCGCATCTGGGGCCTCACGAACGCCGAGTACCAGCGCCGCGCCGACGCCTGGCCGCTCAATCCCGAGGGGGAGATCCTGATCGGCCTCAAGATCGAGGATCGGCACGCGCTCCAGAACGCCGAGGCGAGCGCGGCCGTCCCGGGCGTCGGCTTCGCCGAGTGGGGGCCGGGCGACATGAGCCTGTCGTTCAACGTCAGCCGCGCCGACGCGCCGCAGTTGCTGGCCGACGCGCGCGCCCGGGTGCTCGCGGCGACGAAGCGGGCCGGGATTCCGTTCCTGAACCGGGTGCGAGCCGACGACATCGAGCAGATGATCGACGAGGGGGTGCGGATCGGCTCGAACCCCGGGGCCGAGGTCGCCGATCACGGTCGGCGGTACACGAACCGCAGGATGCCGTGGTAGGGCGGAAGGGACGGCGCAGTTGCACCTCCTCCCCTTCGGCTTCCGACGCCGCGCGCGCTGGGCGGCGCTCGTCTCGGCGGCAGGATTGATGGCCTGCGGCGCTCCCGCCCCGCCGGACGAGGCGGCGACCGCTTCCGACCGGCGCGATCACCACTCCTACGCGAACCCGGAGGCCGTGCGGGTCACGCACGTCGAGCTCGACCTCGAGGTCTCGTTCGCGGATCGGACGCTTCGCGGGTCCGCCATGCTCTCGTTCGAGCGGGTCGAGCCGGACGCCGGGTCGCTCGTCCTCGACACGCGTGATCTGCACATCGACGGCGTCGAAGCCTGGTCGCCGAACGGAGGGTTCGAGGCCACCACCTACGTGGTCGGCGACGCCGATCCGATCCTCGGGGCGCCGTTGCGCGTCGAGCTCCTGCCGGCCGCGACGCGCGTCCGCGTCACCTACCGCACCAGCCCCGAGGCCTCGGCGCTGCAGTGGCTGGACCCGGGGCAGACGGCCGGCGGGCAGCACCCGTTCCTGTTCACGCAGTCACAGGCGATACACGCCCGGAGCTGGATCCCGCTCCAGGACAGCCCCGGCGTACGAGTGACCTACGGCGCCCGGCTGCGGACGCCGCCCGGACTGCGCGCGGTCATGAGCGCCGCCAACGATCCGGACGCGCCGGCGGACGGCGACTACCGGCTCGACATGCGGCAGTCGATCCCGTCCTATCTCATCGCCCTTGCCGTCGGCGACCTTGCGTTCGCGCCGCTCGGCCCGCGCGCCGGCGTCTACGCCGAGCCGTCGGTGATCGACGCGGCCGCCGCGGAGTTCGCCGACACGGAGGCGATGATGGCGGCCACCGAACGGCTCTACGGGCCGTACCGCTGGGACCGCTACGATCTGCTGGTGCTGCCGCCGAGCTTCCCGTTCGGCGGCATGGAGAACCCCCGCCTGACCTTCGCCACGCCGACCATCCTGGCCGGCGACCGGAGCCTCGTCTCGCTGGTCGCTCACGAGCTCGCCCACTCCTGGTCCGGCAACCTGGTGACGAACGCCACGTGGCGGGACTTCTGGCTGAACGAGGGCGTGACGACCTACATCGAGCGCCGCATCGTCGAGGAGGTGTTCGGGACGCGGCGAGCGGAGATGGAGGCCGTGCTCGGCCGCGACGTTCTGCTGGCGGAGCTCGACCGGCTCGACGACCCCGACGAGCTGCTGCACGTCGACCTGGCCGGCCGGGACCCCGACGAAGGGATGACGCAGGTGCCCTACGAGAAGGGCGCCCTGCTGCTGCGGCACCTGGAGGAGCAGGCCGGGCGGGCGCGCTTCGACGAGTTCCTCCGCGGCTACTTCGATCACTTCGCCTTCCGCAGCATCACGACCGCGGACTTCCTGGCATACGCAAGCGAGCACCTGGGGGGCGACGATCCTCGCGCCGGGGCGCCCGTCCGGCTGGAGGCGTGGATCGACCAGCCCGGGCTGCCGGCGGATGCTCCGCAGCCGGCATCGGACGCGTTCGCGGAGGTCGAGCGGCAGGCCGCGGCATGGAGCGTGGGAAGGCGACGGGCCGGCGAGCTCGAAACCGGCTCGTGGAGCACGCAGGAGTGGCTCCACTTCCTGAGCGTGGCTTCCGCCGATCTGAGTGCGGAGCGGATGGCGGCCCTCGATGCCGCCTTCGGGCTCACGGGGTCGGGCAACGCCGAGATCGCCCACCAGTGGCTGCTGGCGGCGATCCGCGCCGGCTATGGGCGCGCCGACGACCGTCTGGACCGGTACCTCGTCGGCATCGGCCGCCGCAAGCTCATTGCCCCGCTCTACGAGGCACTGTCGGCGACCCCGAGTGGGCGCGAGCGAGCCCTCGGCATCTATCGCCGGGCGCGACCCGGCTACCATCCCATCTCGGTCGACGCCATCGACGCCATCCTGGGCTGGGACGAGCGCAATCCGGGGTAGCACAGCCAGCGACGCAGTACTCGTGCCGTGGCGTTCCGGAGCGCGAGCTCCTCGCCCGCCATTCGTTGCCTGAAGGCTCCGCCTGGCCCAGCCAACCCTCCAGGAGTCGTCACCGTTCTACGGAGCAGACTCCTCGCCCGCCATTCGTCGCCGCGACCGCAAGGTCGCGCTGCGGCCTCCGGCGGCGCTTGCCATGCCCGGCACCGCCGGCCTGCCACGGCGGCGGCTCGCCCGACGCATTCACTGGGGCTTGGAACATTCCTCAGCGCAACTGCGTAAGGTAAAGGTGAGTGTAAGCCAGTTAGATTACTTGACTTCACAAATGGGACCGTCTAACATCGGAATCAGCCGCGGCCGTCCGGCCCGGCAGAAGGAGGAACGGAGGATGTTGAGCCTGACCCGTTGGAGCCCGCTGGCGGAGATGAACACCCTGCATCGCGATCTGGAGCGCGCGTTCGGCCTCTCGTGGGACCACTTCCCGGCGGAGCGCGACCGCGCCTGGGTCCCGGCCACCGAGGTCACGTCGGACGGCGGCGGCTGGAAGATGCGGATGGCCCTGCCCGGCATCGACCCCAAGGACGTTCACGTCGACCTGCACCGCGACGTCCTGACGATCGCGGGAGAGCGGACCCTGCAGCGCGAGGAGCAGACCGAGCAGCACCTCTCGGAGTTCGGCTACGGCCGCTTCGAGCGCAGCTTCACGCTGCCGGATCACGTCGACACCGACCGCGTCGGTGCGACGTTCGAGCACGGGATGCTCGAGATCACGCTGCCGGTGGCCGAGGCGGCGAAGCCCCGGCGCATCGAGATCTCCGGCGCGGCCTCGCCGACCGCGTAAAGGGCCGCGCGCCCTGGCGGGCGCGTCGGGAGTCTGCGCGCGCGCGACTCTTGCGTCGCGGGCTCTGCGGCGCAGACTCCTACCGTTCGGTGGACGGGCGCCGGCTGCCAGGCCGGCGCCCGTCGCGTCTGCGCCAACCGTAGGGTGGAGGAAGGCTGGACATGCGGCAGCTCATCTACGTTCGCACGTTGCACATCTGGGTGGAACCCGGGGCCGAACGGTCCCGGCGCATCGCGCCGTCGCAGTTCGGACGCGAGGCGACACGGATACCGGAGCCGCGCAACATCACGCCACGGATGGCGTCACGGCGCATCCCGGTGCGGGTGCGCGGCGAGAGCTGGATGGACCGGGCGCACCGCGCGATGGGCCGGCTCGGCCTTCGCGCCAGCGCGTGGCTGCGGAACGTCGCGAGGCCGTAAGGGGCTTCGCGCTACTCACCCTGCTGGAGCGCCTTCTCGGCTTCCTGTCGAGCGCGCTCCTCTTCCTCGAAGAACTCGCGCTGCCAGTCGGGCGGGGCCTGCGGGCCGGCGACCATGCCGACGAGGTCCGGGTCGTGGTCGCTGGGCCGTGGCGGCGCCTCCGCGCGCCGAGCCCGCGTTTCGGCCCGGCGGGCTTCCTTCATCTTGGCACGTTCGTGCCGGGCCCGCTCCCGTTGCCGCTTGGTCTGTGTCGGTCGTCCTCGGTTTGCCATTGGCGCCTCCGTTGTCCGGTGTCGGGTAGGGCGCGCGCCAGCGCCACACGGAACACACCATTCTAGCAACTACCGCCGCCAACCCGTCGCAGGCTCCGGGTCGGCCCCAGCCCCCACCGTCCTGGGAGCCGGCGCCGCGGCACGCACTCCGTTGGGGTTCTCCGGCGCAGACTCCTAGAGTCCGAGGTCCGCGGCCAGCCGGTCGATGAACTCCACCGCCGGCCGCGGGGTCTCGTAGGCCGACAATACGCGATTGCCCTGGTAGTCGACGTCGCGGATCCCGAGGGGGCTGGTGTAGTACGCGTCGACCGTCATGCGACGCACCCAGACGAAGAAGCGCACGCCCGCCTCGAGATCGTCCCCGGCGCCGCCCCGCTCGGCATCGACGAGCGCATCGAGCATCGCGGTCTGTCGCTCGGCCGGGACGCTGACGAACGCTCCGCCGGCCCGGCGGCCCATCGCCCCGTCCAGCCAGGCGAGGCCGTCGCGGTAGATCTCGGCGAGCCGCTCGTTCTCGCTGCAGAGCAGGTCGATGAACTCCGGCGCGCCCGCGTCCACCGCACTTCCACCGCCTCCGTCGGCCGGCACCACCAGCTCCGCGAGCCGCGCCACCGTGGCGAACTCGTGCGCGGTCAGGAAGCGGGGCGCATAGCCGCCCGGTTGGGCGCGCTCTCCCGCCACGAAGGCGTGCACGACCTTCGCAGCCTCCAGGTTGAACCCGCCCGCCGCGGACGTCGCGGCGAGGGCGAGTTGCCGGAGCACGTCCCGGCGCGACAGGCTCACAGGTTCCCCCGGCTCATCTCGTCCGCCAGGTACTCGGACGCCCGCCAGGCGAGCGCGTTGATCGTCAGCGTGGGGTTCTTGTCGGGATTGCTGACGAACGACGCCCCGTCGCAGACGAAGAGGTTGCGGGCGTCGTGCGCCTGGCAGAAGCCGTTGAGCGCCGACGTACCGGCGTCGTCGCCCATGCGGACCGTGCCCACCTCGTGGATGATGCTGCCGCCGATGGAGATTCCGGACGCGTCGCGCCGCGCCGGCGCGTCGGGCTCGCCTCCGAGCAGCGCCATCAGCTCCGTGAACGTCTCGCGCATGTGGCGCGCCTGTCGGATCTCGTGCTCGCTCCAGCGGAAATGGAAGCGCAGCACCGGGATACCCCAGCGGTCGACGACGGTCGGGTCGATCTCGCAGTAGCTGGCGTCGTTCGGGATCATCTCGCCCCGGCCGGCGAAGCTGACCCGCGTCCCGTACTCGCGCCGCGCCCGCTCCTTGAGCGCCGCGCCGTAGCCGGCCGCCCGGGCGGAGCGCTGGAACGATCCGATGCCGGGCATGCCGTAGCCGCCGCCGATCTCGATGTGATAGCCGCGGGGGAAGCCGAGGCGCTGCTGGTCGTCCCACCCCCACCACGGCATGTAGAGATGCGCCCCGCCCGCCCCGTCGCTGTTGTAGCGCGGCAGCCGCTCGAGGGCCGGCACGTAACCGCCGAGCCCGAAGCCGACCGTGTCCATCAGGTAGCGGCCGACGACGCCGGAATGGTTGGCTACCCCGGACGGGAAATCGCGCGTCCTCGAGTTCAGGAGCAGCCGGGCCGACTCGCAGGCGCTCGCGGCCAGGACCAGAACGCGGCTCCGAACGCTGCGCTCCTCCCCCGTCCGCTTGTCGACGTAGACGACGCCGGTCACCCGTCCGTCCCCGTCGGTCGTGATCGCCCGCGCCATCGCCTGATCGATGAGGGTGAGCCGCCCCGTCTCGAGCGCCGGCAGGATCTGCACCTGGCTCGCCGAGTAGTTCGATGCCGTCAGGCAGCCGCGGCCGCACTGCCCGCAGTAATGGCAGGGCGGCCGACCGTTCAGCGGCCGGGTGATGACCGCCCGCCGGTTGGGGATGCACGGGATCCCGAGCTTGTGGCTCGCCCGCTGGATGAGCAGCTCGTGCGCCTTGGGCGGCGGCGGCTCGTGGAACACCCCGTCCGGGGCGCTGCGCAGGCCCTCGCGGCTCCCGGTGACCCCGATGAACGCCTCGGCCCTGTCGTAGTACGGGGCGATGTCCTCGTACGTGATCGGCCAGTTCCACCCCAGCCCGTCCCGGTCCCGCGGGTTGAAGTCGTAGTCCGAGAAGCGGAACGTCATCCGCCCGTAGTGGTTGGTCCGGCCGCCGACGATGCGGGAGCGGAACCACCAGAAGTCGTCCGTGTCGTCGGCGACCGTGTACGGCTCGCCGTCGAGCTCCCAGCCGCCGCTGGTGGTGGAGAAGAAGCCGAACGGCTTCCCCTCGCCGAAGTAGCGCCGGCCTCCGGGCTCGGCCCCGCGGTGCTCGTACTCGTACGGCCAGTGGTGCTCCTTGAACTCCCGATAGGGATCGAGCATCGGGCCGGCCTCGAGCAGCGTCACCCGGACGCCGAGGCGGGTGAGCACGTGGGCCACCGTCGCGCCGCCGGCCCCGGAGCCGATGACGACGACGTCGTGGATCTCCTCGCGCGGCTGGATGGCGGCCACTGCCTCGGTAGAAGAGAAACAGGGCAACGGACGGGACGAACGGACCAAGAAAGAAGGCCCGGCTTCGAAACCGGGCCTTCCGGGTACCACTCCCGACATCCTCCGCCGCAGGGTGCTCGCTCCAGAGCGCGCGCTACCAGCGACGGCGTGGGCGCTCCTACGGGGGCGCGTTGCGCGCTACGCGACGGACAGCAGGTTGAGCCTGCCGGTGCTGTCGCTCATCTTGTCGACCGGCACCCCCATCTTGTCCAGGATGGTGAGGTGCAGGTTCGTCGCCGGGGTCTTCTCCCGATAGCGCAGGTGCCGCCCGCCCGGCTTGAGCTGGCCCGAGCCGCCGCCGACGAGCACGAGGGGCAGCCCCTTGTTGTCGTGGCGGTTGCTGTCGGACATGCCCGCGCCGTAGAGCATCATCATGTTGTCGAGCAGGTTGCCGTCCCCGTCCGGCGTGGCCCGCGCCTTCTCGAGGAAGTAGGCGAAGAGCGAGAGGTGGAACTCGTTGATCTTCGCGATCTTCTCGTAGAGCGTCGGGTCGTCGCGGTGGTGGGACGTCGGGTGGTGCGAGTCCGGAACGCCGATCTCCGGATACGTCCGCCCGCTGATCTCGCGCGCCATCATGTAGGTGCTCACGCGCGTCAGGTCGGTCTGGTACGCCAGCAGCATCAGGTCGAACATCAGCCGGGCGTGCTCGGCGTAGGTCGCCGGAATGCCGGCGGGCTGATCGACCTCGGGCAGCTCGCGGTCGCTCTGCTCCTCGGCCTTCTGGATGCGGCGCTCGATGTCGCGCACGGCCTCGAGGTACTCGGTCACCCGCAGCCGGTCGTTCGGACCGAGCTCGCGCTGCAGCGTGTCGACCTTCTCGCTCACCGAGTCGAGGATGCTGCGATCCTTGCGGATGCGCGCGAGGCGTGCGGCCGGGTCGGTCGATCCGGCGTCGCCGAAGAGCTGCTCGAAGACGGCGCGGGGATTGTTCTCGCCGAGGAGCGGCGTCGTCTCATTGCGCCACGCGATGGTGTTCGTGTAGGTGCAGCTGAAGCCGACGTCGCACGACCCCGACACGTCGCGGCTGTCGAGCGCGATCTCCAGGGAGGCGAGCTGGGTGTCCTTCGCGAACTCGCGCGCGATCAACTGGTCCACGGAGACGCCGGCGCGCAGGTTCGACTCGGTCCGCGCGGGCGTGACGCCGGTCAGGAAGCGCGTGGCCGCGCTGGCGTGAACGCCCGCGTTGCTGGCGACGCCGTTCAGGCCCGTCAGCACGGTCATCTGGTCGCGGTACGGCGCGATCTGCTGCAGCAGGCGCGTCGTCTCGAAGGCCGCCCCCTCCGCCGCCGGCGTCCAGTGCTTCATCGCCATGCCGTTCGGCACGTAGACGACGCCGAAGCGGCGCACGGGCCGGGCCGCGCTGTTCCGAATGGCCGCGAACGCCGGAACCATGCCGTCGAGCAACGGCAGGGCCAGCGTGGCGCCGATGCCGCGCAGCACGGTGCGGCGGGGAATCGCCTTCCTGGTAACCATCATGAGTCTGACCTCCGCATCTGGAATGCCGTGCTCTTCACGATTCCGAGAATGATGGACGACCAGCGGTAGTCCTCGCCGGCCGCCTCGCGCACGATCCGCCGCACCGTCGGGGCATCATAGTACTCCAGGCCCCGGCCGAGTGCGTACATCATCAGCTTTTCGGTGACGGTCCCGACGAAATCGTCCGGCCGATTCAGCAGGAGATCCCGGAGGCCCGTCGGTCCGTCGAACGCCGCCCCGTCCGGCAGCGTCCCCGAGGCGTCGATCGGCGTGCCGGCCTCGCTGGTCGGCCGCCACTCGCCGATGGCGTTGAAGTTCTCGAGCGAGAAGCCGATCGGGTCCATCGGCGCGTGGCATACCGCGCACGCCGGGTTCTCGCGGTGGATCACCAGCGCCTCGCGCATCGAGAGCGGCTCGCCGTCGGCGTTCTCCTCTTCCAGCGTCGGCACGTCGGGCGGAGGCTCCGGCGGAGGCGCGCCGAGCAGATTCTCCAGCACCCACTTGCCGCGCAGGACCGGCGACGTCCGGTTGGGATACGAGGTCACGGTCATCAGGCTGCCGTGGCTCAGCAACCCGGCGCGCTCGCCCGGCGCGAACGTGACCTTGCGGAACCGGTTCCCGTAGACGTTCGGAATCCCGTAATGCCGCGCCAGCCGCTCGTTGACGAAGGTGTAGTCGGCCCGCAGCAGGTCGAGCATGCTGGCGTCGTCGCGCAATTGCTGCTCGATGAAGAGCTCCGTCTCCGCCTGGTAGGCCTCCCGCAGATTCTCGTCGAACTCCGGGAACTCCAGCGGATCCGGGTAGACGCTCTCGATGTTGCGGAGATGCAGCCACTGCCCTGCGAAGTTGTCGACGAGGGCCTTCGCGCGCGAGTCCGCCAGCATCCGGCGCACCTGCCGTTCGAGGACGGCCGGGTCGGACAGCGTGCCGTCCTCCGCGCGATCGAGCAACTCGTCGTCGGGGATGCTGCTCCAGAGGAAGAACGACAGGCGCGAGGCGAGCTCGATGTCGCTGACCGGGTACGGCGTCCCCTGGGCCGCGTCTACCGGATCCCGCTCGATGCGGTACAGGAAGTCCGGGTCCGCCAACAGCCGTTCGAGCGCGAAGCCGATGCCATCGTCGAAGCTTCCGTCGCGACGACCGGCCTCGTAGAAGTCGAGGAGCGTGCGGACGTCGGTCTCCGTCACCGGTCGGCGGTAGGCGCGGCGCGCCAGCGTCGACAGGATCTCCCGAGCGCACGCCGGCTCGTCGGCGGGCGTCGCCGCCGCGCAGGTGAAGATACGCCGCCGGGTCGGCGTGCTGCCCGGTCCGTCGACGGTGTAGGGGCCGCTGATCTGCACGCTGCTGAGAGCCGGATTGCCGTCCGGCATGTCGTTGATCGCCAGGGCGAAGCCGGTCTGACGCGGCTGCAGCACGCCGTCCGGCTCCCACGTCTCGCGCGGGAACGTGATGCCGATCACGTGCGGTCCGGCCTCCACGTTGACGCGGACTTCCAGTCCGTCGTCGGCGTGCAGCGTGTACGACTCCCAGTCGTCCGTGCCGCGGATGTTGCCGGCGAAGCTGATCGGAGACGGCGTCCCGGGCGCCTCGCCGCCGAATGTGAACTGCTCGATGCGCCGGCCGTCGAGGCGGAACTCGATCTCGTGCGCCTGGTCGATGCCGCGCACGTAGCCGACGTAGTTCGTCTGGAGGCGCGCCCGGATGACGTACTCTCCGTCGACCGGGAAGTGATGCCGGATGGCGGCGCCGCCGCGCGAGCCGAACGGCAGGTCCTCGCTCTGGCGGTCTTCCTGGATGAGGTTCAGCGGGACATCGTAGGTCCGGATGACGGCTCCGCCCGCGGGCGGGCGGCCGATGGCCAGCCGGCTGATCTTGCGCGCCGCCGAGACGTAGCGGTCGAGCAGCGCCGGCGAGAGCGAGAGCATGCCGGCGTTGTTGTCGAAGCCGTGCCGGTCGGGCGCGTCGGCCGGAATCCACTCGCCGACGTCGACGTCGAGGTCGAGGAGGTCGCGGACGACGTTCCGGTATTCCGTCTGGTTCAGGCGGTGGAACGCGTGCGTCCGCCCGGGATTCGGATTCGCCGCCGCCGCGGCATCGAGCTGATCCTCGAGCCAGCGCCGGAACCCGTCGTAGGTCTCCTTGTCGGGCCGCGGCCGCGGCTGCGGAGGCATCGCGCCGACGCGCAGCTTGCGGACCACCGCCTCCCACACCTCGGGATCCTCGCTCACGTTGTCGATGTCGACGTCGTCGAGGGCCAGGCCGACGGCGCGGAGCTGGGAGACGAGGAGCGAGCGCGGCTCGTCCGTGCCCCGCACGAAGTCGCCGTTGTGGCAGGTCACGCAGTAGCGGTCGACCAGGGCGCGCTGCGGCGAGACAGCCGCGTGCGCGGGCTCCCCGGAGCCGGCGGGCTCGGCGACGCCCGCGGCCGGGGCAGGTTGCGCGTGCGCGAGGGCTGCGAACGCGAGCGTGAAGCCGACCGCCGCGAGCGCGCAGCTCAGTGTTCGCACCAGCCTGCCTCCTCTTGCGTCGGTGCACCGCGGGCCGCACGTCGACTCCGACTCGGAGCCTCGTGTCGCCTCTGATGTGGTGCGTGACCGAATAGTCTGGTCGCATCCACGGTCCGTTGTCAACGTGGACGGCCTGCGATACCATCGGCCACGGGGCTGGCGAAGACCGACCGCGGCCCCGAAGGAGGCAGTCCACGTCATGCGTGCACACGCTCTCGTGGGTCGGGCAACCCGGCTGGTCGTGCTGGTCATGCTGGTCGGGGCGCTCGGTCCGGCCGCCGCTCCCGTCCTGGCGGGGGCCGACGGCACGGCGCTGATCGAAGCGGCCAGGGGTCAGGACGCCGACGCGGTCCGCGCGCTCCTCGCCGCCGGAGCCGACGCCAACGCGGTGCAGGCGGACGGCGCGACCGCCCTGCATTGGGCGGCGTACCGCGACGATCTCGACACCGCGGACCTCCTGATCGGGGCCGGCGCGGACGTCGAGGCCGCCAACGATCTCGGCGCCACGGCGCTCTGGCTCGCCGCCGGGAACGGGAGCGCGGCGATGGTCGGCCGCCTGCTGGATGCCGGAGCCCAGCCGAACGCCGCGCTGCCGGAAGGCGAGACGCCGCTCATGACCGCCTCCCGGACCGGCGACGCCGCCGCGGTGCGTCTCCTCCTGGCCGCCGGGGCCGACGTGAACGCGGTCGAGCGTTCGCGCGGGCAGACCGCGCTCATGTGGGCGGTGGCCCAGGGCCACCACGCCATCGTCTCGGCGCTGCTGGACCACGGCGCGGACGTCGGGGCCCGGTCCATCACGCGTCCGCGCCTGATGTACGCGGACTCGACCAACGCCGGCCAGTACGACGAGGGGGTCATGTGGAACCGCGGCGGCTTCACGGCGCTCCTCTTCGCGGCGCGCGCGGGCGACGTGGAGTCGGCGGGGCTGCTGCTCGACGCCGGCGCCGACATCGACCAGCCGGCCCCGACCGGGGCGAGCCCCCTGGTCGTGGCGACCCACAGCGGCCAGGGCGCGTTCTCCGCGTACCTTCTGGAACGGGGAGCCGACGCGAATGCGGCCGGCGCGGGGTACACGGCCCTGCACGCCGCCATCCTGCGCGGCGACCGGCGGCTCGTGGAGCAGCTCCTCGAGCATGGCGCCGACCCCAACGCCCGCGTCGAGCGCGGCACGCCTCTCCGGCGGGCCAGTCAGGACTGGGCCCTCAACCCGTCGCTCGTCAGCGCCACGCCGTACTGGCTTGCCACCTACTTCCGCGATCCGGCGATGATGCGTGACCTGGTGGCTGCCGGCGCCGACCCCCGGACGACGACGCGAGAGCTCTGGCGTCCGGTCCTTCAGCGCGCGGGCGGCGTCGGGCCGCCCTTCGTGGCCGGCGGCTTCGCGACGCCGCTGATGGCCGCCGTTCGGGGAACGAGCACGCGCAACCGCTTCCGCCTCTCGGGCGGCGCAAGCCCCGACCCGGACCTGGAGGAGCGGCACGCGCTGGAGACGGCGCAGGTCGCCGTGGAGCTCGGGGCCGACGTCAACGCCACCGACTGGAACGGCGACACGGCGCTCCACACCGCGGCCTCCCGCAACTACACGACCCTGGTCCGCTTCCTGGCGGAGCAGGGCGCCGATCTGGACGTCGGGAACGCCGCCGGGCGGACGCCGCTGGCGCTCGCCAAGAGCGCGGCGGCGGCGCGCACGCAGAGGCTCATCGTGCTGGGACGCGACCCGAGCGGCAATACCGCGACCGTGCTTCACGAACTCGGCGCGAAGGACGAGCCGGCAGCAAGCGCTGACGAGGCCGATTGGCGCTGACGCGATTCTCCCGCGCCCCCGAGCGGCCCGTCCGGCGCCGCCGGCGCCCGGGGCGGAAACGCGTCTTTCGACGCGCGGGGCTGAGTCTGGCCTGCGCGGCAGGGCTCGGCGCCCACCTCGCAGCCACGTCCCAGGGGCCGCTCGCACCGCCCGCAGCGGCGCCGCCGGCGGGCTTCCACACGCTCGACGTCGGCGTCGTCCCCTTCCTCAACCTGAGCCGGCAACCCGACGACGACTGGATCGGTGAGGGCATCGCGGAGACCGTCGCGACCGACCTCCGGGCACGGGGCTGGACCGTAGCAGCGTGCGCCGACGCCTCCGGGTGGGGCGCCGCACGCGAACAGACCGCCGCCCATACCGGGGGAGACCGCGCTACCGGCCGCGACGACAGGGGCAACGCGGTCAGGGCCGACGGCGACACCGGGAACGGCGATTCCGGGAACGGCGATTCCGGAAACGGCGACACCGGCAACAGCGACACCGGGCGGCGGGGCAGCGGAGACGGGGCGTCAGCGAACGGCTGCGGCGGTCCGCG
Source organism: Acidobacteriota bacterium (assembly GCA_026708265.1). Classification (GTDB taxonomy): domain Bacteria; phylum Acidobacteriota; class Vicinamibacteria; order Vicinamibacterales; family UBA8438; genus JAGWAJ01. The sequence goes on from JAPOVI010000309.1 coordinate 47,048, forward strand.
CATCCGGGTGCAGGTCGACGGCACGTTCGAACGCGTCGGCGATCACCTTCACATCACCGCCGAGGTCTTCGACGTCGCGGCAGGCGAAGTGGCCCACCGAGCCCGCATCGATGGCGCGGTCGGCGATTTCTTCGCCCTCCAGGACCATCTCGTGTCGACGCTGGCGGACGGTCTGGCCGCGGTGAACGGCCCGTCAGCGCCCTCCGTCACCGGGTCGCTGGCGTTCGAGCCCGCCACCAGCGGCGGCGCGGACGCCGGGCGCGGCACGGACGCCGACGGAGGCGGCTCCCGTGACGGCCACGGGGGCGGCGGCGCAGCGTCACCGGCGGTGGCCGCGTCGGCTGGGTCCGGAGCCCGGCAAGGGTCCGGGCTCGGCGGATTCACCATCGGCGGACGGCCGCGCGCGGTGGCGGCGCGGACGAACCGGCCGCCCCGCATCGACGGGCGTCTCGACGACGCGGTGTGGCTGTCGGTCGAGCCGATCACCGATTTCGTCCAGACGAGCCCGGTGGAAGGCGCTCCCGCGACCGAGCGGACCGAGGTGTGGATTGCCTACGACCGCGACCACCTCTACATCGCCTTCTACGCGCACTACTCGGACCCGGGCATCATCCGGGCGAACCGCGCGGAGCGCGACCAGTCGATGGGCGACGACCGGATGGCGGTCCTGTTCGACCCGTTCCTCGACCAGCAGCGCGCCTACCAGTTCTCGGTGAACGGGTACGGCGTGCCGGGCGACTCGATCGTCAATGCCGGCGGGCAGGCGTCCCGCAGCCGCAGCAGCGTCGGGCGCTCGAGCGGCGGAGGGGGCGGCGGAGGGGGCGGCGGCGGAGGCGGGGGTGGCGGCGGCGGCGGCGGGAGCTTCCAGGCCGGGTTCGGCATCCGGGGCGACCGCTCCTGGGACGCGCTGTTCGAGGCGGGCGGCGGTCTCGTCGAGGACGGCTGGACGGCGGAGATGGCCATCCCCTTCAAGAGCCTCCGCTACCCGGCGCGGGCGGCCGGCCAGTCGCACCGCTGGGGCTTCCAGATCAGCCGCAACATCCGGGAGAAGTCCGAGTCGCTGGTCTGGTCGCCCGTCTCGCGCGACATCGCCGGCCAGTTGACCCAGATGGGGATGCTGGAGGGGCTGACGGACCTCTCGACGAGCCGCAACCTGGAGTTCCTGCCGACGTTCACGGGCCTCCAGGTCGGCTCGTTCGACGGCGGTTCCGGCGGCTTCCGCAACCAGGACCCGCTGGGCGAGATCGGCGTGGGGGTCAAGTACGGGGTCACCTCCAACCTGACGCTCGACCTCACCTACAACCCCGACTTCTCGCAGATCGAGTCGGACCGGCCGCAGGTCGAGGTGAACCAGCGCTTCGCCCTCTTCTACCCCGAGCAGCGGCCCTTCTTTCTCGAGGGCCAGGAGATCTTCGCCGCGGCTACCCCGGTCAACCTCGTGCACACGCGCACGATCGTCGACCCGCGCTACGGGGCGAAGCTCACCGGGAAGGTCGGCGACATGACGCTGGGCGTGTTCGTCGCCGACGACGAGGCCGCCGGACGGCTCGACGACGTGGCGGACCCGGCCTTCGGGAGCTTCGCGCAGTCGTTCATCGGACGTGCGCGCTACGACCTCTATCCGGAATCCTATGTCGGCGCGATCGCCACCACGCGGGAGCACGGGGACGACTACACCCGCGTCGGCGGGGTCGACGGCCGGTTCCGGCTCGACCGGACCCACAGCGTCAGCTTCACGGCCGCCGGCTCCGCGCACCGGAACGCCGTGGACGGGGAGCTTGGCGGGGCGATCCTCGAGGTCGACTTCGCGCGGCAGGCGCGCAACCTCACCTACAGCCTCGCCCACAGCAGCATCGAGCCCGGCGTCCGCACCGGCACGGGGTTCATCCCGCGCGTCGACATCCGCCGCACCGACGCCAACGTCGGCTATCGCTGGTGGCCGGAGGGTCGGCTGATCAACTGGGGCCCCAGCTTCACCTACCTCCGCAACTACAGCCACGTGGGCGTCCTCGAGGACGAGCAGTTCCGCGGCGACGTCACCTTCGAGTTCGTCCGCAGCGTGCGCCTGACCGGCGGCGTCAACCGCGATCTGGAGCGCTACGGCGGCATCGACTTCCGGAAGACCAACTACTCGTTCTTCGGCGTCGTGAGCGGACGCGTGCTGTCCGTCGTGGGCGGGTTCAACGGCGGCGACGGGATCTACTTCAGCGACAACCCGTTCCTCGGCCGCTCCAGCGGAGGGAACCTGGCGTTCTACCTGCGCCCGACGCCGCGGCTCCGCGCCGACCTGCAGACGCTGTTCAGCCGCTTCGCCGACCCCTACGGCGCGACCGTGTTCGACGTGCAGATCTACCGCTGGCGGGCGAACTACCAGTTCACCAACCGCCTGCTCCTGCGGCACATCGCGGAGCACAACACGCTGAACGGGACGCTCGGGAACAACGTGCTGCTGACGTACCGCATCAACGCCGGCACGGTGGCGTTCCTCGGCTACGACGACCGCTTCCTGCGCGGGTCGCTGCTCGACGCGGTGCTGTTCCCGACCCGCGCGTTCGAGCGGACGAACCGCGCCTTCTTCACCAAGGTCTCGTACCTGTTCCGCTATTGACCGACACGATCGGGCGCCAGCCCCCGATCGACCCGCAGGAGGACCGCGCAAGTGCTTACCGTGCCTACTTGGATCTGCATGACGTTCCGCGTCGCGCTCTGCTGTCTTGCGGCGGCCGCGATCGCCGCCGCGCCGGACGCCGCCTTCGCGCAGCACGGTGCCGCCGGCGGCGAGTGGCGCAGCTACGGCGGCGACCTCGGCGGCACGAAGTACTCGCCGCTCGACCAGATCGACGCCTCGAACTTCTCGGACCTGGAGATCGCCTGGCGCTGGCGCTCGGCGGATGCCGACCTCGACCTCGACGCGCTCCGCGAGATTCACCCCGATCTGAGCATCCTCAGCTTCAAGGCAACGCCGCTCATGGTCGGCGGCGTCGTCTACGTCGTGACGCCGCTCCGGCAGGCGGCGGCGATCGACGCCGGGAACGGCGAGACGCGATGGCTGTACGACCCCGACGCGATCCGCGGCACCCGGTACTCGATCAACGCGGGCACTTACAGCTCGCGCGGGCTGGCCTACTGGACGGACGGGGAGGAGGAGCGCATCTACTACGGCACCCCGGACGGCTACCTGCTGGCCGTCGACGCCACGACCGGCGAGCCGGCGCGCGGCTTCGGCGACAACGGGCGCGTCGACCTCGCGGCGGGGATTCCGCGCGCGGGCCGGGAGACGACCGACGACCAGGGCCATCCGTGGATCGGCATCAACTCGCCGCCCATCGTGGCGCGGGGCGTCGTCGTGACCCCGACCTCCATCTCGGACCAGCCGATCACGATGGAGCAGCCGCCGGGCTGGGTCCGGGGCATCGACGCCCGCACCGGCGCGACGCGCTGGACGTTCCGCACCGTGCCGCTGAGCGACGACTTCGGGGCGGACAGCTGGGGCAACGAGTCGTGGCGCTACTCCGGCGGCGCCAACGTCTGGGCGGCGTTCAGCGTGGACGAGGAGCTCGGCTACATCTACCTGCCGACGGGCACGCCGACGAACGACTACTACGGCGGCCACCGGCCCGGCGACAACCTCTTCGCCGAGAGCATCGTCGCGCTCGACATCGAGACCGGCCAGCGGATGTGGCACTTCCAGGCCGTCCACCACGGGGTCTGGGACTACGACTTCCCGACCCACCCGAACCTCGTGGACGTCACCGTCGACGGCCGCGAGATCCCGGCGATCGCCCAGGTGAGCAAGCAGGGCTTCACGTACGTCTTCGACCGCGCGACCGGCGAGCCGGTGTGGCCGATCGAGGAGCGCCCGGTGGAGACCGACACCGACCTCGTCGGCGAGGTGCTGGCCCCGACGCAGCCGTTCCCGACGCGGCCGGCCCCGTTCGAGGAGCAGGGATCGTCCATCGAGCAGCTCGTCGACTTCACGCCCGAGTTGCGCGCGATGGCCGTGGAGGCCGTGCGCAGCCACCGCCTCGGCGGGGTCTACTCGCCGCCCATGCTCTCGGTCGACGGGGGCCTGCAGGGGACGATCCAGCGCCCCGCACTCGCGGGCGGCGCCAACTGGGGAGGCTCCGCGGTCGACCCGGAGACCGGCATCCTCTACGTCCCGTCCGTCAACGCGTACTCGATCCTGAAGTACTACACGCCGGACGACGAGGGCGCGAACCTCGCCTACACGCAGGGCGGCTTCAACACGCCGTCGCTGATGCCTCAGGGCCTGCCGCTGTTCAAGCCGCCCTACTCGCGGATGACGGCCATCGACCTCAACACCGGCGACCACGCCTGGATGCAGCCGAACGGCGACGGCAACCGCATCCGCAACCACCCCCGTCTGCGGGACCTCGACCTCCCCCCGCTCGGCGGCGACGGCCGCGGCGGTCCCGTCCTGACGAAAACGCTGCTGGTCAGCGCCCTGACCGCCGGGGGCGCCGGGAACGACGACGGCCCGCGCCTCGTGGCGCGCGACAAGGCGACCGGCGAGATCGTCGGCTCCGTCGACCTGCCCGGCGGCGCCATCGGGACCCCGATGACCTACCTGCACGAGGGCCGGCAGTACATCGCCCTGACCGTCGGCGGCGAGGTCCCGGAGCTGGTGGCGTTCGCGCTGCCGGTCGCGGAGTAGACGGGCGGCTACACGCGAATCGGGCCACGCGGCCTGACGGGAAGCACGGTCCGCTGACGAGGATCGACGCCAACGCGTCAGACGACGCGCAACTCGATCCGCTTCCCGACGACCGCGAGGACGTGTTTGGTACTCGACGATGGACCCGATCATTGTCGGCGCCGGTCGGAGCCCGGCGATCGACCCTGACCGACGCATACGTAGCGCAGCGTTCGCCGCCATCGAGCAGCTCTCGCGGCAACACGGCGGACAGATTCCCTGGGACGCCATCACACCCGGCTTCCAGACGGGCGGCCAAACGGTGCGGTTCGCCAATCGGGCGAAGGGAATCTTCAAGCCGCGCCAGATGAGCGCTGCCCTCAGCATCAAGACGACGGTGCCGCGATCCGGCCGGTCGCCGTGGTATCGCGATCAGGACTTCAGCGCCAGCCTGGACGGCCCGACTGGCCTGGTTCGTTACGATCTCTCGCGTGGCGGACGAGAGGACGCATCCAACCGCGCGCTCCTTGCCGCGATGCAACGCGGGGCACCGCTCATCTATTTCAGAGGAATCTCGCCGGCCGTGTACCAACCGGTATTCCCCGTCTGGGTCGAAAGCTCCAGACAGGAAGAAGGATACGTTTTGCTGGCAACGGCCGACTTCGCCGACGCTGGCACAGTGAGCCCGGCCGCCGCCCGAGAGCGCATCGAAGTCTCGTACTCCGTGACCGAGGCGCGGGTCAGGAACCACCAGGCGTGGTTCAGCGCGCGCACGAAAGCGGCGTACGGCTGGCGATGTGCGTTCAGCGGGCTGCCGGTACGCGAGCTGCTGATCGGCGCTCATATCGTGCCCGATGCGGAGGGGGGGTTGCCCTCGGTTCAGAACGGCATTTGCATGTCCGCACTCCACCATGTCGCGTTCGATTCACACTTGATCGGCGTCGATCCCGATTATCGCGTCCACGTGGCGTCGCCTTTACGGAAGCAACGGGACGGCGACCTGCTGGCGAACATCAAGGGAATCGACGGAGCGAGGCTCACGCTTCCACAGGCTCCGGAAGACTGGCCGGATCGTCGGTTCCTTGAGCGCCGATTCAAGCAGTTTCGGGAGAGACTCGGATAGCCGTCGTGCAAACGGGTTGAAGCGCCGCCCGCTGCCGTAGTTCACGCCATGGACAACCACCGGCCAGCCCTGGTCGTAGAATGTGATCATGCGGTCCATCAAGGTCACCCAGCTCAAGTCCCACGGGGAGCCGCTCTCCTGGCGTGACCGCTTGGTGCGCGAGGGCCGGCTACGGCCCGGGACTCAGGACTGGGGCACTCTGAAGATCTCCACCCTCGAGCGGCGCATGGATATCCAGTCGTCCCTCCGCGCCGTCCGCGAGGATGCCGATGCAGTACGTCGACACAGACTCAGTGCTCCCAGCCCTGTTCGGTGAGTCGGGACCGTCGGTACCGATGCCGGACGGTGACCATGGGCATCCAGAATCATCGAAGTCGCGTGGGCTGACCGTTCGCGGCATCCGTGCCCTGCTCACGATTGACCGGCCGGGCGGCCGATCGTTGCCGACCAAGGTCCGCCGGGCGGCCCGGCGCCGGGAGCCGCCCCGGGACTTCTACAGCCCGTCCCGTCAGCGCAGCACGCCGAACACCATGCGCGCGTTCACCACGTGCACGCCGCCCTCCTCCACCGGCGCGGCGCTCGCCCGCGGCGCGAACACCACCGGGACGACCTCCAGGCCGGCGACGCCGGGGACGGCCGGGAGGCGCGGGCGGAACCGCAGTGCCGCCGCCGGCAGCGGCCGCAGCGTCGACTTGGCCTCGCCGACGAGCAGACGCCGGCCGTCCACCGACCGCGCCACCACATCGAGCTCAGGCTCGTTTCGCCGCCAGTAGCGTTGGGCCGGCTCCCAGGGTCCCAGTCCCGCCAGGGAACAGTCGGCGCGGTGCAGGAACGGGACCGCCATGCGGCACAGCTCCTCCCACGCCTGGGCTTCGAGGCTGGCCCGGTGACGCCGCCAGTACTCCAGCCGCGTCTCGCGCGGCGCCTGCGCAAGGGCGGTGCGCACGGGTGCGACGACCCGGAACCACATCCGCAGGAACGGGTCGTCGATGCGGTAGAGACTGCGCTTGCCGGAGCGGGGCTCGCTGCCGAACGGCGTCTCCCGGCGCACCAGGCCCATCTCGGTGAGCGCCGCCAACGGACGCGACAGGCTGGAGGCAGGGGAACCGAGCCGACCCGCCATCTCGCTGACCCGGTGGGCGCCGGCGCCGATGACGTCCAGCAACGGGCGTAGCGAGGTCGCCGGCGGGATCTCTTCCAGCAGCAGTCGGTCCGGCTCGGGGTGCAGCGGGCCGGCCGGGTCGAGCACCAGCGTGTCGACCGCTCCCTCGATGTCGAGACCGAACTGCTCAGCGAGCTCCCAGTAGCGCGGCATCCCGCCCCACAAGGCGTGGAACGCCAGGAGATGCTGGGGATCGGCGCCGGGGAACGGGTCCGCGAGGTAGCCCGGCCGGAGCGGGCGCAGGGCGAACGCTTCCCGCGCGCGGCCGTAGAGGGGAGCGTCGGCGGCGAGGACGGCGCCGTGCACCATCCGCTGGCTCGACCCGCTCACGACCAGGATGGGCCGGCCCGGCGCCGTGTCGACCCACGCCTGCAGCACGCCGGTGAGCGTCGCGTCGGACGCGATCAGGTACGGCAGCTCGTCCAGAACGAACGGCCCGGGCCAGCCGCTGCCGGCCGCCTCGCGGGCCAGGCGCAGCAGGAACGAGCGCCAGTCGGGGTACTCGACGTCGGCGAAACCCGGAAACTGCCGGTCGACGGCAGCCGCCAGGTACCGCCGCTGAACCGCGGGGGCCGACGGCTCGGCCGCCGCGTACAGGCCCTCCTGGCGCCGCGACCACTCGATGAGCAGCCGGGTCTTCCCCACCCGGCGCCTGCCCCAGATGACGGCCAGGGCCCCGGGCTCGACCAGCACGCCGTCCAGGCGGCGCAGCTCGTCGGCCCGGTCAATGAACTGCACACCTATTATGCTACACAGCATTATGTTGCCGTGCGGCAACCTGCATCGGGCGGATGCGCCGAGGGGACCGAGAGGACGCGAACCCGAGTCCGCCGATCCACAGGCCGGTAGGCAGGAGCGCTACGGGTTACGTATCATGCTACACATCGAGTCGGGGTGGAACGCGACAGCCGCAAGTTGATTCGATTGCTGGAACGGGATGGCTGGGTTCGCGTGGCCGTCCGGGGCAGTCACTGGCAGTTCAAGCACCCGAATCGTACAGGCCACATTACCGCCCCGCATCCGAACCGGAACCTCAAGCGCGGTACCGTCGCCTCGATCTACCGACGGGCGGCCTGGATCCCCCGAAGAGACTGAGATGCGCTACGTGGCATTCCTCCACGACGACGACGAGCCCGGAGTCGGCATCAGCTTCCCTGATTTCCCCGGATGCGTCTCCGATGGCGAGACCGTCGACGACGCGCTCCGCCGCGGGGCTGAGGCGCTGTCGTTTCACGTCGAGGGCATGCTGGCTGATGGAGAACCGATCCCCCGGCCGCGCTCCCTGCACGACATCAGGGCAGACGAGACCTTGGCCGAGTGGCGAACCGACGCGACGGTCGCGTTCGTCCCACTGATTCTGGACAGGGGATCGCCACGACGCGTGAACGTCTCGTTGGATGCGGGCCTGCTGAGCGCCATCGACGAAGAGGCGCGGCGCCGTGGCATGACCCGCTCGGCATTTCTTTCCAGCGCCGCGCGCAACGAGATCGAGGGGCGCTGAAGCTCCCCGGCAACCGTCCTCGAAACCGTGCGCAGAACCGGCGTGCGCAGCGGCATGGTACGCTCGACGCCCGACGGAGGCAGCACATGGCCGCGATGAAGCTCGAGCTGGTGCCAGTTCCGGTGTCCGACATCGACCGGGCGAAGGCGTTCTACACGGAGAAGGTCGGGTTCCACCTCGACCACGACGTCCGGCCGGCGCCGTCCGTCCGGGTGGTTCAGCTCACGCCTCAGGGATCGGCCTGCTCCATCGTGCTCGGCGTGGGCCTGCCGGGGATCGTCATGCCGTCCGGCTCCCTGCGCGGCCTGCACCTGGTGGTCGACGACATCCGCGCGACGCGCGACGAGCTGATCGGGCGCGGCGTCGAGGTAGAGGAGGTCGTCGACATGGGAGGCATCCTCTACGCGGGGTTCCACGACCCGGATGGCAACACCTGGGCGCTGCAGCAGATCCTGCCGCGCGGGTAGAGATGGCGGCGGTTCGTCGCCGCGTTGATGCGCTCGGCTTCGCGCCGCCGGGGGGGGGTCGACCCGCTCCTCGAGGAGATCGCCCACTCCGCTCGGTGACCGGCTTGGTGTAGAGGGAAAGCCGGAAGTCCGGCACGAGGTCACTGACCCACCGAAGGCCCGCCGCCAATCGCGACCTCGACGGCCTCGACGCGGTCCTCGAGGCGCGTGAGACGCTCACCGAGCTCCTGCACGTCGCCGCGGAGCGCCCGGACCTCGTCACGAAGACCATCGACGTAGGCACCAGGGCCGACGACCTGCGTCGTCAGCGCGATCACCGCGGCGACGACGACGCCGGCGACGGAGAGCGCGATCGCGACCGTCCAGCGAGAGATGCGGTCGACGTCCCGGGCCCGGGCGTCGACGTAGCCGACCGCACGGTCCGCGTAGTCGGCGGCGCGCTCAGCACGCCCGGCGGCGAGATCCGCAGGATCCTGGGGGCTGGGTGCCATCGGACCCACGATACGTCCGGTTTCGCAGACATCAAAGCCGGACGCTGCCGTGTCCGGCACCCTCGTTCACCGCCCCGGCTTGAAACGCCCTCCTCGAATCTGCGCGGCAGCGACTCTTCGAGGCGCTGTTGATTCCCGGCGCGGGGCCCGGGCGCGATGCGTCAGGGCGCGTCTTCGACCGGCTCGATGCGCAGGACCGCCCCCGCGACCTCGTCGGTCGTGAGATACAGCAGCCCGTCCGGCCCCTCGCGCACGTCGCGGAGGCGCTGCTCGAGCTCGGCCAGCAGGGTGCGGTTGCCGCGGCGCTGCGTTCCTCCGGTCTGGCCGAGGACGATGCGGTGGAGCTGGCGGGAGCCCAGGTTGCCGCTGCCCATCGCGGCGATGAAGATGTTGCCCTTCCAGGTCGGGAAGGCGTCGCCGGTGTAGAAGGTCAGCCCGGCGAGGGCGGGCGAGGGGTTCCAGAACATGAAGGGCTCCTCCATGCCGGGAGCCCATGGGTGCTCCGAGGTGGTGCCCGACAGGCCGCCGATCTTGTTGCCGGTGTAGTCGGTGCCGTAGGAGACGACCGGCCAGCCGTAGTTGCGGCCGGCCTCGATGACGTTGAGCTCGTCGCCTCCCATCGGCCCGTTCTCCGTCTCCCAGATCGCTCCGGTGTCGGGATGCACGTAGAGGCCGAGGGCGTTGCGGATGCCGAAGGCGTAGATCTCGGGGCGGTGGCCGTCCTGGTCGACGAAGGGGTTGTCGAACGGCACGGAGCCGTCGTCGTTGAGGCGCAGCACCTTGCCCGCGTGGTTGGCGGGGTTCTGGGCGTCGTCGGCGTTGCCGATGCGGTGCCGCGTGGGCATGCCGACCGTCATGACGATCCGGCCGTCGCGCCCGAAGGCGAGGCGCGATCCGGACGTGCCCTGCGCCCAGGCGTCGGCGACGAAGATGTCCTCGACGTCGGCGAGCGCGCTGCCCCCGTCGAACCGCGCCCGGGCCAGCGTGACCGTCGCCGCGTCGCGCATCCCCTGGAAATCCTCGAAGGGTCCGCCCGGCATCGGCTTGGAGTAGGTGAAGTAGATCAGCCGGTTCTCGGCGAACTGCGGATGCAGCGCGATGTCCATCAACCCGGCGTTGATTGCCCCGGTGTTGACCTCGGGCACCCCGGCGATCGGCTCCGGGTCGAGCACGCCGTCGCGGATGATGCGCAGGCGCCCCCCGCGCTCCGTGACCAGGATGTCGCCGTTGGGCAGGATGGCGAGCGCCCAGGGGCGGGTAAGCCCCGCGATCGGGACGACGCGGAAGCTCTGGCCATCCGATTCGAGAACCCGCGGGCGGTCCGGCAACCCCCTCGGCGGGGGCGACGCGAACGGGTCAGCCTCCTGCGCCTGGACGCCCGTCGCCTCCGCCGCTCGGTGGGCTGCCTCCGTGGCCGGAGACGTACCCTGCGCCACGGCGTGAGACGGGACGGAGACACCGGTCGCGACGAGCGCGATCATGAGAACCAGAACTACGTCGCGGCGCTCCATCAGGCACTCCTCCGTCCCTGCCGGGCTCGATGCGCGCGGCCGCACCGGCAGGCAATCCCGGGACGCGCGACAGGGGACCGCGCCCGCGCGCCCTCGCAGGCGCGCCGCAAGTCCCCGGCGCGGTACTCTGCGGCGCAGACTTCTAGTTGTCGTTCGCGGCGGCGGGCACGTCGCGCAGCCGCTCCTGCACGGTCCCGGGGATGCCCAGTCGGGTGTTGGCGCCCAACTCGGCGATGAGCGCCGCGGTTTCCGGCCAGCTCTGGAACTGGAACGACTGCTTGGAACCCTCGGCCATGCGGTAGGCGGTGCGGCCCCGGAAGTCGCGCGCGTCGATGTCGGCGCCCTGCTCGACGAGGTAGGTGATCACCTCGTTCAGCCCGCGGAACGCGGCGCCGTGGAGCGCCGTGAAGTCCGCCTCGTTGACGGCGTTGATGTCGGCCCCGGCGTCGAGCAGGATGCGGACCGCCGTCTCCGCCCCGAGCGACCGCACCCCGCGCGGCTCGCGCGGCGTGTAGGTGGAGCGGCCGAGCCCCGCCGCAACCATGAGCGGCGTCGTGCCGTCGACGGTGGTCTGGTGCAGGTCGGCCCCCGCGGCGAGGAGCGCCTGCAGGATCGCGGCGCTGGCCTCGCTCTCGGCGACCGCCATCGCCCCGCCGCCATCGCCCCGGCCGGCGCGGATGTCGCGGACCCGCGAGTTCGCCCAGTACGCGGCGACCCAGAGGGGCGTCGCCCCGCGGAGGTCGCCGGTGCCGCAGGCGAACGGCTCGAAGGCGCCCTTCCGCGGATAGCCGATGTAGCTCATGAACATCCCGGACGCGGTGGTCCCGGCGTTGGGGTCCGCGCCGCGCGCGAGCAGCGCCTCGACCAGCGCGAGGGCGCGGGTCGGCTCGATGGCCCGCCGCCCGATCGTGCGGTAGCGGTCGCTGCCGCCGTGCCGCCGGTTCCAGTCCCCCAGCCAGGTGTCGACGCGGCCGACGGTCGCGTGCAGTGCGCGGATGCCGCCCATCGACGCATTCGGGTCTGCGCCCTCCTCGATGAGGAAATGGGCGAAGGCGTCATGGCCCAGGATGATCGCGTAGGGCAGGGCGTGCGTGCCGTCCGCGCCGGTGTGATCGACGTCGACCCCCGCCGCCAGCAGGGTGCGGGCCATGGGGATGTCGCCGTTCCGCGCCGCGAAGAGGAGCGGCGTGAAGCCCTTGACCGTCGAGGCCCGGGGATCGGCGCCGGCGTCGATCAGCGCCCGCACGACGCCGGCGTGCCGCTCGGCGACGGCCCACATCAGCGCCGTGCTCCCGGTCTCCGACGTGGCATCGTTGACGCGCGCTCCGCCCGCGAGCAGGCGGCGCACCACCTGCACGTTGCCGGTGCGCGCGGCGGTCATCACCGGTGTCAGCCCGCTCGTCTGGCTGGCGTTTGCGTCCGCGCCTGCCGCGAGGAGCGCGTCGGTCATCGTCGGGCTGGCGTTCTCGGCGGCCCGGTGCAGCGGCGTCACGCCGTGATCGTCGGCCGCGTTCACGTCGGCTCCGGCCCGGAGCAGCAGGCCGACAGTCTCGAGATCGTCCCAGTGCGCCGCCCAGAGGAGCGCCGTCGCCCCATCCGCGCGACGCGCATGGACATCGGCACCCTCGTCGAGCAACGCCCGCACCGCCTTCGCGTCCTGCGCTGCAGCGGCGCCGACCAACCGCAGATCCTGGGCGCCCGCCGTCGAGGCGCCCACCGTCAGCGCGAGCGGAAGCACCCACCACCGGACGACGAGACGTGTGATCCTTCTACGCATCGCCCTCTCCTCTGGCTTGCGGCGTCCGGTTCCCGCGACCCGCCGAGCGGGTCACGGGACCGCTACGAGTCCTCAACGGGTCACGGTGACCGTGAGATTCTCGGTGGTACGCAAGGCTCCGTCGCCGGCGATGGCGCGCAGCACGTACGTCCCCGGCTCGTCGAACGTCGCCTCCACGTCCCAGCGGCCGTCCGGAGGCACCGGCGGAAGGATGTAGGGCGGCGACCACGGCGAGTTGGAGTACACGCGCGTGTCCTGCCACATCTTGAGTTGCGTCGGGCCGAACGTGACCTGCGACGCGTCGCCCCGGTAGACGATCCAGGCGAAGCGCACGCCCGGCGGGTTGCCGGGGACGATCTGCCGGGGCGGCGTGTAGGCCGGGTGCGGCTTCCCCGGCTCCGGCTGCGGGGGCCTGTAGTTGCCCGCCGGCTCGCCGTCGTCGCTCACGAATGCGACGAGCCGCAGCGGCTGCCCAACGCGGATTCGGCGCGGCTGATCGACGGCCAGACTGAGGGACGGGAACTCGTTCGTGCGCCACTCGTCCCGGATGCGCCCGAAGTTCGAGCCCATCTCGGTGGCGATCGTCTGCCGGTCGAGCAGGTAGTCGGTGCGCAGGCTCCCGTAGGCGCGCTCCGTCACGCCGTTGGTGGTCAGGGTCCAGACGAGCTCCCGGTCGCCGAAGTCGGCCGGGACGTCGACCGTGAACAGGAACATGTTGCGCCGCGGATAGAAGTGCGTCGGCTGGCCGCGGTCCGGCCCGCCCGGCTCGATGCTGTTGTCCGGCCCGATCGGGACGTCGAGCTCCTGCACCCAGTTCGAGTTCATGTAGCCGAAGAACATCGTGTAGGTGCCGTCCTCGTTCTGCCACCACCCCTCGTAGGCGGGCGACACGCTCTGCCCCCGCGAGTAGGTGAACCGGGTCTGGGCGCCGGCCGCGGCGGCCAATCCCACCACGACCGCCAGCACCAGCGCCGCCCGAAACCCCCGCGCCCGAAGCCCCGTCATCACCGACCGATGAGCCATCACCGTCGCTGCACCCCTGACCTGCGTCCAGCCCGGCCCTACTGGCCGCCTTCGTTCGCCACCGTGTCCATCCGCGACGGGAACTCCACCAGGCAGAGCGGGCAGCCGATGACGTGGTCGTTCGGCGTCAGCCGCAGCCGCTCGCGGCGCTCGGCCATCTCCTGCTCGAACTGCGCGTCGGTCAGCTCGAGCGCCTCGCCGAGGTCGATGAACATGTTGGCCACCGAACGGCGGCCGCCGCCCGACCAGTTGCGCGGGTCGGCGACGTTGCGGTTGGCGTCGGTCGTGTCGAGCCAGCCGATGATGTGGAGGATCGTCCCCTTGGGCAGCAGCGGAGCGTGGTCGTCGTCGAAGATGTACTGCTTCACCCAGTTGTGGTCGTATCCGACGCAGGCGATCGTCTCGATGTTGTGGCCCCAGATCGACTCGAGGCACATGCGCATGCCGGGGGCGTGCTGGTGCGGCTCGAACGAGACGAGCCGGGTGTGCGTGTCGAGCACGCGGTAGGCGTGCAGCTCCTGGTTGGCCTGGTTCGGCTTGATGTCGATGTCGACGCCGTTCCCGAGCAGCGTGCGCGCGTGCGAGATCTCCGGCTTGTAGCCCTTCGGGTGCAGCTTGAACCCGAACTTCAGGTGCGCGCGCGTCTCGCGCCCGTTCGAGTGGAGGTGGGCGGTCTCGAGGTCGAGCGACGACCCGGCGCGCAGCAGCCGGCCGGCGTTGTCCGGGAAGATGTCCGCGTTGCGGCCGACCTCGTGGACCGGGAACCGCGTCGACGACGACAGGTCGGAGCCGTCGGGCGCCACCGCGCCGTAGGTCATGTGGTGGAACACGTAGCGCCCGCCCACGGTGTCGCCCGTGCCGTCCGGCGGAATGTCGTTGAACTCCTTGACCTCGACCGCCGCCACGTAGCGATCCTCCTCGAGCCCGATCGGGATCGTGCCGAGCGAGGTCCACTTGTCCGGCGCGGCGGCCGGCACGACGACCGAAGGCGACTCGACGATCAGGTCCGGCTCGCCGATCTCCCACTCGTTCTCGGCCCGGAACTCGAGCGGCGGCGGCAGGTCGGCGGGGTTGCCGAGCGGTGCGCCGGCGTCGGCCCAGGCTGCGATCTTCCCGATCTCCTCCTCGCTCAGCGAGATGTCGTTCTTGTACTGCTGGATGCCCAGATCGCGCTCGATGAACCAGGGGGGCATGGCGCCGCGCTTGTTGCGGAGGCCCGTGCGCATCTTCATGGCGCGCGCCCAGGGGCGCGCCTCCTCGTAGGTGAGGAGCGACATCGGGGCCACGGACGCCGGCCGGTGACAGTTCTGGCAGCTCCGCTGGAGGATGGGCGCGATGTCCTTCGCGAACGTCACCTCGGCGTCCGCGGCGGCAGCCGACTGGGCGCCGGCGGCCGCCGGCATCACGACAATGACGAGAGCGGCGGCGATTGCCAGCCGACCGAGATGCTTCGCGTTCATCTACCTGCCCTTTCCTGAAACGCCCGTACGGCGCCCTACAGTACTCCCCGCACGCTGCCGCCCGCAACCCGGCGTCAGACCCCCGTGAGGTGCTTCAGCTTGCCCGTGCTGTCGCCGATGCGCTCGACCGGCACGCCGGCAAGGCCCAGCATCGACATGAAGAGGTTCGTCAGCGGGGTCCCCTCGGCGTAGCGCAGGTGCCGGCCGCTCCGGAGGCGCCCCGCGCCGCCGCCCGCCAGCAGGATCGGGAGGTTCTGGATGTTGTGCAGGTTGCTGTTGCTCATCCCGCTTCCGTAGAGCAGCATCACCTGGTCCAGGAGCGTCGCCTCGCCGTCCGGCGTCGCCTCCAGCCGCTCGAGGTAGTACGACAGCAGCTCGGTGTGATAGGTGCCCACGCGCGTCAGCTTCGCCAGGCTCTCCGGGTTGTTCTCGTGGTGCGACAGCGCGTGGTGCGGGTCGGGCACCCCGATCTGCGGATAGGTCTGGGCGGTGAGCTCCGGCGTCATGAGGAACGTGACGACGCGCGTCAGGTCGGCCTGGTAGGCCAGCACCTGCAGGTCGAACATCAGCTTCACGTAGTCCTCGAACGAGGCCGGGATGCTGGCGGACGGCCGGTCCACGACCGGCAGCTCGCGGTCGGCCTCGACCTCGATGCGCGCGATGCGGCGCTCGACGTCGCGCACCGCGGTCAGGTAGTCCGAGAGCTTCGCGCGGTCCGCCGCGCCGAGTCCCTTGCGGAGCCGGGCCACCTTGCGGGTCACGGCGTCGAGGATGCTCCGGTCCTGCCGGATCCGCTCGCGGCGCGCAGCCGGGTCGGTGCTCGAGCCGTCGCCGAACAGCCGCTCGAAGACCGCGCGCGGGTTGCTCTCCATCGGCAGCGGCGTCGTCGGCGTGCTCCAGCAGAGCGTGCTGATGTAGGCGCAACTGAAGCCCGCGTCGCAGGCGCCGCCGAACTCGGGGAGCCCGATGCCCACCTGGAGGGAGGCGAGCTGCGTCTCGCGGCCGAGCTCGGCCGCCGCGATCTGGTCGACGGAGCGGCCCGCCTCGAAGTCCGCCCCCTCGGTCGGCTTCGCGTGCACGCCGGTCAGGAAGGCGCCGGTGATGCGCCCGTGACCGCCCGCGGGGTCCCCCGGCATCTGCGCCGCCGGCGCATGATCGAGCCCCGTCAGCACCAGCAGCCGATCCCGGAAGGGCGCGAGCGGCTGCAGGATCGGCGAGGGCTCGAATCCCGCCCCCTCCGCCTCCGGCGTCCAGTTGCGCATCACGGCGCCGTGCGGAACGTAGACCACCCCCAGGCGGGGCGTCGGCCGGGCCGCGGTGCGGCCCATCGCGGTCAGTGCCGGCACCATGCCGTCGAGCAGCGGCAGCGCGACGGCCGTCCCGAGCCCGCGGAGCACGGTGCGCCGGGGCAGCGCCTTCCTGGTGATCATCATGACTCCGCTCTCCTCATCTGAAACGGCAGGCTCCGGGCGACGCCGAGCACCAGCGACGACCAGCGGTGGCCGTCCGCCGCCGCGTCCCGCACGATGGCCCGGATGGCCGGTCGATCATAGTGCTCGATCCCGCGTCCGAGGGCGTAGGTCAGCAGCTTCTCCGCCACCGTGGTCACGAACTCGTCCTGCCGCCCGAGCAGCACATAGCGCAGGCCCGGCAGCCCGTCGAAGGTCGTGCCGTCCGGCAGCGCCCCCGAGGCATCGACGGGAACACCGCCTTCCGCGTCGCGCCACTTCCCGACGGCGTCGAAGTGCTCGAGCGCGAACCCGAGCGGGTCCATGCGCGCGTGGCAGGCCGAGCAGGCGGGGTTGGCGCGGTGGGCCTCGAGCCGCGCGCGCATCGAGCGGGGCGCCTCACCCGCCTCGCGCTCCGGCAGGTCGGGCACGTCGGGCGGCGGAGGCGGGGGCGGCGTGCCGAGGATGTTCTCGAGCACCCACTTGCCGCGCACGACCGGCGACGTCCGGGTGGCCAGCGACGTCACGGTGAGGATGCTCCCGTGCCCCAGCAGCCCTCGCCGGGCGCCGTCGCCGAGCGCCACGCGACGGAAGCGGGATCCGTACACGCCCGGAATCCCATAGTGCCGCGCGAGCCGCTCGTTCACGAAGGTGTAGTCGGCCGTCAGGAGGTTCACGACGCTGCGGTCCTCGCGGATCTGGCTCTCGACGAAGAGCTCGGTCTCGCGCACCAGCGCGTCGCGCAGGTTGTCGTCGAACCCCGGAAACGCCAGGACGTCCGGCGTCACCGTGCGCATGCGCCGCAGGTGGAGCCACTGCGCGGCAAAGCTGTCGACCAGCACGCGCGAGCGCTCGTCGGTCAGCATCCGCCGCACCTGCTGCTCGAGCACCGCGGGGTCGCGGAGGCGGCCCGCTTCCGCGAGATGGAGGAGCTCGTCGTCGGGAATGCTGCTCCAGAGGAAGAACGACAGGCGCGAGGCGAGCTCGACGTCGCTCAGGCGGTACGCGCTTCCCGGCGCCGCGCGCTCGGGGTCGCGCTCGATGCGGAAGAGGAACTCCGGGTCGACGAGCAGGCTCTCGATGGCGCGCTGGACCCCCCCTTCGAAGCCTCCCGCGCGACGCCCCTCCCGGTAGAAGAAGTCGAGCACCTCGAGGTCGCCGGCCGTCACCGGGCGGCGGAACGCCCGGCGCGCAAGGGTGGTCAGGATGGCGTTCGCGCAGGCCTCCTCGCCGGCAGGCCCCTCGGGGCGGCAGGTGAAGATGCGGTCGCGGCTGACGGCCGGGCCCGTGCCCGGTCCGCCAGAACCCGGCCGGGGCCGGTAGGGGCCCTCGATCTCGACGCTGTCGAGCGCCATAGGCTCTACGTAACCGCGGCCGGCGCTGAACGTCCAGAGCGGCAGCCGCTCGGGCGCCACTCCTTCCGTCACCCCGGTGCGCTTCAGGAACGACACGCTGACGACGCGGGTGCCGGCGCGGACCGGCACGCGCACCGCGAGGGAATCGTCGCCGGTCGGCATCCCCCGCGTCGCACCGCCGCGCATACCCTGACCGGCCCGCAGCAGGGCGGCCCGGACGCCGTCGATGCGGACGTCGATCTCCTGCGGCTCCCGCCGCCCGCCGTTGCCCTGGAGCGTCACGCCGACGACGTACTCGCCGTCGAGCGGGAAGTGATGCGTGACCGACGCACCGCCCCGCGATCCGAAGGGCATCTCCTCGCTCATCCGGTCGCGCTGCACGAGCAGCGACGAGACGGGATAGCGGACGACGTCGGCGTCGATGGCGGAATCACCGACGGCCAGGCGGCCGATCCTGCGGGCCGCCGACATGTAGCGTTCCAGCATGCCGGGCGCGATCGTGAGGATGTCCGCGTTGTTGTCGAAGCCGTAGGCGAGGTCGTCGGCCGGCAGCATCGCGTCGACGTCGACCGTCAGGCCCAGCAGATCGCGGACCGCGTTCGCATACTCCAGGCGGTTGAGCCGGTGGATGGTGGGCCGGCCGGGGTCGGGGCGGGCCGCCGCGGCACCGTCGAGCTCGTCTTCCAGCCAGCCGGCGAACCGGTCGTACGTCTCGTCCGCCGGCCGGGGGCGCCGCGGGGGCGGCATCGCCCGCGTCCGCAGCTTCTCGAGGACCTTCTCCCATACCTCCGCCGCGTCGCCGACGTGCGCGATGTCCGCTGTGTCGAGGGCCAGGTTGGCGGTGAGCGTCCGCTCGTTGTGGCAGGCGACGCAGTAGCGATCGAGGACGGCCCGGTACGTGTCGTGCTCGTCGGGGGCGGTTGGCGCCGCCACCGGTGCGGCGGCCGGGTCGCCCGCCGCGGCCGGCTGGGCAGCCGCCGAAGAGACCGCGCCCGCTCCCAGCACGGCCGCGACCCCCAGCCCGAGCGCGAGGCGCGAAACCGCGGCGACCTCCAAGCGGAGCGTGTGTTCCGCCCCAGCCCGGGCCGGCCTGTCCGTTCCTGCGATGCGCGTTGCCATCGTCAGACTCCGGCCTCCAGCGCGCTCCGACGCGCGCAGGCCACTAGCGGATGGGTCCCTCGTCGAAGCGGCCGATGAGGTCGGCGCCACCCTCGCCGCCGCCGAGCGCCCGGAGCAGATCCGCCGTGCTCCCGCCCCCGAGGCCCGGCAGGAGAATGTGCCCGCCGCCTTCGGCGATCATCAGCGGCGTGATGCCGCGCCGGTCGCCCGCCCGCACGGCCGCCCCGTGATCGACCAGGAGCTGCACGAGCGCGTCGGAGCGAACGTGGGCCGCCCCGTGCAGCGCCGTCCGGCCGTCGCCGTTGGCCGCGTTGATGTCGGCGCCGCGCTCGAGCAGGAACCGGACCGCCTCCAGGCTGTTCCCTTCGGTGACGCGCGTCTCGGCCGGGACCCGCCCCAGGCCCGACGCCATCATCAGGGGCGTCGTCCCCTGCTCCGTCGGCAGGTGCAGATCGGCTCCCGCCGCCGCCAGCGCCCGCATCACGGCGAGGTTGCCGTCCATGGCGGCGAGCAGGAACGGCGTGGCGCCCGTCAGGCTGACGCGGAAGCGCTGGCTGGCGAAGCCGAACTGCGGCGGGTGCGCCGCAAGGCGCGCGTCGGGATCCGCGCCGTGCGCGAGGAGGGCGTCGACGAGCGCGAGCCGGCCCACTCCGAGCCCGTTGAGCGAGCGCCACTCCTCGTCGCGCTCCGTGGCAATGCCGCGCAGGCTGCCGGTCAGCTCCGTGTGCCAGGAGCCGGCCGCCCAGTGGAGCGCCGCGTAGCCGGCGCTGCCGGCGTCCGGGTCGGCTCCCTGCTCCAACAGGGCGATGGCCAGCGCCGCGTGCCCGCGCAGCGTCGCAACGAGGAGCGGCGTCAGGCCGTCGGGGGCCGGCGCGTTCACCTCCGCGCCCGCGTCGAGGAGCAGCCGCGCCAGCGCCGGCCGGTCCTCGCGGGCGGCGATCAGGAGCGGCGTGAAGCCCGCCGCGGACCGCGCCCGGACGTCGGCGCCGTGCGCCACGAGGGCGCGGGCCACCGGGGTGTGTCCCTCCCCCGCCGCCCACATCAGCGCCGACTGCCCCCGCCAGGACTCCGCGGCGTTCGGGTAAGCGCCGGCCGCGAGCAGCGCGTCCACCGCCCCGAGGCTGCCGGTCCGCGCGCAGGTCATGAGCGAAGTCTCGCCCGTCGTGCGAACAGCGTTCGGATCCGCACCTGCGGCCAGCAGCCGGCGCACCATGGGCGCCGAGCCATTCTCGCACGCGAGCGCGAGCGGAGTGAGGCCGTAGTCGTTCGCCGCGTCGACGTCGGCGCCGGCGGCAAGGAGGAGGTCGGCGAGGTCTACGGCGTCCCGGTAGCTCGCCCAGTGGAGGGCCGTCGCTCCGTCGGGCTGCGCCGTGCGCGCGTCGGCTCCCCGGTCGAGTAGCGCGACGACGGACTCGGTGTCCTCCGCCCGTACGGCCTCGATGAGGCGCCGGCCGTCCGCCTCGGCACCGCCCGCCGGGGCCACGGCCATCAGGCTCGCGGCCCCCACGAGCACGGCCGCCAGGGGCACAGCCGGCAGGAACTCGATCAGCGAGGGCGCGCTCCGGCGCACTCCGAACCCGATGCCGCGGCTCATTGTCTGGCGTTCCTGCATGAACTCCGCTCCCCACGCCCGCCTACGGCTTCTGTCGACCGCCAGAGCGACTGCAGGCCGTCTCCGGCGGAAACCGCCGACCACCCCTTCGGGATGCGGGCGGCGACCTGGTCCTTCATTCGTCGCCCGACGGCGCCGACGCCTACCTCGCTTCCGGCTCCTCGGTCCAGTCTTCGTCCACGGCGACGGCGAAGCGCCGGAAGTCGGAGTAGCGCGCGGTGCCGCTCATCCTCCCCCCGCCTCGCTCCTCGTAGCGCTCCCGCATCTCGACCGGCACCCAGAGCCCGGTCTCCGCCTCGCGGCCGAACGTGACCCGCGCCTCCGCCTCGGTCTCCGGGCGCCCTTCCACCGCCGGGTGCCGCAACTCGATCTCGGTCTCGTATATGTCGCCGGTATCCGGGTCGACGCAGACGCGCCCCTGCGCCGGGAGGTCGATCCCGTTGTAGCCCCGCGTCATGGTCGGAGACGCGATCTCGTCGAACCGGACGTCCCACGCGGCGTCGACGCCGGCGCACCCTTCGCCGACCTTCTCGAAGCGGAGGCGCCCCGAGTTGGCGGGGTGGAGACCGAACAGGCCGAACGTCGGCACGTTGAACGTCCGGACCGTCGAACCGACGTTGTAACGGGCGTTCTCCTCCGTGATGCTCCGGAGCTGGTCCATCGCCGTCTCGTGGCTTCCGAGGAACAGCTCCGCCAACCGGTTCTCGCGGTCCCGCACCCGTTGCCCGTTGTACTCGATGACGTCGCGGAACCCGGTCAGCTCCTCGGAGCCGGCCAGCCTCACCTGCAGGAAGTCCGAGCGCAGGTGGCTGCGCGCCGGGCCGCTCCGCGGCTGGCCGGAGAAGTAGACCTGGCGGTAGTCCTCCTCCATCACGACGGTGGCCAGATCCTCGATGACCGCCGCCACGCGGACGGCCGCCCTGTCCATCACCGCGTCGACGGCCGGCGTCTGGCCAGCGGCCACCGCGGGCAGCGCGCAAAGTACGGCTGCCCCGGCCGCGGCCGCCGCCCGGCGGGGCCAAGGTCGCGCCGGCGCGGAACGGAAGCTGCCTGTCAAGATGCCCTCCCAACTCCTACCGCGATCCGGATTCGCCGCGCGCCGCGGCTTCCTCCCCGCGCGCGATGTCGAGCAGCGCGGTCATGCCGTCGTTCCGCTCGTGGCAGGCGTACTCGAACATCGGCCCGTCGGTCGGCGGCATCGTGAGGGCCGCCGTCCACGGCTGCGTCCAGAGCTTCGGATCCTCGAACGTCACCTCGTACAGAAGCTCCTCCACGTGGTCGGGCGTCTGCGCGATGTGGATGTTCTGGCTGTAGGGACCGCCGAGCCGCGGCACGCCGCTCGAGATGCAACGCTCGCCGAGGTTGCGGTCCTCCGGCCCCGCCGCTCCCCTTGGCGGGCGGGCGCCGAGCTCCGCCGCCGCCGCGGGCGTCAACGGCATGCGCCCGTCGGGCGGATCGACGATCATCGAGGTCCGTCCGTCGGACAAGCCCCGCTCCCACCAGACGACACGCCGGGCCCCGACCCCTTCGGCTGATCGCTGGGCCGCGTTGACTTCCGCGATCTCGGCCTCGGTCAGCCTCGCCCGCCCCGCGTGCCGCTCGGGGCGCTCCAGCGGGGTGGCTGTCCCATGGTTCCAGACGCCCTGCAGGTCCGGCGCCCCCCAGGCCGTGCGGGCCGGCGCGGACTGCGCCCAGCCCGTGGCCGGAGCGAACACGAGCGCAAGGGTTGCGAGCGCGGCGCGGACCTGCGGCTTCATCGGAGCACCGTCGAACCGAGCCCAAAGGCGGCGGACCGACCTAATTCAATCAGAATCCGCGTCTCCACGGAAGCGCGCCCCCGGAGAGACGAACGTCTTCGGCCTGATGAACGTCATGCGCTCGACCCTGCCGGACATGCGCATGCGGGGCTCGGGGTGCATCGTCAACTGCTTCCGCCAACCCCGTGACCCGCGGGGAGCCTCGAAGGAACCGCGCCGCGGAGCCGGTCTGTCTGCGATAGACTCGACTTGATGGACACGCTCGCAGTCCTCACCGCCGCGGCGTCCTTCCTCGCCGCGGCCGGCGTGCTCTTCAACGCTTGGCAGACGACGCGCGTCGAGGCGCGCCTGTCCAGTCGGATCGACCGATTGACGGGCCGGCTGGATGCGCTCGAATCGACCGTGCAGACCGTGTTGACCGCGCGGGTCCAGCGGCGCGGCGACTGACGAGCTCGGGCACCGGCGCCGGTTCCCGTTCGCCCCCTCGGCACCATCCCGCGACGGAAACCCTCACCGATAGTCCGGGTTGGGGAAGTCGAAGCGGCAGCCGGCATCCCAGGCGGAGCGCTGATTGCCGTGGGCCGGGATGCCGCCCGCTTCCTTCAGTAGCCGCGCCAGGTGCATCAGGTTCCACGTCATGAAGGTGGTGTTGCGGTTGGTGAAATCGTTCTGCGGCCCGCCGGAGCCCTCGTCGAGGTAGGACGGTCCCGGACCCGCCTCGCCCAGCCACGCGGCGTCCGCCTGCGGCGGAATCACGTAGCCCAGGTGCTGCAGCGAGTACAGAATGTTCATGGCGCAGTGCTTGGCGCCGTCCTCGTTGCCCGTGATGAGGCAACCGGCGACGCGCCCGTAGTAGGCGTACTGGCCCGCCTCGTTGAGGAGGTGCGAGGCTGCGTAGAGGCGCTCGATGACCTGCGTGCAGACCGACGACTTCTCGCCCAGCCAGATCGGCGACGTCACGACGAGAATGTCGGCGGCCATCACCTTCTCGAGGATGGGGGGCCAGTCGTCGTGATCCCAGCCGTGCTCGGTCATGTCCGGCCAGACGCCGTGCGCGAGGTCGTGGTCGACGGGACGGATGACCTCCGTGGACACGCCGTTCGCCTCCATGACGGCCGCTGCGATGTCGATCAGGCCCTGCGTATGCGAGACCTCCGGCGTGCGCTTGAGCGTGCAGTTGAGGAAGAGGGCGCGGAGGTCGGAGAAATCCCACCGGCTCTCGGCGCAGAGGTCGCGCTGCTTCTGGCTGAGCGTCATCGATTGGCCCCCTCCCCTCGCGTATCGGCGCCTCGACGGCGTCCGTGCAATCCGTGCTGCAGGATGGCGCACCGAGGAGCAGGTGCGATGGCGCACCGAAGGGCAGGTGGCGGCTGACCGCGCGCAGGCCGATGACCCGCGGCGCAGGGGCGTACGTGGAGGGGGAGGCTCGCGCGGCGGTCGACGTGGCCGTCATCGGAGGCGGACCCGCGGGAGCCTCCGCCGCGCGCCTGCTGGCGGCCTGGGGGCACTCCGTCCTGCTGCTGACGAAGTCCGACTCCGGCCATCCCTCCCTCGCCGAGTCGCTGCCCCCGAGCTGCCGCAAGGTGTTCGACGCAGTCGGCGTCCGGGAAGCGATCGAGGCCGCAGGATTCCTCACGAGCGGCGGCAACACCGTCTGCTGGGAGGGCGCGCGGCCGCGCGTCGCGGCGTTCGGCGCCGGACGCGGACTCCAGGTTCTGCGGCGCGATTTCGACCGCGTCCTGCTCGCCGAGGCCGAGCGCGCGGGCGCGGCCGTACGGACCGGGGTGACCGTGCGCGACGTCACCATGGCCGACGAGAACCTGACGGCGGGCGCGGCCGGAAGCCGCGCGGCGTCGCCGGGCGCGGCCGGAAGCGACCTGGGGTCTCGGGGTGCGGCCGGAGGCGGCCGGGTACGGTCGGGCGCGTTGCGCGGGGCCGGCGCGGGCGTCGTGGACCGGCCGGCGGCCGGGGTCGAGCTCCACGGTCGCGACGAACGGGGACGCGCCGTCACCGCGCACGCCCGCTTCGTGCTCGACTGCTCGGGACGGGCCGGCATCGTCGCGCGGCGGCACCGGACCCGGGTGCACGCCGGCGAGACGACGCTGGCGCTCGTCGGCGTCTGGCGGCGCCCGGACCGGTGGCCTCTCCCGGACCGGGCTCCCGGCGACGATGGCGGCGGCAACGCACCGGGCGTTGGAAGCGACGCGGCCCCGAGCGGCGACGCGGCTCCAAGCGACGACGCGCGGACGGTGGTCGAGGCCTACGCCGACGGGTGGGCTTGGTCCGTGCCGGTGTCGCCGCAGCGGCGTTACGTCACCGTGATGGTCGACCCGCGCACGACCCGGGCCGATCGCGCCGAATCGCTCCGGGCGCGCTACCTCGCGGAGCTCGGCAAGACCACTCATCTCGCCCGCGCCACGGGCGGGGCGGCGCTCGAGGGCCCGCCGTGGGCGTGCGACGCCTCGCAGTACGGCGCCCGCCGCTTCGGGGGCCCCGGCTTCCTTCTGGTGGGCGACGCCGCCACGTTCATCGATCCGCTGTCGTCGTTCGGGGTCAAGAAGGCGATGGCGTCGGGGTGGCTGGCCGCCGTCGCGACCAACACCTGTCTCCGGCACCCGGAACGCGCAAGCCTCGCGCGGGACTTCCACGCCGGGCGCGAGCGGCAGATCTGGGCGAGCTACCGCCGCCAGACCGCGGCCTTCTTCGCCCAGGTCTCGCGCCGCGAGCTGCACCCCTTCTGGAGCGACCGGTCGGATCCGGTCGGCGTCGGCGCATCTCCAGAGGCGGAGGGCGGAGAGGGAGAAGACGACGTGGTAGCGGCCCTCCGGGCCGACCCCGCGGTGCTGGCGGCGTTCGAGGCACTCCGGCGCGCCCCCTCGATCCGGCTGCGGCCGACCTCGGCGGCTCGCGCGACGACCGTGTCGGCGGTGGAGGGCCGGGAGATCGTCGCTGCTCGGAGCCTGTCGCTCGATGCCGGGGCAGCCGGGACCGTCGCCGTCCGCCACCTCCGGGGCATCGATCTGCCGGCGCTCGTCGCGATGGCCGCCGAGCATACGCAGGTCCCCGATCTCTACGCCGCCTACCGTCGATCCCACGCGCCGGTGGAACTTCCCGACTTCCTCGGCGCCCTGTCCGTGCTGCTCGGAACGGGGCTGTTGCGGAACGATGCGTGAGCGGACGGTCCGGCATCGCCGGACCGGCGCCTGACCGGTTCACGTCCGCTGCGCGCTCGACCCGGCCGGCCGGCGCGCAGCAGACGCCCTCGCCGCTCCGCGGTGTGCGCGGCGCTCGGTTCGACGGTCCTGCTGGCTGCGCGATGGCGGTAGCGCGCAGAACTGGCCGCTCTGCGCGGTTCACCCGCCGCTCGGTTCGACCCCCGGCGGGCTTGTGTGGTACAACGTGAGCCACCACATGCGGACATCACTCTGGATTCGTTCCGTCTCGGCGCGGCGAGTTCTCCCCCACGCCGCTCCGGTCCTGGCGGCGGCCCTGATCGCCACCGGCTCGGCGGCCGCGGCGCCCGAGGCCCAGGAAGCCGCGCCCCTCCCGGAAGGGGGCATCCCCGTCACGAGCGACCTGGTGCACCGTGTCTGCGGAGACTGCCACCGCGCGGACGAGGAGCGGCGCATGAGCCGCATCTCGTACCAGCGGACGACCCCCGAGGGCTGGCAGCAGACCGTGCGGCGCATGGTGCTGCTGAACGACCTGCAGATCGAGCCGGAGGACGCGCGCGAGGCGATCGCCTACCTCGCGACGCATCACGGCCTCGCCCCCGAGGAGGCCGCGGAGGGCGCGTTCCATTCGGAGCGCCGGGACAACCTCGACTACTACTACGCGGCCGACCCGGAGACGCAGATC
Source organism: Acidobacteriota bacterium (assembly GCA_026708265.1). GTDB lineage: Bacteria > Acidobacteriota > Vicinamibacteria > Vicinamibacterales > UBA8438 > JAGWAJ01. The sequence continues at coordinate 73,366 of JAPOVI010000309.1, forward strand.
ACCTGCAACCGCTGCCACTCGATGGGCCGGGTGCTGAACCAGCGGCGGACGCGGGGGGAGTGGGACCTGCTGACGGCGATGCACCGCGCCCTGTACCCCTTCACCGACTTCCAGTCGTTCATGCGCCGCATCGAATCGGACGGCGACGGGGACGACGGCCCGAGCGCGGTCGAGCGCGCCGTGGCGCACCTGGCCGAGGTGTTCCCGCTCCACACCCCGGAGTGGACGAGCTGGGCCGCGAACATGCGTACCGAGCCACGCCTGGAAGGGTCGTGGGCGCTGGTGGGCCGCGAGCGCGGCCAGGGTCCGGTCTACGGCGAGGTCGTGGTGACGGTGAATCCGGATGCGCCGGACCAGTTCCGGACGACCGCGAGCTACACCTATGCGGCGCGCGGCCGGGACGTCACCCGCTCGGGTCGGGCACGGGTGTTCACCGGCTTCCAGTGGCGGGGAAGCACCACCAGCTCGAGCTCGGATCAGCCCGCGCTGCGGGAAGTGCTCAGCGTGTCGCGCGACCGCGAGTCGATGACCGGTCGCTGGTTCACCGGTGTCTACGACGAGCTGGGCATCGACGTGACGCTGCACCGCGCCGGCGCGCAGCCGGTGCTCACGGGCGTCTGGCCGCCGGCCGTGCCGACCGCCGGCGGCGAGGTGACCCTGCAGCTCTTCGGCGTCAACCTGCCGGACGCTCTCGACGCGGCGTCGGTGGACCTCGGCGCCGGCCTGACGGTGACCGCCGTCAGCGACGCGTCGGCCGCTGAGGCGACCCTCCGCGTGCAGGTGGCGCCCGACGCCCGCGTCGGGCCGCGCGACCTCTTCGTCGGCGAGGCCGCCCTCCCCGATGCCGTCGTCGTGTTCGACGAGGTGCACCGGATTGCGGTGGCGCCGCGGACCGGGCTCGCGCGCGTCGGGGGTGGGGCGATCCCGAAGCAGTACGAGCGCTTCGAGGCCCGGGCGTGGCACGACGGGCCGGACGGCGAGGCGGAGACCGGCGACGACCTCGACCTCGGCATCGTGGACGCCGCGTGGAGCCTCGAAGAGTACGCCGTCACCTTCGGCGACGACGACACCGAGTTCGTCGGCAGCATCGACGGGCAGGGCATCTTCGAGCCAGCCCTCGACGGTCCGAACCCCGAGCGCAGCGGCGAGCGCAACAACGTAGGCGACGTGTGGGTGGTGGCGACGGTGAGCACGGGCCCCGCGGGCGTGGCGCTCGAGCCTCCGCAGCGGGCCCGCACCCACCTCGTGGTATCGGTGCCGGTCTACCTGCGCCGCGGAGCCGAGGGCCCATGACTCACATCGCGCTCGGCGAATGTCACCCGTTCGAGGCCGCGGGACGGCACTTCCTCTATCTCGTGCCGAGCGCCGCGGTATTCGCGCTCGACGACACCTCGGCCGCGGTCGTCGACACGCTGCGCGGGCGGCAACTGGCACCGGCAGAGCTCATGGCGCGCCTCGCCGGCCGCTTCGAGCCTGCGGAGGTCGAGGCCACGCTCTCCGAGCTGGCCGGTGCGCGGGCGATCCTGCCGGTCGACCCCGCGCGGGCGGCGGAGCCCGCCCCGGCGCCCGCCCCGAACATCATTCCGCTGACGCCGATCCCGCTCTCGACGCTCGTCGTCAACGTCACCAACCGCTGCAACCTCAGTTGCGCGTACTGCTACGAGTACGGCGAGGACAAGATCGCCGAGCCGACGGCGGGCGGGATGCCGAAGCTGATGAGCGAGGAGACGGCGCGCGAGAGCGTCGACTTCATGATCGAGCGCTCCGGCAACAGCCCGGTCGTGCGGCTGACCTTCTTCGGCGGCGAGACGCTGTTGAACTTCGCGGTGCTGGAGAAGACCATCCCCTACGCGCGGGCCCGCGCCGCCGAGGCCGGGAAGCGCGTCGAGTTCAGCCTGACGACCAACGGGACGCTGCTCCGCCCCGAGGTCATCGAGTTCCTGGCCGACAACGACGTCGGCGTCACCATCTCCATCGACGGCCCGAAGGAGATGCAGGACAAGTTCCGCGTCTTCCACGACGGCCGCGGGAGCTACGACGTGGTGGCCCCGAAGGTGCGGGAGCTGCTCAAGCGGCACCGCTCGCGGCCGATCGGGGCGCGCGTGACGCTGACCTCCGACGTCCTCGACATCACCCGCATCTACCGGCACCTGACCGACGACATCGGCTTCTGGGAGGTCGGCTTCGCGCCCGTCACCACGTCGCCGGGGCGTTCCCACGCGATCGGCGAGACCGGCTTCGAGTCGATGCTGGCGCAGTTCAGGTCCCTGGGGTACGAGTTCCTGGAGGCCGCGCTCGAGGGTCGGCGGCACGGCTTCAGCAACGTGCGCGACACGATCGAGGAGCTGCACAAGGGCGCCAGCAAGGCGCTTCCGTGCGGGGCCGGGCTGGGGCTGATGGGGGTGGCCACCAACGGCGACGTGGCCCTCTGCCACCGCTTCGCCGGCTCCGACGACCACAAGCTGGGGACCGTGCGCGACGGCGTGGACGGCGCGGCGCAGGAGGCGTTCCTCGACGCCCACCACATCGACCGCAAGACCGACTGCCGGACGTGCTGGGCGCGTCCCCTCTGCGCCGGCGGCTGCTACCACGAGGCGCACACCCGCTACGGCACGACCGAGGCGCCCAACCTCCACTACTGCGAGTGGATCCGCGGCTGGACCGAGTCCTGCCTGGAGATCTACGGCGAGATCGCCGAACGGAACCCCGCGTTCCTGCGACAGTTCGACTCGCCGGCGGGTCCGGCGACCGAGGTGAACGATGACGCATCTGAGGCCCGTTAACCAGAAGGCGGCCCGCATCGCGTACGAGGCGACCGAGGCTCGCCGCCGCGCCGCGCAGGCCGACGGGCGCGTGGTGGCCCTGCAGGACGGCCCGGCCGCGCCGCCCAAGGCCGAAGGCCCGCACATCCCGATGGGCTGCAGCTTCGTCTTCTATCCGGGGTGGGAGGTCGACGCCAACGGCGGTACGGCGGGGCTGTGCCAGCCGGTCGAGCGCGACCTCTTCGACTGCCACCTGGGCTGTTTCTGGCCGGCGCAGGTGCCGGACCAGTTGAATCATGCGCCGGATTGGACCAGCAAGTGCGCGGCGGCGCAGAAGGACTGGCGGAAGGTTGACCTCATATTCCCGTAGGACGCTCCTCCTGCTGCTCGTGGTCACTCTTGCAGTCGCGGCGCCGGCCGCGGCACAGCCCGGCATTGGAGCAACGACACCCGGCGTGGAGGTCGTCGCGGGCAACGGGACGCTCTACCTCGCCGCGTTTCCGAGTCGCATCCTCGTGATCGACGAGGCCACCGCGAGCGTCGTGGACGAGATCGCGGTTCCGCACGGCCCGCCGCGCGCGCTGGTCGTCTCGGCGGACCGGAGCCGGTTCCACTTCGTCGACACGACCTTCGAGCACATGACCACGGTCGACATAGCCGCGCGGGAGGTGGCCGACTCGTTCACCCTCAGCGAGGGGAACCGGAAGGTGCGCATCCGGTCGTTCCGGGTCGCGCCCGACGGAGCGACGGCGATTCTCCACGTCGACGCGGCGACCAAGCTCATCGACCGCTACGAGGTGGAGCCGTACAGCCTGCTGCAGATCGACCTCGCCACGCACGAGATCCAGCGCGAGTTGCCGTGGCCGACCGGTGCTGCGTCGTTCAGCTCGCGCATGCTCTTCTCCCCGGACGGGGAGTACCTGTACTTCTTCGACCGCGCGGAGATCCTGATCCTGGAGGCCGACACGTTCGAGGAGGTCGACCGCTGGTCGCTGCGCGAGTCGATCGAGCCCGGCATGGGCGCCATCGACTTCGGCTTCGACGACGACCTGGTCTACGAGGAGCCCGGGTTCTTCACCAACCTGTTCACCGTGCACGACGACGCGCAGGACCGCGACCTGCTGGGCATCGCGCGCATCGACCTCCCGAACCGGGAGGTGGTCGACTTCTACACCATCGGCCCGCCGCGGCCCATCCAGTTCGCGCTGGCCCCGGGGCGGCAGCGGGCCTACGGGCTGTCGAGCAGCATCGATCACTACGAGTTCTGGACGTTCCACCTCGACGAGCGGCGCATCGGCTACCGGCGGCCCATCGAGGGACGGCCCCGGATGGCGCTCGACGTCAGCACGAACGGCGAGGTGCTGTACATCTCCTCGGCCGGCAACACCATCGACTTCTACGACGCCGAAACGTTCGATTACCTCGACACGCTGACGCTCGACGGCGACATGACGTCGGGCCTCATCGTGATGCCGCCGGCGCCCTGAACGCGTCCGGGCTGCCCGGGAGTTCTTCGACGTTCGGCGGCACGGGTCGAGCGCCACGAGATCCGCGGCGCGCTCAAGGCCCCGGCGCAGGCGCCTCGGCGACCGTCACCCGATGCTCGACCCGCAGTTCCGGCGCGCGCTCGCCTACGTCGCGCCGTACTGGCGGCGTCTGGTCCCGGTCGTCGTCCTCAGCCTGGCGAGCACCGGCGCCGCCCTCCTCGTCCCCCTCCTATCCATCGACCTGATCGACGACGCGCTGCTCGCCGGCAACCGGGCGAGCCTGGTCCGGATCGTCGCCGCGTTCGTCGGCCTGACCGCCCTGGGGTTCGTCCTGAATGTCGCGAGCGGGCTGCGCTACACGCGAGTGTCGGCGGAAATCCTGTTCGACATGCGTCTCGATCTCTACCGCCACCTGCAGCGACTTTCGCCACGGTTCTACGCCCGCACCCGGATGGGCGACATCGTGTCGCGCCTCAACAACGACATCGGCGAGATTCAGCGCGTCGCCGCCGAGGCCGCCCTGGCCTGGATCGGGAACATCCTCTTCCTGGCCGGCGCGGTCGGGATGATGATCTGGCTCGACGTCCGCCTCTTCCTGGCCGGACTGGCCGTCCTTCCACTGAGCATCTGGGCCCTCGTGCTCTACCGCCGACGGCTCGAGCGCCGGGTCAAGGCGTTCCGCGAGCGGAGCGCGGACATCGGGAGCTTCCTCATAGAGACCCTCTCGGCCATGCGGCTCGTCGTCACGTCGAACGCGCAGGCGCGCGAGGCGGGAAGGTTCCAGGACCGCAATCGATCGTTCATCGACGCGCTGATGGCGATGCAGCGCGTGACCTACCTAGCGGGCGGCATGCCCGGCGTGATCCTGTCCGCCGGCATGGGCATGGTCTTTCTCTACGGCGGTTTCCGCGTACTCGACGAAACGCTGAGCATGGGGACGCTCGGCGGGTTCATGATGTACCAGATGCGCCTGATGGGCCCCGTGCAGGCGCTGATGGGCCTCTACGCCAGCCTCGCCACCGCCAAGGTGTCGCTGAGGCGGGTGCACGAGATCGCGGACGCCCCGGTCGAGGTTCGGGAAGAGGCCGTCCCCGCGGAGACGGGGATCGGGCAGGCGAAGGCCGCAACGAACGGGCCCGCGACGACTGCGGAGGTCGGCGGTGCCGTGGCGTTCGACGACGTGAGCTTCTCGTTCGACCGGGGCGCGCCCACCCTGGAGCAGGTATCGTTCGCGATCGCACCGGGCGAGACGGTGGCCATCGTGGGCCGGAGCGGCGCCGGCAAGTCGACCGTGGCGGACCTGCTGCTGCGGCTGCTCGATCCCGATCGGGGTGCGGTTCGGCTCGACGGTCGGGACCTCCGAACGCTGCCCCTCGCATCCGTCCGCGGTCAGATAGCACTCGTCGATCAGGCGCCGTTCATCTTCCACACCTCGCTGCGGGACAACGTGCGCTACGCGCGGCCCGAGGCGAGGGACGAGGAAGTCGCGGAGGCAGTCCGGGCGGCCGGCCTCGACGAGCTCGTCCGCGACATGCCCGAGGGCCTGGACACCGTGGTCGGTGAGCGCGGCGCGGCGCTGTCAGCCGGTGAACGGCAGCGGGTCGCCATCGCCCGCGCGTTTCTGGCCGATCCGCGCGTGCTGGTCCTCGACGAGGCGACGGCGGCGCTCGACCCGGTCACGGAGCGGCGCATCGTCGGCGGCTACGAGGCGCTGATGCGCGCGCGGACGACGGTGGTCATCACCCACCGCCTGGAGCTCGCCCGGCGCGCCGACCGCGTCGTGGCGCTCGACGGAGCGCGCGTCGCCGAGACCGGGCCGCCCGACGAGCTCCTGGCGCAGGGCGGGTTCTTCGCGCGCCTGTTCCGGTCCGACGCGGAGCGCCGAGTCGCGGCACGCGAGGGGGTGGAGGCGGCGGCGGTCCAGTGAGCCCCCCCCTGGTCCGGCTGGACCCCCAAGGGAGGGACGTGACGTCGCCCTTCCGGACCGCGGGCTCACCGCTCGTCGTCGGCGTAATCGACAGCGGCGTCCACGCGGATCACCCGCACATCGGGGCCGTTGTGGCCGGCGCTGCGTTCGACGCACGCGGCTGTGTGGGTCCCGACTGCATCGACCGCCTGGGCCACGGCACGGCCGTCGCCGCCGCTATCCAGGACCTCGCCCCCGGCGTCCGGATATGCCCGCTCAAGGTCTTCGACCGCCGGCTCGACGCTCCCGTCGAGACGCTCGTAGCGGCCATCGACTGGGCCGCCGACCACGCGCTGCCGCTGGTCAACCTGAGCCTCGGCACCGCGGAGCGCTCCCACGCAGCGGCACTGGCGAAGGCCGCCGGCCGGGCGCACGCGGCGGGGACGATCATCGTGGCCGCCGGCTCCCACGCCGGCATCGACTGGCTCCCCGGCTCCCTCGGCGTTGCGGGCGTCATCCGCGTCGAGCTCGACTGGTCGTGCCCGCGCGGCGAGCACACCGACGGCGACCCTGGCTCCGCAGCCGTCTTCCGCACCTGCGGCTATCCGCGGCCGATCCCCGGCGTCGACCCCGAGCGCAATCTGAAGGGCCTGAGCTTCGCGGTCGCCAACCTGAGTGGGATCGCGGCGCGCGCGATGATCGATACCGGCATCCGCGGCTACGCATCCCTCGTCGCCGAGTTCCGCCGACGGGCCCGAACGCGGTGACAGCGGCGGATGTGACCAGCAAGGCCCAGACTCTTGTGCTACGGTTTGTGGGTACAGGAGGGACGACACCATGGGTGACGTGCCTAGCGTATTCCGCGGTCGTGACG
>JAPOVI010000309.1:80404-91775 GCA_026708265.1 Acidobacteriota bacterium
ATCTCATGTCCTTGGCGAAGTCAGTCCAACAACACCGACATCATGTATGACGCGCCAGGCGGTTTCGGCGTTCGTGACGTGCGGCAGCGCTCTGGCGAGCTCCTGCGGGGCGCGGAAGACGGGCGCGTCGCGCTCATCACCAAGCACGGCCGGCCCGCCATCCTGGCGCTTCCCTTCGACCAACGCCTGTTGGAGCTTGGCGTCCACCGCGCACTGGCGTTGCGCCTGTTTGAGCAACGTCTATTGACCCTTACGCAGGCCGCCCGGGTTGCCGGGACGCCCCCGGAGGACTTCATCGCCCTGCTGGGCGAGGCCGGGATCCCGGCCGTCGACTATCCGCCGGACGAGTTGGATGATGAGGTGCACGTCGCATCGTGAGGCCGGTCGTCTCGGACACCGGACCACTCATCGCCCTCGCTCGCGCCCAACGCCTCGATCTTCTGCGTCGGCTGTATCGGCGAGTCGTCGTGCCGCCCGCCGTTCGAGACGAACTCGCGATCGGGTCCGACCGACCCGGCGCGCAGCGGCTGGCCGACGCCCTGAGCGCCGGCTGGCTCTCCGTGGGTTCGCTCGTCAGTGACCTCGCGACCATCGAGCTCCGGCAACTCCTCGACCCGGGGGAGGCTGAAGCGATAGCGCTGGCCGAGCAACTCGATGCGCGCTTCCTGGTCATCGATGATGCCGCAGGACGCCGGATCGCCCGCCGGCGCGGCGTGACCGTCATGGGGGTCGCAGGCGTGCTCCTGTCCGCGAAGGCTGGAGGCACGCTCGTTGCGGTGAAGCCAGTCCTCGTCGAGATGGCAAGCGCGGGCTACCACCTGTCTCCACGCCTTGTGTCCGCCGTGCTCGCAAGGGCGGGAGAGTAGGGCGAGCCGACCGACTACCGCGCGGGGGCGGTGAAGATGTCGAGCGGGAGGAGCGCGGTGACCCCGACGTTGGGGGCGTCGACGAGCTGGCCGATGCGGAGATCGACGGCGACGCTGGCGACGACGTAGGCCTGCTCGCGGGTGAGGCCGTAGGTTTCGCTGATGTAGTCGATCATCTCCAGCAGGGCGTTGCGCGCGGCCAGCGAGACGTCCTTGGAGAGGTTCGTGAGGGCGCCGATGCGCTCCGAGGCGCCGAGATAGCGCATGTCGGGCGGGACCTCGCCCGGAGCCTTCAGCGGAAACCCGGTCGTCGCGTAGAAGCGGCGTGACGGGATGTCGAGGACGCGGAACGGCCCCTCGAAGTGCGGGCCGCGGCGGAGCGCCGGGCCGTCCTCGATGAGCCGGGTGGTCACGGTGAAGTCGGCGTCCATCTCGATCGCGGTGCCCGAGACCTCGCCGTCGCCCTGCGCGAAGTGCGGGTCGCCGATGGCGAGTCCGCAGCCCTCCACGTAGCAGGGCAAGAACAACGTCACCCCGACCTGCAGGTAGCGGATGTCGAGGTTGCCGCCGTGCTCGCGCGGCGGGAGCGTGCGGAGGCACTCGGCGGGGTGCGAACCGTCGGGGCCGCAGACCGAAGCCGGAGAGGCGTGCAACGGATACGGCGCGAAGCCGGCCCCGCCGACGGCCCGGAGCTCCGCCTCGCGCGCGAGCATCGCGGCGAGCTCCGCCGGACCCGGGAGCACGGTGACGATGCCGGGGAAGCTGGCGTTCGGAATGCGCACGCCGGGCAGGTCGTCGCTGACCGCCTCCGTGCGGTCGAGGCGCCAGTTGGCCCGGAACGCGCCGCTGACGTGATCGGAGACGAAGCCGATGGGGCTGACCGACGTGTAGCCGAAGCGCCCCGGCGCTACGTCGAGCAGCGTCACCGCCAGCACGTCGCCCGGCTCCGCGCCCTCGATGTGGACCGGCCCCGCGAGCGGGTGCACCGTGCCAATCTGTTGGTCGCCCGCCCGCGGGTCGTCGTAGGTGCTCTCCGGGTCGAGGTCGAAGTCGCTGGCGTTGCGCACGCGGAAGACGATGGTCTGCCCCGGCTGCGCCCGGGTGGTCATCGGGATCGCCGGGTGCAGCCGGTTGAAGCACTGCGGGTCCTCGCCGCAGTGGCGCCCTTCGCCGCCGACCACGACGATCTCCTCCTGCGCCGAGGCCGGCGGCGGCGCGGCGGATGCCGGCAGGGCGAGCAGGATCGCGGCGACCACACCATGCAGAGCAGAGCTCATCGGCATGGGCCGATTGTTGGGGCCGGGCGACGGCGTGTCAACCACGGTGCCGTGGGCCGACGCCGCGGCGCGACGCGCTCGCCGACGAGAGCGGCCGGGCCCGGCCGCGCGCCGCAGAACGGGACGGGCACGAGCCAACTTCCATGGCGACCTTTTCGGCGCAGAGGGGAGCCTGCGCTCGCGCGACGTCCTGTGTCTCCGGTTGTGCGCGCAGACTTCCAGCCGTCATCCGCCCGCCGCGGGCCCGCCAGGCGCGACCCGCCGCGGCGGGCGAATGTCATACTCGATTCGTGCGGAAGTTCAACACCGAGGGCCCGGTCGTCCCGGAACGTCACTACTGCATCCCTCCGCTCGAGCGGTTCGACCTCGCGGCGGTGCTGGAGCTGATTGCGGACAGCCGGTACTTCGTGCTGCACGCGCCGCGGCAGACCGGCAAGACGTCCGCCCTGCTGGCGTTGCGCGACCTGCTCCACAGTGGCGCGGAAGGCGACTTTCGTTGCGTGTACGTGAACGTGGAAGCCGCCCAGGCCATGCGCGAGGACGTGGGGCGCGCCATGCGGGTCATCCTGGGCGAGCTGGCCTCCCGGGCCCGTTCGGGGGGCGACGAGTTCCTGTACGCCGAGTGGCCCGACATCCTGGCGACCTTCGGCGAAGGGGCGCTCGCCGAGGCGTTGACCCGCTGGTGCGAGGCCGCTTCCGCCCCGGTCGTCCTGCTGATCGACGAGATCGACAGCCTGATCGGCGACACTCTCATCGCCGTGCTGAGGCAACTGCGCGGCCGCTACGATCGGCGCCCCGCGAGCTTCCCGCAGAGCGTGATCCTGTGCGGCGTCCGAGACGTGCGCGACTATCGGATCCAGTCGAGCGCGGAGAACGCGGCGATCGCCGGCGGGAGCGCGTTCAACGTCCGGGCCGAATCGCTGCGTCTGGGCGACTTCACCGAAGCGGAAGTGCGCACGCTGCTGGACCAGCACACGCAGGAGACGGGCCAGCCGTTCACCCCGGGGGCGCTGGATACGGTCTGGCGGCAGACCCGGGGCCAGCCGTGGCTCGTGAACGCGCTGTGCCGCCGCGTCTGCTTCGACGACGCCGCAGGACGCGACCGCTCCCGGGCGATCACGGCCGACGACGTCCTTCGAGCGCAGGAGCACATCATCCTGAGCCGGCAGGTCCACCTCGACCAGCTCGCCGACAAGTTGCAGGAAGACCGCGTCCGGCGAGTCATCGAGCCGCTGCTGAGCGGTGGGGACGAGTGGTCGTTCCGGGACAGCGATCTCGACTACGTCCGAGACCTCGGCCTGATCGCACGGGATCCTCCGCCTCGCATCGCCAATCCCATATACGCCGAGGTCGTGCCGCGCGAGATCACATCGACAGCCCAGGAGCGGCTGGTCGAGGACGCCGCCTGGTATGTCCAGGCCGACGGCGGCCTCGACGTCGACAGGCTGCTCCGAGCGTTCCAGGCGTTCTTCCGCGAGCACTCGGAACACTGGCTGGGCCGCTTCGACTACGCCGAGGCCGGCCCGCAGCTCATCCTGCAAGCGTTCCTGCAACGCATCGTGAACAGCGGGGGCCGCATCGAGCGGGAGTACGGCCTGGGGCGCGGCCGTACGGACCTGCTCATCGTCTGGCCGCGCGCCGGGGCGGCGGAGCCCGATTCCGCGTCGGACCGCTTCGCCATCGAGTGCAAGGTCCTGCGCAAGAGCCCGGAGCACGTCATTCGCGAGGGGCTCGCCCAGACGGCCGGCTACATGGACCGTTGCGCGGCGCAGGCGGGCCACCTGGTGGTGTTCGACCGGCGCCCGGATCGCTCCTGGGACGAGAAGCTCTTCCGGCGCGAGGAGTCCGTCGACGACCGGACGATTACCGTCTGGGGGATGTGAGGAGGTCGAGCGGCAGGAGCGCCGTCGCTCCGACATTGGGCGCATCGACGGGCTGGCCGATGCGGACGTCGACGGCGCCTGCGACACGCAGGCCCGCTCGTGTGTCAGGTCCCAGGTCTGGTTCGCCGCGGCGGCGCGGCCTCCGGTCATGCAGGCGCCGCGGCGGGGCGATGTAGAATACGCGCCGGCCAAGGATCGGGCCCCAATGAGCCGACGCACGCTGCTCCAGAAGGTCTGGGACCTCCACACCGTCCGGCGCCTGCCGACCGGGCAGACGCAGCTCTTCATCGGCCTGCACCTGATCCACGAGGTGACGACGCCGCAGGCCTTCGACATGCTGCGCGCGCGCGGCGCCGGGGTGGCGTTTCCGGAACGCACCTACGCGACGGTCGACCACATCGTGCCGACGCAGGACCAGCGGCGGCCGTTCGCCGACGAGCTGGCCGAGCAGATGATGGCCGCGCTCGAGCGCAACTGCCGCGAGTTCGGCATCCGCTTCGCGGATCTCGGCTCCGACCGGCAGGGGATCGTCCACGTCATCGGCCCCGAGCTCGGCCTGACGCAGCCCGGCATGACGATCGCCTGCGGCGACAGCCACACGTCGACGCACGGGGCGTTCGGGGCGGTCGCGTTCGGCATCGGCACCTCGCAGGTGCGCGACGTGCTGGCGTCGCAGTGCCTGGCCATCGATCCACTGAAGGTGCGGCGCATCACGGTGACCGGCGCGCTCGGCCCCGGGGTCTACGCCAAGGACGTCATCCTGGAGATCATCGCGCGCCTTGGCGTCAAGGGCGGAGTGGGCTTCGCCTACGAGTACGGCGGGACGGCCGTCGAGGGCATGTCGATGGACGAGCGGATGACGGTCTGCAACATGTCCATCGAGGGCGGCGCGCGGGCCGGCTACGTCAACCCGGACGAGACGACGTTCCGCTACCTCGCGGGGCGGCCGTTCGCGCCCGAGGGCGACGCGTTCGAGCGCGCGAAAGAGTGGTGGGCGTCGATGGCGTCCGACGACGGCGCGCCCTACGACGACGAAGTGACGATCGAGGGCGACGCCATCGAGCCGCGGGTGACCTGGGGCATCAACCCCGGCCAGTCGGTCGGGGTCTCCGAGCGCATTCCGGATCCGCGGGCGGCCGCCGGAGGAACGGCAGTCGCCGAGACCGGGAAGGCGGACGCCGACGCCGAAGCCCTGGGCGAGGCGCTCGAGTTCATGGGGTTCGCGGCGGGCGCCCCGATCGCCGGCACGAAGGTGGACGTGGCCTTCGTCGGCTCGTGCACCAACTCGCGCCTGACCGACCTGCGCGAGGCGGCGCGCGTCGTGCGCGGCCAGCGGATCGCCCCGCACGTTCGAGCGCTGGCCGTCCCCGGCTCGAAGGCCGTCCGGCAGGCGGCCGAGGCCGAGGGGCTGCACGAGGTGTTCCTCGAAGCGGGCTTCGAGTGGCGCGGCGCCGGCTGCTCGATGTGCCTCGCCATGAATCCCGATCGCCTGAACGGCCGCGAGGTGTGCGCCTCGTCGTCGAACCGCAACTTCAAGGGACGGCAGGGAAGCCCGACCGGACGCACGTTGCTGATGAGCCCCGCGATGGTCGCCGCGGCCGCCGTCAGCGGCGAGGTCACGGACGTACGGCGGATGCTGGGATGAGCCGGGACACCGTGACCATGGCGACGTCCTCCCCCGACCGCCGCATCGACCTGGTCTCCGGGACGGCGATCCCGCTGCGCGGGAACAACATCGACACGGACCGCATCATCCCGGCCCGGTATCTCAAGGCGATTACGTTCGAGGGGCTCGGCGAGCACGTCTTCGAGGACGACCGGGCCTCGATGCCGGACCACCCGTTCGAGAACCCGGCCTATGCCGGCGCGTCGATCCTCGTCGTGAACGAGAACTTCGGGTCGGGCTCGTCCCGCGAGCACGCGCCGCAGGCGCTCAAGCGCTGGGGCATCGGGGCCTGCGTCGGCGAGTCGTTCTCGGAGATCTTCCTGGGCAACGCCACCGCGATCGGCCTGCCCTGCGCCACCGCGGACGCGGGGGGCGTCGAGCGCCTGATGAGCGCCGCGGAGCGCGATCCGCAGACGCGCATGACCCTGAGCGTCGCCGGCAGCCACGTCGAGGCGGCGGGCCACACCGTGCCGGTTCGCATCCCCGACGCCGTCCGCGAGGCCCTCCTGACCGGCCAGTGGGACGCCACCGCCCTGCTGCTCGACGACTTCGACGCGGTGCGCGCGGTCTCCGGCCGGTTGCCCTACGTCACCGGCTTCTGAGGTGATCCCGCTCAGGTAGCGCAGGATAACGTTCGAGTCGAGGAACTTCACGTCCCGCGCATCTTCCGCAGAGTCCGCTCGGCCCTGGCGTCCCTGGCGGCGCGAGACAGCTCGTCGAAGTCCTGGGGCTCACCGGCCGGCTCGACCGATCCGTAGGCGGATTCGAGGCTGTATGACACGGGCCTCAGGCGCACCTCGCCGTCGGCGATGGTGAAGGTGACCCCGTCCCGGGGCTTCACGCCGAGCACTCGGCGCACCTCGGCGGGAACGGTGACCTGACTCCGCTGTGTAATCGCGGTGGTGAATTCCTTCATCTCAGGCGGCAGCAATGCCCCATGTGCTTTTCAATGACGAGCGAGCATATGCTTGGACGGGAAGGGAACGCATCCATGAACCGAGACGCGCACTTCACCGCCGCCCTCCGGCTCGCCCTCCTGCTTCTGGCGACGACGGCGTTACCGCCCGCCGCCGTCGAGGCGCAGGCACCGGCCGACGGCTTCGTCCCCGTCACCGACGCCATCCTGCAGGACCCGCCGGCCGACGACTGGCTGATGTGGCGGCGGACCCTCGACGGCTGGGGCTACAGCCCCCTCGACCAGATCGACCGCGGCAACGTCGGCGACCTGCGCATGGTCTGGTCGCGCGGCCTCGGGCCCGGGCTGCAGCAGGGCACGCCGCTCGTGCACGACGGCGTGATGTACATGCCGAACCCGCGCGACGTCATCCAGGCCATCGACGCCGCCACCGGCGACCTCCGCTGGGAGTACCGGCGGGACCTGCCCGACGACCTGCGGGACTACATGCTCGGGGCCCTGACCGACCTCAACCGAAACCTCGCCATCTACGGCACGCACATCATCGACACGAGCGGCGACGACTACGTGTTCGCCCTCGACGCGGCGACCGGCGAGCTCGCCTGGGAGACCGAGATCCTCGACTACCGCGTGAACCCCGCCAACCAGAGCTCGGGCCCCATCATCGCGAACGGCAAGATCGTCTCGGGCCGCGGCTGCACCCCGCGGGGCGGCCCGAACGCCTGCGTCATCGTCGCCCACGACGCCGTCACCGGCGAGGAGCTGTGGCGGCGGCGCACCATCCCCGCCCCCGGCGAGCCCGGCGACGAGACCTGGGGCGGGGTGCCGTTCGAGGAGCGCAAGCACGTCGGCGCGTGGATGGTGCCGAGCTACGACCCCGAGCTGAACCTCGTCTACATCGGCACCTCGGTGACCTCGCCGGCCCCGAAGTTCCTGATCGGCGGCGCCGACCTCAAGCACCTCTACCACAACTCGACCCTCGCGCTCGACGCCGACACCGGCGAGATCGTCTGGTACTACCAGCACCTCAACGACAGTTGGGACCTCGACCACCCGTTCGAGCGCATCCTCGTCGACACCCCGGTCAACCCGGACCCGAACGCGGTCGAGTGGATCAACCCGCGCCTCCGGCCCGGCGAGGAGCGGCGGGTCATGACCGGCATCCCCGGCAAGACCGGCATCGTCTACACCCTCGACCGCGCGACCGGCGAGTTCCTGTGGGCGCGGCCGACGGTGGCGCAGAACGTGGTGGGCGGCATCGACGGCGCGACCGGCGCCGTCTCCGAGAACCAGGAGGTCGTGTTCCGCCAGGAGGGCCAGGAGGTCTTCGCGTGCCCGACCCTCACCGGCGGCAAGGACTGGGAGCCCGGCGCCTACAGCCCCCTCACCAACGCCATGTACTTCCCCCTGCGCAACGCCTGCGCGCGCATCATGGCCACCAACGACGGCTCGCTCTACGGGCTCGGCGTCCGCACCGAGATCGCCCCCGGGACCGACCAGGTCGGGACCGTCCAGGCGATCTCGGCCGAGACCGGCGAGCTCCTGTGGATCCACGAGCAGCGGGCCGCCACCAGCTCGCTCCTGACCACCGGCGGCGGCCTCGTCTTCGGCGGCGACTACAACGGCCGCTTCCGCGCCCTCGACCACGAGACGGGCGAGGTCCTCTGGGAGATCAACATCGGCTCGCCGGTCACCGGCTTCCCCGTCACCTACGCCCACGAGGGCCGCCAGTACGTCGCCGTCAGCACCGGCCGCTCGCTGACCTCGGGCGCCTTCAACCGCCTGACCCCCGAGCTGCGCCCGAGCACCGGCAACACGCTGTTCGTGTTCGCGCTGGCGGAGTGACCAAAGGGTGTCCACCCAAGAAGCGGGTGCAGGGGTGAGGAGGGCAGGCCGGGGTCCGGGGAGGGCGGCTCGGTCCGCGGTCCAGGTCCCTGCAGGTGGACCCGTTGCGCGCGTCGAGTCCGCCGTTCCGCGTAGGTGACATCCCATGGTCAGCGGGCGGCGCCCGTGATGCTCAAGCATCAACGTCCAATCTGCCGTACGGTCCATGCTGCCAATCCGTTGTTGAGCTTTGAGGCCCAGTCTGTGATGACATGGCGCGGTGTTGCATACCTCGCCGGCGTAGACCATCGAGCGAGCTTGGCGGTGGCGGTCATGCAGGAGGCCAGGGTTGCGGGGCCGCGGCGGCTCGGCCGGACGACCGGACGTGCGTCGTCGTGCAATGCGCCGGGAAGGACATCAAAGAACGAGACGGTCCTCAACGTCGGGAACCGATTGGCGGACGGGCTGAGCTACGCGCCTGCCGAGCCGGCTCGGAACCGGCGGCTCGGCGCTCCGCGCGACGAGGTTCCAACGCTGGACTACTCGGGCGGCGAGAGCCATCCATGAGTCCCGGCCGCTCGTTTGCGCTCGGGGAACGTGCCAGCCAGGGCAATCGCTCCGGCCTCGTGACGGAGGCCGATTGGGTACCGAGCTTCTGGAATTTCCTGCTCAAGCTGGAGCGCGAAGATCTGATCGCCGAGTTGGTTCAGAACGACCTGGACCAAGGAGCCAAGCGTACCGTCATATCCTTCGAACGCGACCGTCTGGTCTGTGAGGGTAACGGTAGGCCGGTCGACGCGGACGGTTGGAGACGGCTTCGCTCGATCCAGGGCGCCGGCGACAAGGTTCCCGCGAAATCGCGCAAGATTGGCGTCAAGAATCACGGCCTCAAGACCGCCTTCACGATCGGAGACGAGATCCGGCTGTCCTCGGCGGGACGCTCGATCATCCAAACCCTGTACGCCCGCGACCCGGGCGAGCCGCCCCGCCCGGGGGCCTCGGAGACGCCGGAGCCCGATCCAGGCGCGCCCGATGAAGGGTGCCGCGTGGTCATCGGCTATCGCGGCACCGGTCTCGAGCCGCCCGTCGGGGAAGCGATTCGACTCGCGGCGATCGACGCCGGCGACATCGACAACCTGTTTACGTCCGCCTGCGCCGCCGCCCCCGAACAGTTCGCGGGCATCGTCTCGCCCGACTTCGCGCCTCGCTACGAAATGGTGATTCGCCATTGGCGGTTCGGCGAGGCGCGGTTCCGGTTCTCTTGCAGCCGCCCGCGTCGCGTCGGCCGTATTGAGGTCTTTCGCCGGGGCTGCGACGTCAGCGGCACCGAATCGATGCTGCCCGGCAACCTTCGGGAAGAAGTCGCCAGACGGCTTCTGCCTCTGAGGGGGCGCCTGCGCGAGCGCGCCGCGGATTTCTTTAGGCGGGGCGCCCGGGGCGCCCACTTCTTAGTCGAGGTGTCTTGGCCCGTCAACACGCGGGGACGCCCGTGTGCGGGAACCGGGAGGTTCCGCTATCCGATCGGGTACCCCGCGACTTCCGAGGAGGCCCTGACGGGGCACGGGGTCTCCTTCAACGCGCCAATCGTGTCGGGCACGCAACGCCACGGGCCAGCCACGAACGATCCCGCCAACACCGAGCTGCGGTCCGCGTGCGAGTCGCTGCTCGCCGACGCCCTCGTCCGTCATGTTCTCCCGCAGTGGGGCGCAAGCGGACTGCGCCCCCTGGCGCCCGCCATT
The DNA here is from genome assembly GCA_026708265.1 of Acidobacteriota bacterium. GTDB lineage: Bacteria > Acidobacteriota > Vicinamibacteria > Vicinamibacterales > UBA8438 > JAGWAJ01. The sequence continues at coordinate 90,576 of JAPOVI010000309.1, forward strand.
CCTTCGGGAGGCGCCGCGGTCCGGCCGTTGCTCGCCGTTCTGGCCCGCCGGGGCGCAGTGCCGACGGTGAGCCGGGACGAGGCGTTGGCGTTGCTGTCTCAAGGCAGAACCGGCGTGCGCCGAGCGGTCGGTCCTCCAGTGCCCGGCGGCTCGGCGAGGCGCCGTCGTTACCGGTTTGTCGTGCCGGTCGCGTCGTGGACGAAGCAGGGCGTCGAGCGGTCGCTGGCCGCTGTCTGTCCGCGTTCCGAGCGGCAGGTCGATCCTCGGATTCCCGAGGACCTCATCAGCCTTCTCAAGGACGGTGAAACAGACGGCCATTGCACGCACTTCATCGACTTCACGGAGGAGGATGCGTTCAGCGCCGTCACCGACGGCTGGAACGAGTACTTCGACCATGTCGGCTCTCCTTGGACCGAACTGGCAAATCCCGGGTTCGCCCGCGCATACCTCGACGTGATCGCGGCGGCGCTTCGCGCGAACAAGTGCGAGAGCGCTACTGAGAATGCGCTGCTGGCGGCAATCAGGCTTCCAGATTCCTTCGGCAAGGCGAGACCGCGGGAGGAGTTGTATACCGGCGCGTCGGTTCCGCCGGACATACCGGGCCTGCGGACTCCGCCGCTCCTGCATGGCGACGTAGCGTCGCATCCACTGCTGCGGCGACGAAAATGGCGACGGCCTGAGTACACCTTCCGCGAGTTCCTGGACACGGGCGCGCTGGGGCAGGCCGATGACGGGACTCGGCGGCGGTTCTTGGACTGGTTGCGGGAGAACGGGAGTTCCGTTCCGCGAGCGCAACGCGGAAGGCTGGGGAACCTCGCGATATGGCCGACCGCCGACGGCCGCCTCTGTACGCTCGAGGGTTTATGCGCGCCGCGTTCCCGCCGGGTCGCGGCCATTCTCTCGGAGGTAATCTCGCGTCCGCACGATCAGGTGAGCCGATCCCGGCTCGTCGCGACACGGGGCGGCCGGCGGATGTCGCTGCGTCGCACACCCTCGGTCGACGAGGTTGAGCGCTGGCTCCAGCGGCGCCTGAAGGCGCTGCCCGATGATGCGAGACCTACACCGGCGACGATCACGGCCTTGCGCAGGCTGCAATCCGAGCTGGCTGTTCTCCTGAAGGACGCCGCCATCGCGCCCGCCCTTAGCAGCCCGTGGCGGAAGTGTGTTTCGCTGAGCTGCCAGGTCAAGTGGCTTGAGGAT
>JAPOVI010000392.1 GCA_026708265.1 Acidobacteriota bacterium
CGCCGACCGGGGCGGCAACTACTTCGACACGGCCAACGAGGTGTACAGCGCGGGCCTCAGCGAGCGGATCCTGGGGGAGTTCGTCGCGGCGGATCGCCATCGCTACGTGGTGACGACGAAGTACACCAACACCCTCTACAGCGGCATGGACCCGAGCATTCGGGACCACCCCAACGCCGGGGGCAACCACAAGAAGAGCATGGTGCATTCGGTCGAGGGCAGCCTGAAACGCCTGGGCATCGACTACATCGACCTGCTGTGGATTCACTTCTGGGAGTACAGCACCGACATCGCGGACGTGATGCGCAACGTGAACGACCTCGTGCAGCAGGGCAAGGTCCTGCACTTCGGCCTGTGCAACACGCCGGCCTGGGTGGTGGCGCGCGGCCAGACCGTGGCCGAGCAGCGGGGCTGGGAGCCGATCTCGGCCCTGCAGTACCAGTACAACCTGGTCTCGCGGGATCTGGAGCTCGAGATCATCCCCTGCGCCCGCGCCCTCGGCATCAGCGTGAACGCGTACTCGCCGCTGGCCGGCGGCTTCCTGACCGGCAAGTACACGCGGGGCGGCAACACGGAGAGCCGGCGCTACGACAGCGGGTTCTGGAAGCAGGTCGCCTTCCAGTTCGACGAGAAGGCGTACGAGATCGCCCGCAAGGTGGATGAGGTCGCCGACCGTCTCGGAACCAGCTCGGCCGCGGTGGCCCTGGCCTGGGTGCGCGACCGCGGCGTGCTGCCGATGATCGGGGCCCGCAAGGTCTCCCAGATCGAGGACAGCCTGCGGTACCTGTCGGTCACCCTGCCGGAAGAGGACATGCGGGCGCTGAACGATGCAAGCGCCCCCCCGCTGCCCTGGACCTACCAACTGCTCCACGGCGAGACGAGCCTGATCCGCCAACTGGCCACCGGAGGCATGCTGAACGAAATCGACAACGAGCACTTCCCTGCCTGACGAGCACGACGGCCGAGGCGGGAGTCGGCGGCCATCGTCCGCCGGCAGGGAGGCGTGCAGGGCGCCGTCGCGGTCGGTCTGCGCAGTGGAACGGCGCGGACTCCGGTAGGCCCGCTGCGCGGGATTCGGAGCCGCACGCGACGATTCCCGGGGAAGACACAGGCGCGCTGGACTATACTCGCCGAGTATTCCCGCGTGACGGCGCGGTGCGACGGGGACGGTCGCGCCGGGCGAGCCTTGGGAGGACGGGATGCCACCGGACCGGGACGTCGGCGATCCGGACGCTGCGGCCGCAGCCTCGGCTTCGCGCCGGGGCTTCCTGAAATGGAGCGCGCTGCTGGGAGGCGCGACGGCCCTCGGGGGCGGCGGCCTCCTGCTGTCGCGCGACCCGGCTCGGAGCGGGCCGGGACCCGAATCCGCAGCCTCCACGGGCGCTGCGCCCGGCGGCAGCCGGATCTTTCGCACCGCCAACACGCCGGAGTGCCTGCACTGCGCACTCCTCGCCCACGTCGAGGACGGCCGCCTCGTCAAGGTGACCGGAGACCCCGACTTCAACATCCTCGCCTGCGCCCGCGGCCTCTCCCGCATCCGCCAGCTCTACAGCCCGCATCGCCTGAAGTACCCGATGCGCCGGTTGGGGCGGCGGGGCGAGGACAAGTGGGAGCGCATCAGTTGGGACGAGGCGCTCGACACGATCGCCGAGCGCTACCGCCGGATCCTGGAGGAGGACGGCAACCGGGCGTTCCTCTCGTTCGGATCGACCGGCAACTGGTCGACCTTCTCGACCGGCGTGCGCGGTATCTACTCCGCCTTCTGGAACCGCTTCGGCGGCTCGACGCCGATCATCTCGCAGCTCTGTTGCGCGTCGGTCACCGAGGGCTTCAACGCCGTCTTCGGCGGCGGCCGCTCGGAGTTCCGCGACGAGTGGGTGCACAGCCGCTTCTTCCTGGCCTGGGGCAACAACCCCGCCGTCTCCAACCAGGGCTACATGAAGAACCTCTTCCAGGCCCGGGAGGAGCACGGCGCCCGCCTCGTGACGATCGACCCGCGGCTGAGCGAGACGGCCGCGCTCTCGGACCGCTGGATCCAGATCCGTCCCGGAACCGACGCGGCGCTCGCCCTCGGCATGATCAAGGTGCTGCTCGACGAACAGCTCTTCGACGAGGAGTACGTCCGGCGCCACACGAACGCCCCGTTCCTGGTGCGGCTCGGGGAAGGCGGCTACGACCTGCCCGCCCGGGCCGACGGCTGGCCGGCGGGCGGCGAGGAGTTGCCGGTCGATCTTCGCGATCTCCAGCTCCTGACGGACGGGCGAAGCGGCTCGGGGCGCTTTCTCGTGTGGGACGAGCGAGCGGGACGCCCCGTCCCCATCGACACGCCGGGCGTGCAGCCGGCCCTCGGCGGCAGCTACGAGATCGGCGGCGTCCGCTGCCAGCCGGTCTTCGAGTGGCTCCGCGCCATCGCCACGCGCTACACGCCCGCGGTCGTCGAGCGCCTGACCGGCGCTCCGGCCGACGTCGTCGCGCCGGTGACGCGCGAGTACGCCGCCACGCGGCCCGCCGCGATCATACAGAACATGGCGGGCGCCCAGCGCACCGACCACGGCACGCTCACCGTCATCGGCCACCTCTATCTCGCGTCGCTCACCGGCAACGTCGGCATGCTCGGGGGCGGGGTCAACGACAACGGCGGCTTCCTGGGACAGGGCGGAACCATCAACTACCCGGTGCCGCTCCAGCGCAACGAGCCGATCGACGGCATCCCCGCCACGAAGCTCGGCGAGTACCTCCTGGAGCGCAAGCCGCACCCCATCCGGGCCATCCACGTGGCCGGGACTGGCGTCCTCACGCAGTACCCGAACACGCGGAAGATCATCGCCGGCCTCGACAACGTCGAATCCGTCGTCGTGCAGGACATCTTCATGACGACGACGGCGCGCTACGCCGACATCGTGCTGCCGGCGACCACCATCTTCGAGGCCCGGAGCCTGCTGGCCGGCATCCGCAGCCGCTACATCCAGCTCATGGAGCAGGCGATCGAGCCGCTCTTCGAGGCGCGCTCCGACCGCTGGATCATGACCGAGCTGGCGAAGCGCCTGGGCTTCGGCGACGACTTCGACAAACCCGACGACGAGATCCTGCGGCACGTCCTCGAGCCGACCGGCGTCAGCCTCGAGCAGCTCGAGGAGGGCCCCGTGAACCCGATGCCGGACCCGTGGATCCCGTTCGCCGACAAGCGCTTCAACACGCAGTCGGGCCGCATCGAGCTCTTCTCCCTCTACCTGCAGGGAAAGGGCTTCGCGCCGCTTCTCGAGTACGAGCATCCGGTGGAGGCGCCCTGGGTCGACGAGACGCTCGCGGCGCGCTACCCGCTGCAACTCATCAACCGCAAGAACCACAACCACGTCAACTCCAGCTTCCACCACCACGACTTCCTGACCGAGATCTGGGCCCGGCAGGTGCTGCAGATCCACCCGGAGGACGCGAAGTCCCGCGGCATCGAGCAGGGCGGCCGCATTCGCGTCTTCAACGACCGCGGGGAGATCGAGGCGATGGCCGACGTGACGCGCGGCATCATGCGCGGCGTGGTGAGCGTGACGACGGGCTGGGGCGGCGTCGACGAGAAGCAGACGGCCAGCATCCTGAGCCCCGACAAGTACGAGCCGATCTCGCTCGGCCACACGCTGAACTCGTCGATGGTCCAGGTCGCGCGGGGAGACGGCGCGCGCGGAGGCGCCGCGCAAGGAGACGCCGCATGAGCCAGCAGGTCGCGTTCTTCTTCGACGCCAACCGCTGCACCGGCTGCCGCACCTGCGAGATCGCCTGCAAGGTCGAGAACGGGGTCGAGATGGGCCCGCGCTGGCGGAAGGTGCGCACTGTGGAGGGCGAGGACGGCGCCGGACCCTTCATGTACCACGTCTCGATGTCGTGCAATCACTGCGAGGTGCCGGTCTGCGCCGAGGCCTGCCCGTCGGGGGCCATCACGAAACGGCCGGACGGCATCGTCATCGTCGACCAGAGCAAGTGCATCGGCGCCCGCCTCTGCGCCTGGGCCTGTCCCTACGACGCGCCCCAGTTCAGCGAAGAGACGGGCAAGATGGAGAAGTGCAACTTCTGCTCGCACCGCATCGACGCGGGCACGGGCGGGCCGGCCTGCGCCGAGGCGTGCCCGACCAAGGCGCTCCAGTGGGGCACGCTCGACGAGGTGTCGGCGAAGGCGGGCGCCACCGACCAGTTCGGGCCGCTGCCGGACGCGGAGATCACCAAACCGGCGGCGCGCTTCATCCCCCTCAAGCTCGTCCGCGCCTAGGAGTCTGCGCCGCATGGCGACGCGGGACTGGGCGCTCGTCTTCTTCACCCTCCTGACGCAGGCCGCGGTCGGCGCGTTCGTGACGCTACACGTGCTGCGGTTACTGGCCGGGCGGCGCCGCGCGCACGGCGGAAGCGCGCCGGCGGGCGAGGGCCGCGGCGGGATGCTCATCGCCCACGCCACCGTGCTGGCCGTGCTGGCGCTGGGGCTGTTCGCTGCGCTCTTCCACCTTTCGACACCGCTGCAGGCGGCGCGGGCGGTCGTCAACTTCTCGTCGTCCTGGCTCAGCCGCGAGATCGTCTTCGGCAGCCTGTTCGCGGTCCTCCTGGCCGCGCTGGTGGCAACGGACTGGCGGGCGGCCGGAGCCGGCGGCGCGTCCCAGGCGCACCCCTGGCTGTCCTGGCTGACCGCCGCGGCGGGCATGGCGTTCCTCTACTGCCAGACCGCGATCTACCTGCTGCCGGCGCAGCCCGCCTGGGACAGCTTCGCGACGCCGGCCGCGTTCGGAGGATCGGCGCTGCGACTGGGCATCATCGGCGTTGCGGCCGGTCTCGTCGTCGCCGGCCTGCCGGCGTCGACCGGGAGTGCCCCGGACGGACCGTCCGGCGGTTCATCGTGGAGCACCCTGCGCGGCCTCGCGGTGGCCGGCATCGTCGTGCTGGCGGCGGAGCTCGTCGTAACACCGCTCCACCTTCTCTCGCTTGCGGCCGAGGGATCTGCAGCCGCCGCGGCCAGTGCGGAGCGCCTGACCGGCGACTACGGCGGCGTCCTTCTCCTCCGAATCGGCTCGTTGTGCCTGGCGGCCGCCGCTCTCGTCGGGGTGCTTGCCATTCCGCCCCTCAGCGCCGGCCGGCGCCTCGTGCAGCCGCTCACCGCAGCCGCGTTCTGCATCGTGCTCGCGTCGGAGCTCTGCGGCCGCTTCCTGTTCTACGCCATGCAGGTACGGGTCGGCATTTGACCCCTCCCCCGCCGGGCGCCGGTGACGCCGCCCGGTCCGCGCGCGCCGACTGGGAGCGGCGACAGGACGAGCAGGCCCTCGCCTACCGCTTCCTCGGACGGTGCTTCCACGCGCCGCCGAGTATCGACTGGATGGCCGCGCTGGCCCGGGATCGGATGTTCCGGGGGTGGCCCTTCCCCTCCGCAGACGACGACGCCGCCGCCGGTCTCGCCCTGCTGGCGGCCTTCTGCGAGCGCTGGGAGCCGGCGATGCTCGGCAGGCTCACCTGGGACTTCAACCGACTTTTCGTCGGCCCGGGCGAGATGCGGGCCGCGCCCTGGGAGTCCGTCTACCGCAGCAAGACGAAGCTCACCTTCCAGGAGCCCACCCTCGCGGTCCGCGCCCTCTACGAGCGCTTCGGCTTCGAATCCCCAACGGTCCACCGCGAGCCGGACGATCACCTGGCGCTCGAGCTCGACTTCCTGGCCGCGCTGTCGGCCCTGGCCGCCGAGGCGGCGCGCGACGGGGATGGCGAGCGGCTGGCGACGTGCTTCTCGACCCAACAGGCGTTCTTGAAGGAGCACCTGCTGGCCTGGGCACCCCGATGCCTGACCCTCGTCGTCGAGCATGCCGAGACCGACTACTACCGCGGGGCAGCCCGCCTAACCCTCGGATCGCTCGCCGAATCGGCGCGGATCTGCGGCGTGTCGGCGCCCGTGGCGCGCGTTGTGCGAGGCTCGGCTGCCGCACCTGCCGGTACGCCGAGCCCGGCGGCGCGCCCGCGCCCCGATTGAGCAGCGACGTGGATTGCTGAGACAATGCCGTGATGCAGCATCCGCACGCGGATCGCGACGTCGATTGGACGGGCGTGCGGCCTGACGAGCGGCCGGTCGAACCGCTCGACGGCCGCACGTTCCTCGCACGCCTGCTCAGGCTCGAGGCGCACGTTCGCGACCTGGCGCTGCTGCGGAGAGCCCGGCAAGACCAGCAGTCGGATGACGAACGGCTTCCTCGACATACTGAACGAGCTCCACGACCATCAGGTTGAGTTCGTGATCGTCGGTGGAGTGGCCGCCGCACTCCACGGCGGCTCGCGGGCGACGTTCGACCTTGACGTCGTGCCCAGCCTGGCGCCGGAGTCCTGGCGCGCCGCCGTCGATCTTCTGTGGTCACGCGGGGCACGGCCGCGCATTCCCGAGCCGCTCGAGCGCATTCGCGACGTGGCGCAGGTTCGCCGGTGGCGACGAGAGAAGGGCATGCTCGCGCTGAACTTCCGCACGGACGACGGTGCCACCGAAGTCGACCTGCTGGTCGGCGAGAGCGACGCGTTCGCGGACCTCCGGCGGCGTGCCGTCGAGGTGACTGTCGCCGACCGCACGTTCTTCGTGGCATCGATTGAAGACCTGATCGCCATGAAGCAACGAGCGGGGCGACCGCAGGACCTGTTGGACATCGCCGAACTGCAGCGCCTGCGGACCGATTGACATGCTGACCGGACGGGGTCCGGTCCCCCGCGGCGCCAGCTCACTCCACCCTCGCTAATGCGCAATCGTCGTTGACAGGCGTGCGGCCTTCGATTTAGTATTAGCTAATATAATCGCCAAGTGAATAAAGGAGATGCGATGGACCTGAACGTCGAAGACCACCTCGGAGCCGTGGATCGCTCGGTGTCGTATCTGGACCGCGACGGGCAACCCGCCAGCGCGGTCACCCTCGCGCGCAGCTACGAGACGACGGTCGAGGACCTGTGGGACGCCGTGACGAGCAGCGAGCGGATTCCGCGCTGGTTCGCGCCGATCAGCGGCGATCTCAAGCTCGGCGGGCGTTACCAGTTGGAGGGCAACGCAGGCGGCACGATCACTGCGTGCGAACCGCCGTCGCAGTTCGCGATCACCTGGGAGTTCGCGGGTGACACGAGTTGGGTGGACGTCCACGTGGCGGCTGACGGAGACGGCCGCGCGAGACTCACGCTGACGCACACGGCACGCCTCTCGCCGTACTGGGACCAGTACGGGCCGGGCGCGGCCGGCGTCGGCTGGGAGCAGGGCTTCCTGGGCCTCGCGCTCCATCTCTCACAGCCGAACGAACCCAAGATGGACGAGGCCGCCTTCGCCGCCTCGCCGAACGGCAAGGCGTTCGTCACCGGCAGCAGCGAGGGATGGGGGCAGGCCGCGATCGCGAGCGGCACGGAGCCCGACGCCGCGAACGCCGCGGTAGCGCAGACGACCGCGTTCTACACCGGCGGATCGGCGCAGCCGGCCTGATGCAGGCCTTCGAGGTGCTCCGCGACCCCGTGCGCCGGCGCATCCTGGAGCTGCTGGCGGACGGCGAGCGCGCGTCCGGCGCGGTCGCGGAGGTCATCGGACACGAGTTCGCCATCACCCAGCCGGCTGTCTCGCAGCACCTCAAGGTGCTGCGAGACAGCGGTCTCGCCAGCGTGCGCGTCGACGGCGCGCGACGCATCTACGCCGTGGACACGAGTCCGTTGCAGGACGTCGACGCGTGGCTGGAGCGTTTCCGGCGGTTCTGGGAACCGAAGCTGGATGCGCTGGCCGCGGAGGTCGCGCGGGGCAAGCGAAGCCGGACGTAGCCGCCGGCGCTGCTGATCCGCCGTAGGCAAGCGGACCTCGCTCGGACTAGAATCACCTGCCCGCGCACTGCTCCGTTCTGTGGATCGCCCACCTACGCCAATCTCGACGGGACTGCGAACACGTCGGCGTGCCTTGCGATTCACTCGGTGAGCGAACGATCGTTGAGGACGCCGACGGCGCGGTAGCCGAGGCCGGCGAAAGCGTCACGCACGTGTCGGTCACGGGCGGCCCGTGCCGGTCGTCGTGCACGGCACCGCCGCAGATCCTGTTCCGCCGACGCTTGGCTGGCGAGGCGCAGAACGACCGAGGGAGCACCACGCGTGACAACGAATACAGACCGCCGCAGCGTCGTCGACAAGATCCTGAAGAAAAATGAAGACGAATGGGGGAAGGGACCACGTATAGCCGTTCAGAAACTGCTGTCCGCCGGCCTGCCGCATCCGTGGATGTACATCTACGAGTTGACGCAGAACGCCGTGGACGCAGACGCGAGGCGGGTCTGCTGGCGATCCGAAGGCGACGCCGTAACGTTCCAGCACGACGGTTCCCTCCCGCTGGACGAATCCCACGTCGAAGGCCTGTCCAAGCTCGGCGCGTCCACCAAGGGACTCGCCACGGTGGGCTTCATGGGCGTGGGCTTCAAGTCGGTCTTCGCACGCTTTCGGGAGGCGTGCGTCTCGGGCGCCGACTGGCGCTTCCGGTTCGATGTCGAAGTCAGGCGCGGAGATCTCGAATCGGAGGTACCGGAGTGGTTCGACACGCTGCGTCCGCGCTGGGACGACGGAATCCCGGCGCCGGACGCGGGTTACACGACGGCATTCTTGCTCGGTCGACCCGCAGAGCCGCAGCGCCCGGTGACGGAAGACCTGGAACGACTGGCGTCGACCGAGAATCGGACCACGCTCGCCGTGCTTGCACTGCGCGGCCTCACCCACGTAAGCGTCGACGAGGTCGTCTGGGAGCTCTCGGTCGACGACGACGTCGTCACCGTCTGCCGTTCGGGCAGCGAGACGCGTTGGCGCTGGAAGGCGCTCGTCGCCAACTACCGCCCGGACGACGCCGCCATGCGCCGATTCCTGGAGGTGCGGCAAGAAACCCAGGATCA
>JAPOVI010000347.1 GCA_026708265.1 Acidobacteriota bacterium
CAAATACCGCCCAAATCGACAAAATGGTCGGCAATCCTGTTAAACATGGGCTAGCGTGCCGTATCGTGCTGCTGCCCGCATCGCCCGCGCGACGTTCGTGACGCTCTCTGGCGCCTGGGAACGGCCTTGCGGCCGGCGATACGGCATCGCCCTTCTCGCGGCCGAGACGGCACGCGTCGCTCCGACCGGCAGCCGCGGCCTACGCCGGGCAGCACGGGCAGGCGGGTCCGTCGGGGGAGAAGCTGGTCGTGGCGTCGCCGGGGCTTCCCGTTGGGCGTTCTGGCGCCGAGCGATCGCCTGCCGCGAGTGCCGCCGCGGCGCCAGCGGGACGTTCCGTCCGTGCGCGCCGGGCCTGTTCCGCCTGCGCGCCGGGTCCGCGGTAGCCGGTGAAGATCTGGTAGTGGCGCAGGTCGACGGTGCCGTCGATGCGGATCGCGTTCGGGCCGTCGACGCTGAAACGCTGGAACGGCGCTCCGTTGCAGAGGATGAAGACGTCGCCGCTGTCGGGCAGATTGGCGATCCGCCAGCGCGTCTCCGTGCCGCGGCGGTCGGGCGCCGCCGCGTAGGTGCCGACGTGCAGGGCGCCGCTCGCGGTGTCGTTCCAGGCCTGGTAGATGCCGAGGGCCGGGAAGTCGACGCCTTCCACGGTCGGGGCCTCGTACTTGTCGAGGTGCGGCGCTTCAAAGGCCCGATGCCAGGCGTCGCCGTCGCCGACCTCCGCCACCATCATGCTGGCGCTGCGCTGGCCGCGCGGGAAGGCCTCGTTGAGTCCGAACCACCAGCCGAACATCTCGTTGTCGTCGCCGAAGAAGCGGGGGTCGTACTCCCGTTCGGCCGCCGCCCGCAGCCGCGCCAGCGCGGTATGGTCGCCCAGCTCCCGCGCCATTACGAGGCCCGGCTGCGAGGCGCGGATCTCCACGCGCGGGTCGTTCCAGCCGAGCGCGTTGGCGGCGGACTCGTAGAGGAGCGTGGCCAGCTCCAGGTCCTGGGGCAGCAGCAGGAACGCGTTGCCGACGCCGGCGCCGGGGCCGCCGTTGGCCTTGTGGTTGACGATCGGGTCGTAGTAGGAAGTGACCCACTCCAGCCGGCCGTCGCTTCCGATGCCGAGGAAGTTCTCGCGCGCGTACTCCAGCCAGCCCTCCACCGGCCGGTGGGTCGAGCGGCCGTGGATGCGGTCGTAGAGGTACATGCCGAGCCCCGCCGCCGCGTTGCAGGGGAACCAGATCTTCGTGTTCTCGCACTGCGGCCCTTCCGGGCGCTCGCGGTACTGGCGCTCGAGCAGCGCCGCGATGCGGTGCTGGTCCCACTCGAACACCTCGTCGCCGTAGCCGGTGACCGGGAACGGCCGCTCGTACTTGTCGTCGCCCGAGACGTAGCGGTAGATGCCGAGCAGCAGGTTGAACCAGCCGCGGAAGAAGAGGTTGCCCTCCGCGCCGATCGGGTCGCGGGCGAGGCCCCACGGCTCGATCCCGTTGGCGGTCCACCCGATCCGGTTGTAGCGGCCCCGCAGCCGCTCCGGGATCGCCTGCATGACCTGCGGTGGATAGTTGGCCCGTCGCGGGTCGTCGCCGATCTGCGTCAGCCAGTCGATGGCGCCCCAGTAGGTCGGATAGCGGCTGGCCAGCCCGTCCGCGATCCGCGTGTAGACCTCCCGCCACGCCGGCGTCTGGTCGGCCATGAGCAGGAGCGCGTAGGACGAGTTGTGGAGGTCGAAGCGCCCGTAGCTCGTGACCACCGGATTGGAGTAGCGGTCCCACCACGGGTGGGGCATGCCGTCCGCCCCCCAGTCGTCCGGCGTCGTCGACTTCTCCCAGAGGAAGCGCAGCCAGCCGCGCGCCCGGCGGTTGAGCGTTGGGTGGACGGACGCCGGCGTCTCCTCGGGCAGCGGCGGGGCCTGCGCGCCCGCTTCCGCCATGGCCGCCGGCGCGAACGCCGCCGCCCCGGCCGTGGCGCCGAGCTGCCTGACGAACGACCGCCGCGAGCGTCCTTCTCCGGTGGGCATGGCGATCCTCCGCGAGTCTCCGCGTCCCCGACTATAGCCGAGAACCCGGGGCACGGAGGCGGGCGCCGGAACGCGCTTCAGATCGCAGTAGCCGATGCCCGCCGCGTTGGAAGAACCCGAGGCGTGGCGCGGTCGCCGGTGCCGGACCGCCTCTTCGAGCCGACGTCTGGCGGCGGCACGGCCCGCACCGCCGGCGTGCTGCGCCGCCACTGCGCCGCCCGGCCCCGCGGTGATGGGGCAATCTGCTAGATTCGAGGGGAGAGCAGTCAGCCGGCAGTGAGGGTCCGCGCCATGACCGAGAATCTGCGCCGCGACGTTTGGGAGGGGATGATCGGAGCCGACATGCGCTACCGGTACTTCGACCGGTTGGCCGCGCGCGCGAAGATCACGGACGACACGCTGCATGTCCTCCTGTTCATCGCATCCGGAACGACGGCGGCCGGCGTGCTCGGCCTCTTCACCGTCGGCGCCCCGGCCCTGGCCGTGGCGGCCGCGGTCCTCGCCGCGGCGACGGCGACGCTGCACTTCGGCCAGCGAGCATCGAAGTTCGCCGAGTTCTCCGTGTTCTGGGGCCGAGTCCACGCGGACTACCGCAGGCTCTGGGACGAGATGGAGGCCTATGCGATCCCGCAGGAGGCCGCCGTCGCGCGCCTCGGGGTGCTCCAGGAACGGCCCGAGAGCATCGATCGCCAGGCGAGCACCACCCGCACGCGCCGCAGACTCCTGCTGGAGTCCTTCGAGGAGGCCACCGCGATGGCGACGGCGCGATGAATCATCAGCGCTGCCGCGAATTCTGCTCCAGGTCGCTCAGGATCCCTTCCATCTGGTCGAGGGCGGAGCGCAGGTCGTCGGCGATCTCGCGCGCCAGCACGTGCGGCTCGGGCAGGTCGGCAGAATCCTCCAGGCTCGCGTCGCGCAGCCAGAACAGATCGAGGCTCACCTTGTCCCGGCCGACGATCTCATCGTACGAGTACGGCCGCCAGCGGCCGTCGGGCGTCCGCTCCGACCAGGTCGCCGCGCGCGACTGGCGGGCGCCGGGCCGGTAGCAGGCGACGAATTCGTCGAGGTCGGCGCGGGTCATGCGGCGCGTCTTCAGCGTGAAGCGCTTGTTCGTGCGCAGGTCGTAGACCCAGACGGTCCGGGTCCAAGGCTCCCTCGCGCCGGGCCGGCGGTCGAAGAAGAGCACGTTGGCCTTCACGCCCTGCGCGTAGAAGATGCCGGTCGGAAGGCGCAGGAGCGTGTGCACATCGCACTCGCGCAGCAGGTTGCGGCGCACGGTCTCGCCGGCCCCGCCCTCGAACAGCACGTTGTCCGGCACGACCACGGCGGCCCGCCCGTGGAGCGCGAGCAGCGACTTGACGTGCTGCACGAAGTTGAGCTGCTTGTTCGACGTGGTGGTCCAGAAGTCGGGGCGGTTGTAGGTCAGCGACTGCCGGCCGGTCTCGCCCTCCGCGTTGACGACCGTGATCGACGACTTCTTGCCGAACGGCGGGTTGGTGACGACGACGTCCGCCAGCACGCTCGGCGTGTCCCGCAGCGCGTCGTCGGTCGTGATCGGCGGCTCGCGCCGGTCGCCGCCGTCAGGGCCGATGCCGTGCAGGAAGAGGTTCATGCCGCAGAGACGGGCCACGTTGGGAACGAGCTCCACGCCGCGCAGCGCCTCGAAGCGGAGGTGCCGCTTCTGGTCGCGGTCGAGGTCGGCGTGGCCCGTGAGGTAGTCATGCGCGGCGAGCAGGAAGCCGCCCGTGCCGCACGCCGGGTCGACGACCACCTCGCCGGGCCGCGGCTGCACGCAGTCGACCATCGCCTGAATCACCGCCCGCGGCGTGAAGTACTGCCCCGCGCCTCCCTTGACGTCCTGGGCGTTCTTCTCCAGCAGCCCCTCGTAGGCGTCCCCCTTCACGTCGGCCGCCATCGCCGACCAGTCCTCCCGGCCGATCAGCTCGACGATCAGCCGCCGCAGCTTCGCCGGGTCCTGGATCCGGTTCTGAGCCTTCTCGAAGATCAGTCCGAGCATCCCGCCCCGCGCGCCGAGCACGCGGAGGGTCTCGCGGTAGTGCCGGTCCAGCTCGGCGCCTTCCATCGCCGGCGCGGCAAGCTTGGCCCAGCGGTAGTCGTCCGGAATCGACTGCGCGTCGCCCGTGAGCCGCTCCCGCTCGTCGGCCATCTTCAGGAACAGCAGGAAGGTGAGCTGCTCCAGGTAGTCCTGGTAGGAGAGCCCGTCGTCGCGCAGGACGTGGCAGTACGACCAGAGCTTCTGGACGATGCGGTTCGCGGCGTCGCTCATGGCAGAGAGGCGGTCGCGGGTCAATCGGCTGGGTGTCGATTCGATACCAGGACCCGTCGCAGGACCCCATGGCACGTCGGGAGTATCGGTAATGATATCATGCAGAGGTGGCGCGGGTCGCCGATATCATCCGCAAGTCGCGGAAGAGTCCTGCATCCGTGCGCTTCCGGGATCTCGTCAAGGTGTGCGACGCCTACTGCGGCTCGCCGCGGCAGACCGGCACGAGCCACCGCGTGTATCGCACGCCCTGGCCGGGCGACCCCCGGGTGAATATCCAGAACGACCGCGGGATGGCGAGGCCGTACCAGGTCCGTCAGGTCCTCCGCGCGATCGAGAAGCTGGAGCAGGATGACTGACCACTACACGTACCGCGTCACCTGGTCCCCGGAGGACAGCGAGTACGCGGGCCTCTGCGCAGAGTTTCCGTCGCTCAGTTGGCTGGCCCCAACGGCCGAAGAGGCGTTCGCCGGGATTCGCAAGCTCGTGCACGAGGTCCTGGCCGACATGCACGCGAACGCGGAAACGCCGCCGGCGCCTCTCGCCGATCGCGCGTACAGCGGGAGGTTCCTGGTTCGCGTTCCGCCGGAGACCCACCGGGCGCTCGTTCTGCGAGCGGCCGAGGATGGCGTGAGCCTCAACCGGCTGGTCAGCGCGCGCCTGGCGGATTGACGGCCTGCCGATCCGTCAGGGAGGATTCGCTGGGGCCACGTTCGTTCGTGTGCCTTGGACTGCGCGAGGGCGGTGACATGGCACGGGACAGTATCGATGCCGTCGATGTCGGCGCCCGCCTGCGGAGGGCACGTGAAGCGGCGGGGCTGACGCGAACCGACGCCGCGACCGACCTGCGCGTCGCGTGGACGACGCTGGTCGCCATGAGCAGGGCCGGCGCCGCGTGCGAACCGACGAGCTCCAGCATCTGGCGCGACTCTACGGCACGTCCGTGAATGCCGTGCTGCGGCGCGAAGCGGTACAAGTCGATCTCGTACCCGGTTTCGCAAGCTCCCGACTGCCAACGACGAGTCGGCCGAGCAGGCGGCGCGCCTGTTGACGGACCTCGTGCGCGCCGAAGTCGAGCTCGAGAACGTGCTCGGCGTCACGCGCACGCGGGACTATCCGCCGGCGAGACCGTTGCTGCCCGGTGACGTGCGCCTGCAGGCCGAGGACGATGCCACCGAACTCCGGCAGTGGCTGGGGTTGGGGGTGGCCCCGGTCCGCGACGTCGTGAGCCTTCTGGAACTCGACCTCGGCGTGCGCCTCTACGTACGGCCGCTCGACAGCCGGGTGTCCGGGCTGTTCGCATACGACGACGGCATGGGCGCATGCATCCTGCTGAACGCCGGGCAGCCGTGGGAACGGCAGGCACAGACCGCCGTCCATGAACTCGGACACCTGAGGTCCCACCGGCAGACGTCGGACGTGTGTCGTTTCGACCTGCAGGACGATTCGCGCGAGGAACGCTACGCCAACGCGTTTGGGCGCGCATTCCTGACGCCCGCGCGAACCGTGGCGGTCAGGTTCCAGGACCTGACCGCGGGCGCCCCTCGCTTCACGCGACGCCACGTCACCCTACTGGCGCACGCGTCGGTGTGTCACGGGAAGCGATGGTCCGCCGGCTGGAGGAGCTCGACCTCGCGGGGCACGTGGGACTGGTTCGCGGCCAACGGCGGCATCACCGACGGGCAAGCGCGTGGAGCTCTCGGTGAGTTGGCGCCCCCGGGCAGCCGGGATGCCGGGTGGTTGGTGTCCCTTCGCCTGGGACTGCTCGCCGGCGAGGCTCACCGGCAGGAGCTGCTGAGCGAAGGGCAGCTCGCGCGGTTGCTGTGCCTCGATCGCGTCGAGTTGCGCCAGGTGCTGGACGCCGCGAACGCTGACGGAAACGGTACGGATGACCTTCCAAAGCTCCCTCGATGAGCGCACGGCCGCCGTCGTCGCCGATACGAGCGTCGTCATCAATCTGAACGCGACCGGATGCGCCAACACGATCCTGCGTGCGCTACCCAACCGATGTGTCGCCGTCGAGCAGGTCTCGCTGGAGCTTCAGGTCGGTCGCCCAACCGGTCATCCGGATGCTGGCGCCCTCACGGTTCTGATGCAGGAGAACCTCATCGAGCATGCCCAACTCCAAGAGGTGGGTCTGGTCCTTTTCGCGGACCTCGTCGTCGGATCTGCGGCCGAGAACCTCGATGATGAAGCCGCAACCATCGCCTGCGCCATCGAACCGGGCGCCGTAGCCCTCGTCGACGAGCGCAAAGCCGATCGGATCTGCACCGAGCGCTTGCCACGCGTCGGCATCGGGCGCACGGTGGACGTGCTCGCTCAGCGACACGTCCAGGCGGCGCTCGGCGGCGGTCTCGCGGACGCCGTGTTCAGCGCCCTGGACCGTGGCCGCACGCGGGTTCCGGACCACCATGGACAGTGGTTCCTGGATCGCGTCGGTCAAGAACGGGCTGCCGGATGCCGTTCGTTGCCGAAGCGACTCAGGAGCAGTCCGCCGAGTCCGAGGTGACTCGACCATCTCGCTCGTTTGCCAGCGAGGCCTTCGGAAGTCGAATGGTCGCCTCGTTAAGGTGGCGGGCGTGGCGATATGACCCATCATGGCATCCGGTGCCGCGCACACGACTTATCCACCGTAACTGCACGGACCTACCAGGCTTCCTTCGACGGCCCGCTTGAGAATTGTCTGACGAAGACGTGCGAATCGTAAGACACTTGATTGGACGAAGTCGAGCTGCGCGTGCTCAGGAGACAGTAGTGCATCGACTTCGGATGTGATGCGATCCTGTTCCGCACGCGGCGGCAAAGGGACGGGTAGACGCAGCAACTGAGCCGTGTTGATTCCGTCGCGCGTCACGCCGTGGTTGACGTTCATGACGTGTGACTTGACGACGGCCGAACCTCGAACGTACATGACGAAAAAGGGCGCAGAGATGGCGCGACGGTCCAGGCGAAGTCTCATGAGGTGATAGTTGAACAAGGCGCCGCTCAATGTGTGGTCAACGAGCCCAGCTCGTCCTACGGAAGCCATGCGTGAAAACAGAACGTCTCCCGCCTCCAGCGAGTATCGCCGCAACTCATCGGCCTTTTTCCGGGTGACATACAGCGACTTCCGCATGTCGATCCCGGTAGTGTCAAGGGAGCCTATCGTCAAGACTGGAGTTCCGTTTGCCACGAAGTCGGTCTTTCCGAGAGCGGTTCCGAACGGCCCCGTGAGGACGGGCTGATCGTCGGCACCTCCCAACATCTCAACTGACGCCCAGCACCACCCCCGCGGCAGCGACGGCAGTGCCTCGCTGTCCGGCGCGACGGGTTCTTGGTACCTCGCCTTCCACTTGTCGTTCCTCGGCGTCCTTCCCGCTGCCTTCATTCTCGCCAGCTCGGCCACCTCCCATCGCCGACGCCGTGCGGCAAGGATCCGCTCCAGGAGGACGGAAGCAGGCTCGTAGTCACGGCCTTCAGCGCGGCCGAGTTCGGCCTCGGTCGGTACGAGTCGCCCCTCGACGGCGGCATTCAGGATCGACGCGCGGTATCGCTTCATGTGCCGCCGCACCCGCTCCAGCGTCGCGACGACGTTGTCGAGGCGCGTGAGGTACGAATCGACCGTCTCCACGATGCGCCGCTGCTCGCCGAGCGGCGGCAGGTGAAGCGCCCACCCGGAGAGTGTCTTCGCGCCGAGGTGATGGATACCGACACCGCGGGCCGCGCGGGCGAACTCGCCGGTCAGCGCATCCTTGTAGAAGTGCAGTTGCAGAAAGGGCACCAGAGGTGCCGGCGCTCGCACGCGAATCAGCGTGTTCTGGAAGCAGCAGTCTGGCACCTCGTCGTTCCAGATTGCCGCCTTGCCGACCTCGGACGCGCTTCCCGAGGCTTCGGAGAGCAGCAGGTCGCCGCGCCGGAGGGCGTAGGTCTTGAACTCCTCCGGCGTGAAGTCCATCTCCTTGACGTCGTGCAGGCTGATCCCGTTCCACGTGACGTTGGCGGCGCGCATGTAGGGCCGCATGTTGGGTCCGACCGCGCGCTTCGGCGAGCGCTGGCGGCCAAGGCGGACCTCGGCGATGTCCGAAAGGGGGAGTCTCTTCCAATGGGAGGTGCTCACGCCGCGAGCACCTCGTTGAGCTCGTCGAGCAGCTTCGGGAGCCGCTTGCCGAACACCTGGACGGCGCGGCCGCGGCCGCCCTCCTGGGCGAACGGAGCATAATCGAAGTCGTTCAGCGACACCTCCAGGCTGCCGGCGACATGGTCGCGGATCATGTGCAGCCAGCGGAGCTGCTCGGGGGTGAAGCCGGGACCGACCGCACGCTGCTGTGCAAGCCAGCGATCGAAGCGTCCGTGGACGTGCTCGCGGAACGGGGCCAAGTCTTCATCCCGGTCCAGCGCGTAGCGCACGAGAGAGACGAGGTCGGTGAGCAGCCGTTGCGCGGACGCGCCGCGGACCGCGTCCTTGTCGATGGTCTCGTAGGCGCGCCAGAGCCTTTCGGGCGTCCAGCAGCCCGTGGCGGAAGTGTGTTTCGCTGAGCTGCCAGGTCAAGTGGCTTGAGGAT
>JAPOVI010000396.1 GCA_026708265.1 Acidobacteriota bacterium
GTGTCCTTCCAGACCAGGTTGTCGTTCGGGACGCCGTCGCGGCTCAGCACGAGGAACCGCTGGCCGTGGATGTGGACCGGGTGCTGCATGGCGTGCACGGCGCTCCGGTCGTTGCGCAGCCGGATCTTCACCACGTCGCCGCGCCGGAAGCGCCAGTCGATGGCGCCGTTCTCGAGGCCGGTGTCGAGATCGCGCAGGATCCAGCGGACCCGATCCGCGGTCGACACCCAGTTCATGCGCGGCATGGTGCCGCTCCACTCCACCGGGTTGAAGTACGACCGGTCGACGTTCAGCAGCGGCTCCAGCGGATCCGGCAGGCCGTCGACCGCGAGCGTGAGCAGCAGCCGGTGGTCCACCGGGCGGTCGAACGCGTCGCGGTAGCGATCGATGTCCGCCGCGACGTCCGGGTGCGGCCGGAGCTCCCGGAAGCTCGCCCCGTGGTTGGGGGCGGCCGGCGTGTCGCTGACGGTGACGGCGCCCAGCGCGGCGTCGTCGGGGAAGAAGTTCCCGTAGACGTGGTCGATCGCCTGCACTCGGTTGACGAGCCGCGCCTCGCCGGGCTCGTCGAAGCGGACCTCCACGACGTAGCGCTCCGCCGGCGCGATGACGACACTCTCCACCCACGCCTGCCGCTCGAACCGTCCGATGTCCGACGCCACCAGCTTGATCGGGGCGCCGTCGAACGACAGGTTGAAGGTCCGCGTGTTCGAGACGTTGGTCAGGAAGAAGCGGACCACCTCCCCGCGGTCGACCGTCAGCCGGTACTCCGGCTCGCCGTTGACGAGCAGCAGGTTCCCGAAGCGGCCCATCAGCGCGTGCGTCGCCCGTTCGCGCCCGAACGGGATGAGGCGCAGGGCGCCGCCGTCCGCGCCGCCGCCGCTGCCCGCCCCGCTCTCCGCCCCGCCGGCCGGCGCGACCAGCAGGTCGTCGAGCATCAGCATCTGCTCGCGGTTGGCGGGGCCGAACCAGTCCGGGTCGGCTGCGTCGACGCGGAGGGAACCGTAGAGCCCGAGGTCCTGCTGCACGTCCTCGCGATGGTGCGGGTGGTACCAGTAGAGGCCGGCGTCGGGGAAGTGGATGCGGTACTGAAAGCTCTCGCCGGGCGCGATTGGATCCTGCGTGAGCCCCGGGACGCCGTCGAAGCGGTTGTCGAGCCGAATGCCGTGCCAGTGCACGGCGGTCGGAAGGCTGAGGCGGTTCGTGACGTTGACGGTGATCGTCGCCCCCTGCGGAACCTGGATGAGGGGGCCGGGGTACTGCCCGTTGAAGCCGTACATCGTGAACGTGCGGCCGTGGATGGTGCGGCGGACGAGTCCGGCCTCCAGGTCGAGGATGCCTCCGTCGCCGAGGCGGACGACCTCCTGAGGCCTCGCCGCCGGGAGCGGCGCGGCGGTCGGAACGGGCCCCGAGGGCGGCGCGGCGGATGCCGGGAGCGGCGACGGGGAGAGAGGCACGGCAGGCGCGGCGGGCGCTTCGTCCGCCGACGGCAGGAAGGGCTCGGCCGGCGGGCCGAGCCGGCCGACGCCCGGCATCATCGCGACCGACGGGTGCATCGCCGGGCGCGTCCAGCCGCGGAGCGGGGGCGGCGGGTCGGCGGACGTCACCATCCCCGTCACCGCGAGCAGATCCTCCGGCTCCATCCGCATCCCGGCCGACGTGCCCCGCAGCACGATGCGGCCCTGCCACGCCGTGCGGCCCTGCTCCGCCGGCGTGTCCTGCGCCACCGTCCCGGACGCCGCCGTGCCGTCCTGCGCCGCCGCCCCGTCCTGCGCCTGTGCGTCCGGTGCCGCTTCCGCGGTGACCAGCACGAGGAACTTGTCGAGGTCGACCGGACCGAGCAAGGTGCTGCCGTTCGCCACCGGGCCCAGGTTCCGCACGGGCCGCAGGCGCGGCGTCGTCGCCCACGCGACGTAGCCGTCGTAGTCGCCGAGCGCAGCCGGGTCCGGAAGGCCCGCCGCGTGCAGCGTCAGGTCGAAGCGGTGGTGACCGTCGACGGTCACCGAGGCCCCGAAGGGCGAGGCAGCGGGCGTCAGGTCGACGTAGCCGGAGGCGGGGGCGAGGCCTGGGGCGTGGATCAGGTCGATGCAGTAGAGGTCGGGGTCGGCCGCCGGTCCCCGCGGGTCCAATGGTGGACAACGCAGAACGACAGCGGTGTCCTGTCCGGCCGGGGCCGCCGGAGCCGACGAGGCGGCCAGCGCGGCGCAGGCCGCCAGCACGCTGCAGGCGGCGAGGGCGGCGGTCGTGCCGGTGGCCGGCCGCGCAGCCCGCCCGGCGTCGGCCCGAGGCCTCTGCGGCGCAGCACGGGCGACGCTCGCGTCGCGCGGGAGCGAAGACGCCTGACGCGCCCCTGAGGACGCGCAGGCTCCTATGCTCGCTTCCGTTGCTGCTCGAGACCCCATTCGGCGACCCGGAGCGCCTTGACGTCGTTCTCGGTCGCGAGGATCTTCCGCAGGATGCGCGCGATTCGACGTGCGGGCGGTTGCAGCAGGAGCGTGCTGACGGCGACGCGGCGCACCCGGACGGACGGATCGTGGAGGGCGCTGTGCGCCAGGTGGGGCACGGCATCGATGGGAGCCGCGCCGTTCTTGCGCAGGAGGTGGCCGAGGCCGAGCGACAGGACGGCCATCTTGCGGACCTTCTTCTTGGGGTCGCGCGTCAGCAGCGCCAGCCGTCGCAACGACTCTGCGTCGTCGACGTAGCCGAGGACCGCCGCGCACCCGCGGCGGATGCGCCAACTGGAGTGGCTCATGCTCGCCTGCACCGCCGGGACCGCCGCGGCGCCCGCGCCGGCCAGCTCCAGAACGTGGGTGTAGAAATCCGCCCCGTCCAGCCTGGCGACGGATTCTTCGTAGCGGGCGTTCATCTCGATCGACCGTCGGCGGGCGAACGTCCATGCCGGCCAGACGTCGTCCGGCGCTCGAAGAGCACTCCGGATTCCCCCGTGACAGGCACGGACGTTTCACCCTACCACAACTCCGTTCGCGCGCAGACTCCGCCGCGGCCGTCAGGCCGGACGGCGCCCCGCCGGCGCGCCGCTCGGGTTGCACCGGAACGCCGCCCAGTCTATGGTGGCACGGACGACAGTCACGCCGTCCGCGACCGGGCGGCGTAGTGTTCATAGGGTGTTCGGTACCGCAACAGGGAGGTTCGAGAAATGAACGGTCGACGCATCACATTCGCGCTGGCGCTTCTGGCGCTGGTCCCGCTGGCGGCCGCGCCGGCAGCCGCCCAGGACGACTGGACCGTGCCGCGGACGGCCGATGGCCAGCCCGATCTGCAGGGCATCTGGGCCAACAACTCCGCGACGCCGCTGGAGCGGCCGGAGCAGCTCGGAGAGAAGGCGCAGCTGACCGACGAGGAGCTGGCCGACCTGACGGCGCGCATCGCTGAGTTCCGCGACGCCGAGCAGGCCGGCGACCTGCTGGGCGACCGCCTGATCCAGCAGGCGCTCGGCAACGCCGAGTTCCAGGACTTCGACGTCATCACCGGCAACTACAACGCGTTCTGGCTCGTCGAGCGCGAGCTCGACAACCGGACGTCGCTCATCATCGATCCGCCGAACGGGCGGCGTCCGGCGCTGACGGCCGAGGCGCAGGAGCGCGCGGCGGCGCGCGGCGCCTACCTGCGCGACCACCCGTCGGACGGTCCCGAGGACCGCACGCTCGGCGACCGCTGCCTGCACTTCGCGGCTCCGAGCATGGGCTCCGGCTACAACAGCTACCTGCAGATCCTCCAGACGCCCGACCACGTGGCCATCCTGCAGGAGATGGGGCACGAGATCCGCACCATTCCGCTCGACGGCGGTGCGCACGCCGGCATCCCCCAGTGGAACGGCGACGCGCGCGGGCGCTGGGAGGGCGACACGCTGGTCGTGGAGACGATGGACTACTCTCCGCGGGCGCGCTTCAGCGGCGCCACCGAGAAGCTGCACGTGGTGGAGCGCTTCAGCCGGATCAGCGCTGACGTGCTGCGGCACGAGATCACGCTGAACGATCCGGACACGTGGACCCAGCCGTGGACGGTGGAGCTGCTGCACACCTCCACCATGGACCCGATCTTCGAGTACGCCTGCCACGAGGGGAACTACGCGATGCCGGGCATCCTCGGCGGCGCCCGGCGGGAGGAAGCCGAGGCGGCGGGCCAGCAGTAGCCCCAAGCCCGCCAGGACTCACTCCTGCAGTTCGCAGCGGGGTGCGGCGCCGGCCCTGGGCGCCGCGTCCCGCTGACGGACTCCCGCCGTCTCCTTCCAGCAAAACCAAAGCGCGATCGCTGACGTTGCGGCCGACCCGGCAGTCGGGCTGCCCGCGGGGCTACGTGGCCGCCCCGCCGACCGGCCGCTGTCTCACCGTCGCGATCCGCGGACGCACCACGCGCGTCCACCACATCACGAACCCGGTGACGAAGAGCACCGGCGGCAGCAGGCCGACGGCGGCCCAGAGCGCCTTGGTCGACCAGCCGCCGAAGCGGCCGAAGTGCACGCGCGCCACCCAGTAGAGGACGTTGTCGACCGTGCGCGGCTCGAAGGTCTCCTCGTCGAACGGCTCGATGGCGTCCGCCAGGGCGTTGAACGGTTCCGGGATGGTCAGGTAGATGCCGGTGAGGCCCCACATGAGGAGGAAGAGGACGGTCCAGATGCCGATGGCCCCGTGCAGGGTCCAGATGAGCCGGCGCCAGTGGGCGCGGAAATCCACCCCCAGCGCCCGGCGCCAGCCGGCGACGCCCGGCCACCAGATGACGGCGCCGGTCACGCCGAGGATCGTCAGCAGAATGGAGCCGACGCCGTTCACGTCGCGGCCCGTCTCACCGAACAGCAGGTTGTCGTGCAGCTCGAGGAGCCAGGTGGTGAGCCGGTAGGGCAGGGGCAGGCGGTTCCCGAGGTCCTCCCCGGTGTAGGGATCGAACAGAATCTGCTGGGGCGAGCCGCCGCGGTTGAGGGTGACGGTCACCGCGCGGGCCGGGTCGTCGCGCTCGATGATGCGCGACACGGTCGAGCCGGGATAGGCGCGTTCCGCCGCTGCGGCCAACTCGTCCTGGCTCAGTCGGGCGCCCGCGACGGTGACGAAGCGCGGCTGCGGCTCGAACGTCTGGCGGAGCTCGCTCCGGTAGACGAGGATGCTGCCGCTGACGCAGATGGCGACGATGTACAGGCCGACCGCGATGCCCGACCAGAGGTGCACCTGGAAGAGCGCCCGGCGCAGCCGGAAGGCCTGTGGCTGCCGGAGCCAGCGCGCCCAGATCGAGGGTCTCGGGTTGGCCACGGGGATGGACCGGGAAGGCGGGCCGATCGTCCGGGCGGAGCAGACGGAGCGTCCCGCACGGACGATCGATTTCTGAAGGCCGGGGAAACTCCCAACGCGCCCGCAGGGCGCGCGCTCGCCCTATCGCGGCGGCTCGGTCGGGTCGCGCCCGTCGCGCGGCGCACCCGTGCCGGACGAGCCCATGAAGAACTTGCTGCCGTCCTCGAACGTCACGTCGCGGCCGTTGGCCCGCGCCGTGCGGTCCTTGCTCTGGTAGCCGTCGACGATGATCAACGTGCCCGGCAGGATCGAGTCGCGCCGGAGTCCGCGGCGCAGCAGCGTGTTCGGGGTCCCGCCCTCCACCATCCACACTTCCTTGGAGCCGTCCTCGTTCGTGACCTCCATGTGGATCCAGGCGTGGGGGTTCACCCACTCGACCTTCACCACCGGGCCCCGCAGCAGAACCGGCCGGTTCGGGTCGAACTCGGCCCCGAACGCATGGTGCGCGATCACGGGCGTCGTGGCGGCAGTCACGAGGAGCAGGCCCGCGGCGGCCAGGGCCGCCGGGACGATGGCGCGGGCGAGACGGCGTCGTGTCATGTGCATCGCATATACCTCGGGTTGAGTGGTCGATCTACTGGATCTCGGGGACCTTCCCGTCCCGGACGTCCTGCTCGAGGATGCGCGCCCCGCCCAGGATCCCCTGGAACGAGTAGTTGGCCTCGTGGCAGGCGTACTCGTAGACGCGGGTGTCGCTCGCCGGCCAGACGTACTCGCCGCTCCACGGTGCCGTCCAGACGTTCGGATCGTCGACCGTGAACCGGTAGAGCAGCGTGTCGGCGTCGATGCGCGTGAAGCGCTCGACGACGTGCAGGTCGCGCGTCGCCAGCCGCAGGGCCGGCGTGTCGTTGAAGTTGGTCGTGTCGACGACGAGCGTGTCGCCCTCCCAGCGCCCGATCGAATCGCCCAGCCAGCTCCGGATTTCGGGCGGCGCGTGCTCCTGGTTCATGCGCACGATGCGGGCGTCGTGCACCATTTCGGCCAGGATCATCACGTGGTCGTCGGTCTGCACGATGCGCTTCAGGTTGTTGTAAAGCACCGGGAGCATGGGCGGTCCGCCGACCGAGCCGAAGCCCAGCAGGCAGCGCTCCGCCAGCGGCCGGATCTCCGGGTCGTCGTAGGGTCCGGGCGCCTCGGGTCCGCCCTCGATCATCCACCACGCCGTGCCCGTGTTCTCGCGGAAGCGCGCGCGCCGCGCGGCCGCCCGCTCGCGTGCGGCCGCCGTCAGCGCGGGCTGGCGGCCGTCGGGCGGGTCGGTGATGATCGACGTCCGCCACTCGCCGTCGATCCGGAACGCGCCCGCGCCGCGGTCGATCCAGAACGTGTTGTAGCCGCCCACGTTGCCCGCGGCTCCCGGAGAGCCGTCGCCGCCGACGGGAGGCGCCTCGCGGTTCGGGTCGCTGGCCGCGTTGCGGCTGATGTTGCGCTCGAGCTCCTGCCGCGCGATGGCCGCCGCCTCTTCCTCCGTCAGCCGCAGCGTGTCGCCGAACTGCTCCGGCCGCTGGAGCGGCGTCAGGGTCGCGGTGTCGTAGGTGCCGGACAGGTCCGGCCGCCCGCTCTCGGTGCGCGGGATGTCCTGGCCGGCGGCGGCCGGCGCCCACGCCACGCCCAGCGCGACGAGCGCGACGGCGGCGCGACCGGCGACGGCGCGTTCGAACGTTGCGCGTCGGTTCATGGCTGTCAGCGTCCTTCCCGGACGTCCTGCTCCAGGATCCGGGCGCCGCCCAGGATGCCCTGGAACGAGTAGTTCGCCTCGTGACAGGCGTACTCGTAGACGCGGTCCCGGCTCGCCGGCCAGACGTACTCGCCGCTCCAGGGCGCGGTCCAGACCGTCGGGTCGTCCACCGTGAACTGGTAGAGAAGCGTGTCGGCGTCGATGCGCGTGAAGCGCTCCACGACGTGCAGGTTGCGCGATGCGCCGCCGAGGGCCGGCCGGTCGGTGAAGTTGGTCGTGTCCACGACCAGCGTGTCGCCCTCCCAGTGGCCGACCGAGTCCCCGAGCCAGCTCCGGATCTCCGGCGGGGCGTGCTCCTGGTTCATGCGGACGACGCGGGCGTCGTGCACCATCTCGACCAGGATCATCACATGGTCGTCGGTCTGCACGATGCGCTTCAGGTTGTTGTA
This sequence comes from Acidobacteriota bacterium, assembly GCA_026708265.1. GTDB lineage: Bacteria > Acidobacteriota > Vicinamibacteria > Vicinamibacterales > UBA8438 > JAGWAJ01. The sequence continues at coordinate 7,422 of JAPOVI010000396.1, forward strand.
GAGCACCGGGAGCATGGGCGGTCCCGAGGTCGACCCGAAGCCGAGGAGGCAGCGCTCCGCGAGCGGCCGGATCTCCGGGTCGTCGTAGGGTCCGGGGGCGTCGAGGCCGCCCTCGACGAGCCACCATGCGGTGCCCGTGTTCGGCCGGAAGAAGCCCGCCGCCTCCGCGCGCCGCGCCTGGGCCTCCTCCGTCAGGGGCGGCTGCCGGCCGTTCGCGGGATCGACGATGATCGACGTCCGCCACTCGCCGTCGATCCGGAACGCGGACGTCCCGCGATCCATCCAGAACGTGTTGTAGCCGCCGACGGCCCCCGCCGCGCCCGTGGAGCCGTCGCCGCCCACCGGCGGCGCCTCCGACGGCGGGGCGCTCTCGATGTTCCGGTCGGGCGGAATGCCGAACACGGCCGCGAGCGCCACCGGCTCGTTCTCGGCGATGGCCGCCGCCTCTTCCTCGGTGAGCGACAGGCGACCTCCGAGCTCCGCCGGCCGCTGCAGCGGCGTCAGGGTTGCGGTGTCGTAGGTGCCCGACAGGTCGGGACGGCCGCTGGCCGTCCGCGGGATGTCCTGGGCGGCAGCGGTGGCGGCCAGGGCGGCGGTGACGAGGGCCACCCCCAGCACGCGGGCGACGGACGATTGGGTTCGACTGGCCATGACGGAATCCCTCCGGCTCATCATTCGCAGCAGGTCGGGCGCAACAGGTCGGGCGCAACAGGTCGGGCCCGGCGTCACCGCTCCAGCGGATTCCGCCGCAGGTGCCCGAAGATGAGCTCTTCCACGAACTCGACGCACTTGAAGTCCATGATCCGGGCCCCTTCGTCGAGGCGCCGGTAGAGCGGCATGCTGATCGTCCACGGCTCGGTGAAGACCGCCGGATCCTCCATCGTCGCCTCGTACTGGATGTGGTTCGGCGAGATGAGCGTGTAGCGTTCCGTCACCCGGAGCTGGTTCGAGTGGTGGCTGCCGGCCCGGTCGAACCAGGTCTGGTCGTTCTGCCCGGTGACCTCGACGACGAGCGTGTCGCCGTCCCAGCGGCCGACCGACTGGCCCATCCACGAGTCGGTCTCGGCGGGGCCGACATTCTGCAGGTAGACGTCGCGGACGGCGCCCGCGAACTCGTAGGCGATGAAGACGTTGTCCTCGTTCTGGAAAATCTGGAACGGGAACGGCATGTAGGTCGCGCGCGGCACGCCCGGCATGTAGCACTTGATCTCCGGGTCGCGATCGAGCCAGTTGGCGTGGTTCTCTTCCTTGATCGCCCGCGCTTCCGTGGTGTACGGGATCCGGCCCCCGCCGACGATGATGCCCATGTTCCCGGGTACCGCGCCGACGGCGCCGAGATGCACGACCTCGGCGGCCGGGAGCGGCCCCT
>JAPOVI010000257.1 GCA_026708265.1 Acidobacteriota bacterium
CAAATACCGCCCAAATCGACAAAATGGTCGGCAATCCTGTTAAACATGGGCTAGCAATGTAAGTGGCGGTCAAACAGAGTGTCAAGGAGTGCGCCCTTCCACACTCGCACAAGGTGAGCCTGAAGCAAGTCCCGATCGGGAAATGCGCCCTCCTTCCATGTCGGAGCCCCGCTCTTCGGACGGCGAACGGGCGGGGTGCGGGCGGGAGCGTCGGCAACGCGCGAGACGTGTCAGCGCACGGGGAAGAAGATGTCCGTGCGCCACTTCGACTGGTCCGGCTCCGCGCCGGGGTCCGTGACGTAAACCTCCCAGGGAGCTGCGGCGGCTTCCAGCCCCTGCGACTCGATCCACTCCGTCAGCGCCGACCAGGCTTGGGGAAGGTCGTCGTACGGACCCACGTGGGTAACGGTCGCCGCTTTTCCCGCGGGAAGCTCGCCCGAGCGCACGCGGCCCGCACCCGTCATCGCCGCGGCAACCGGAATCGCGCACTCCACGTCGACGGTGGCGCTCGGCGCCGAGTGGTAGATGGCGACGGGCATGCCGGCCGGCGTCCCGCCGTTCTGCTGGATGTAGCCGTGGACCTCCCCGAACAGGGTCCCCATGGCCTTGCCGATCTCGCTCATGACGACGGTGGTCCGGATGCCCACGATGGGCTGCGCCTCGAGCTCCGTCGTCTTGCACTCCTGGTTCATTCCTGCCGCCTCCCGCGCCGTCCGTCTCACGAAGGGTTGCTCTTCCGAAGGCCAACCATAGCACGACGGGGCGGCGCCGTCCCGTCGAGTTGGGACACGTGTCGCACCGCGCGCGCTACGACCGACACGACGGCATCGGGCTCGCGCGAAGCCGTGCCGCAGGGATCGTCAGCGAGCGGCGCGCCCGACGTACCCCTGGAACGTCCGTTCCACGAAGTCGTCGACGCCGGGCACGAACAGGACGGCGAGGACGGTCACGACCAACGCCGCCGCGATGCACCAGTAGAAGTACCGCATGGCTCCCAGCTAGCGTGGCGCCGCCTCGAACACCCAGGAATCGCCGGCCTCGACGGAGGCCCGGGTGACCTGGGAAGGGTACTTGTCCCGGATGGCGGCGGCGATGCCGTCGAGGACCGCGCCCGACCGGATCCGCACGAGCTGCCGCTCGTAGCGCTTGCCGTCGATGCGGACCACCGCGCGCCCGTCCCGCTCCGCCTGGATGGGCCAGCGCTTCCACAGCCTGCCCACCGCGGTCCCCATGTAGCCGGACCAGACGTAGAGCTTGCCGTCGTGCTCGGCGGTCCAGATCCGCCGCGACCGCGGCGGGTCCAGGAGCTGCAGCTCGATGGTCGCGACGTCCTTGACGAAGCTCCACTCCGGCTCGGCCCCGGCGTGCAGCTCGCCCGCCACGAGCCGACCGCCGGAGAACAGCCGGTTCGGACCGTCGGCGAAGCGCTGCTTCGCGGCCGCCGTGACGACGGCCGTCACCGGAATCAGCACCAGGCATCCAACGACGATCAGCGCGCGGGAAAGAACCTGCATCGTGCCGCCAGTCTAGGAGCTTGCGCCGCGGAACGTCAACGAAGTGCGTGCAACGGCGCAAGCTCCTGGGCCGGTGGGGGCTGGGGCCGACCCGGAGCCTGCGACGGGTTGGCGGCGCTAGGAGCTTGCGCCGCGGAACGTCAACGAAGTGCGTGCAACGGCGCAAGCTCCTGGGCCGGTGGGGGCTGGGGCCGACCCGGAGCCTGCGACGGGTTGGCGGCGCCAGCACCCGAGTGAGCTCAGTCCGGCAGTGCGAACACGAACAGATTGTTGCCGGTGCTGGGGCGGAGCTCCGGCGTCAGGTCGAGGAAGCGCGGCGTGCCGGTGCTCACCGCGACGTACTGGCGGCCGTCGACGGCGTACGTGATCGGGAAGCCGGACACCGACGACCCGAGGTTGATCTCCCACAGGACCTCGCCCGTCTCGTCGTCGAACGCCCGGAACCGCCCGTTGACATCTCCGCCGAAGACCAATCCGCCCCCGGTGGCGACGAGCGACATGGTCGCCGCCCGCTGGTCGTACCGCCAGGTCGTACGGCCGGTCTCGGCCGAGATGGCGTACACGCTGCCGACCTGGTCGGTGCCGGGTGCGATCTCGCCCCGCCAGACCAGCGCGTACACCTCCACGCTGCCCCCACCCTCGGTCGTGGCCAGCATCCGGGCGCAGACGTTGCGCAGCGGGTAGTACATGGTGTTGGTGCGGGGGCTGTAGGCGCCCGCCTCCCAGTCCTTCCCGCCGCTGGCGTGCGGGCAGGCCAGCACGTCCTGTCCCTCGGCGGTGAAGACGAGCTCGGCGCTCTCGGTCACCGCCCCCGTCGCGCCGTCGATCCCGGCGATCACGTTCTGGGTGATGGTCGGCGTCGCCCACAGGAACTCCCCCGTCGCGCGGTCGAGGGTGTAGACGACGCCGGTCTTGCCGGGTATGCCGGTCACCACGCGGCGCACCTCGCCCGGCTGCAGATGGGGGCTGATCCAGCTGACGGCGGCCGGGTCGGGCGCAACCGGCGTGTCGACCAGCAGCCGCTCGAAGGGGTGGTCGAGGTCCCAGTGGTCGTTCAGATGCTGGTAGTACCAGCGAATGGCACCGGTGTCGGCGTCCAGGGCGAGGGTCGAGTTGTGATACAGGTGCTGCCGGTCGGTGCCGCCGAGGAGGAACTTCGGGGCGGGCGACGTGACCGACGTCCCTACGTAGATCAGGTTCAGCTCGGGATCGAAGCTCGGCACCATCCAGGCGCCGACGTGGCGCCGTTCCTCGTACGGCACGCCGCCCCACGACTCGTCGCCCGGCTCGCCGGGAGCGGGGATGAGCCGCGTGCGCCACAGCTCCTCGCCCGTGTCCGCGTCGTGCGCGGTGATGACGCACGCCTCGGGCCCCGCCATCGGCATGCAGCTCCGGCCCGAGACCACCTTGCCGTCGGCCACGATCGGCCCCGAGGTCTGCATCGCCGGATCGACCCGGTAGTCGACGACCTCGGTTTCCCACGCCAGCCGTCCGGTGGCGGCGTCGAGGGCGAACACGTGGTCGTCCACGCTGGTGTCGATGACGAACGTGCCGTGGATGGCCAGGTTGCGGTTGTTCTCCGACAGGCCGAAGATGTAGTCGGAGATGTCGTCGGGCACCTCCCGCCGGTGCTCCCAGAGCAGGTCGCCCGTGACGGCGTCGATGGCCTGGATGACGTCGTTCGGGTTCGGCATGTACATCACGCCGTCGTGGACGAGCGGCGTCCCCTGCTGCCGGCCGTCGGTGAGGGCGCGGGACCAGACCAGCCGCAGCGTGCCGACGTTCTCGCGGTCGACCTGCTCCAGCGGGCTGTAGCCCCAGCCGTCGAGCGTGCGGCGCCACATCAGCCAGTCGTCCGGGCTCGGATCTTGCAACTCCGCGTCGGTGACGGGATCGACGCTCTCGACCTGGGCCCCGACGGGCGGCGGCAGGGCGACGGCGGCGACGGCCGCGACGGCGGCGGCCGCAAAGAGAACGAGCGGGCCGCGACGGAGCGACGGCAAACGGGATGCGGGCATGTCCCCTCCTCGGCGGGTGATTCCCGGCCGACCATGTTACGCCGAACGCGCAGCGGATCCCCGGATCGCACGGACGTGCCTTGCGCGGGGGCCGAATGTGCCGTCGTCGCGCGATCTTTTCTCCCCGCTCTCCAAGGGACGCTAGTATGGTAGTGGCTTGTGAAATCGGCACGACGCGGGCGCTGACGAGGCAGGGAAGGAGGGGCCGGATGCTGATGGCAAGTCGTCGTGGTCGGAGGCTCGGCAGGGCCGTCGGCCTTGCCGCGCTGGGCGGTCTGCTCCTCGCGGCGGAGCCCGCGCCGCGGGCCCAGTCGTCGACCGCCAACCCCTATCGAGCCACGTTCGGCTGGGAGCAGCTCCCCGAGGGGCGCGCCCTGGGCACGGTGAGCGGCGTCTTCCCCGATCCCGACGGCCGGCACCTCTGGATCCTCGACCGTTGCGGCGCGAACCAGTGCGCCGGCTCCGATCTCGATCCCATTCTGAAGTTCGACCTCGACGGGAACCTCGTCGACAGCTTCGGGGCCGGGCTCTTCGGCTTCCCCCACGGCTTCTTCCTGGACCACGAGGGTTTCCTCTGGGTGACCGAGGGCGGCGCGCACGGCGATGCGCGGGCGACACCGGGCGAGCGGATCGGCATCGGGCACCAGGTGCTGAAGCTCGACCAGCAGGGCGAGGTGGTGATGCGCCTCGGCGAAGCCGGGGTCTGGGGCGACGACGAGCACCACTTCAACGGCCCGTCCGGCGTGGTCGTCGCCCCCAACGGCGACATCTGGGTGGCGGACGGGCACCGGGGCGGCAACAACCGCATCGTCAAGCTCGCCGGCGACGGTACGTTCCTGCTCGCCATCGGCGGCGGTGTCGGCTCGGAGAGCAAGGAAGCGGCCCGCTTCAGCGATCCGCACGACATCAAGATGGACTCCCGGGGGCGAGTCTACGTGGCCGACCGGGGCAACAGCCGGATCCAGGTCTTCGATTCGGACGGCAACCTCCTCTACCTCTGGACACACTACGGCAAGCCGAGCGGGCTCTTCATCGACCGCAACGACATCCTCTATGCCGGCGACGGCCTGTCGGGCATGGTCCGGCAGGGGCCACCCGACAACTGGCGCAGCAACCTCGGGTGGGAGAAGGGCATCCGGATCGGCGACCTGCGCTCGGACCAGGCCTGGGTGACGCACTTCATCCCCCAGCACGACGAAGACGTCGGCGCCGGCATCGAGTTCCTCGGCGTCGACTTCGACGGGAACATCTACGCGGGCGAAGTGAGCCGGCGCCGGCTCGTGCGCTACGTGCTCCACCGGCCCTCGGAGCTGCTGCGACGCTGACGCCCGCCGACCCGGACGCGCAGTCGTCATCGTCTCAACGCCGGGACCGGATCGCAAGAAACGGGGCGGAGCCGATGGGAGCGAGAACGCTGTTTCTGGCCTGGCAGGACAACGATAGTCGACAGTGGTTTCCCGTGGGCCGGCTGGATGCCGACGTCCAGCGCTCGGAGTTCCGGTTCCGCTACACGGGAGGAGCGGCGCGTGCGCAGAAGGAGGCCGGGTTCCCCCTCACGGCCGACTTTCCGGGCCTGCGCGACGACTATCGGGCCAGCGAGCTCTTCCCCCTGTTCCGCAACCGGGTCATGACGCGCGGGCGCCCCGACTTCGCCGACTACGTCGCGAGCCTCGACCTGCGGGCGGAGGCCGACCCGGTCGAGATTCTCGCCGCGGACGGCGGCCATCGGGTCACGGACACCTTCGAGGTGTTTCCGAAGATCGAGAAGGGTGCCGACGGCGGCTTCCTCTGCCGCTTCTTCCTCCACGGCTGGCGCTACGCGAACGGGGAGGCCCAGGAGCGGCTCGACCGCCTCGTCCCCTACGAAGGGCTGCACGTGGCGCTCGAGCTCACGAACGACGCGGTCCCGCTCGCCGTCCAGATCCAGACGCGCGACTACCACATGATCGGCTGGGCGCCCCGCTACCTCGTGAAGGACCTGATGATGGCCGTCGCGGAGGGCCCCGGGACGTGCACCGCGCAGGTGATCCGGCTCAATCCGCTCGAGGCGCCCTCCCGGCAGCGGCTGCTGATCCAGATGAAGGGCAACTGGGGCAGCCACGAGCCGATGACGGACCAGGACTTCGAGCCGCTGGTCGGGTGACGACCCACGAGCATGGAGCTGTCGGCGTTCGGGCGGCGGCTGACGAGCGACTCCGGCACGCGCTCCCTCATGGACGACCTCGGCGACATCGCGTCGGCCGGCGGCGGCATCATGAATCTCGGCGGCGGCAACCCGAGCCTCATCCCGGCCGCGGAGGCCGTCTTCCGCCGCCGCATGCGAGAGTTCCTCGAGCGCGACCGCGCATTCGAGCGCGCGATCGGCGCCTACGGCGGACCCGACGGGGATCGGGGCTTCGCCCGCGCGCTGGCCGGCTTCCTCCAGGAGGAGCTGGGCTGGGCCGTCACGGAGCGGAACATCGCCCTGACGAACGGCAGCCAGTCCGCCTTCGTCGCCCTGTTCAACCTGCTCGCCGGCCCGATGTCCGACGACGGGCCCGCGCGCCGCATCCTGCTCCCGCTCGCCCCCGAGTACATCGGTTACGCGGACATCGGCTTCGCGCCGGGCGTCCTCACCGCCTGCCGCTCGACCATTCAGGAGCTCGGGGACAAGCTGTTCAAGTATGGGGTGGACTTCGACGCGCTGGAGGCGGTGGACGACATCGGCGCCATCTGTCTCTCGCGCCCCACCAACCCGACCGGCAACGTCGTCACCGACGCGGAGGTGGAGCGCCTGCGCGCGGTGGCCCGCGCCCGCGGCGTGCCCCTCATCCTGGACAACGCCTACGGGCCCCCGTTCCCCGGCATCGTCTTCGGACGGGCGACGCCGGTCTGGGACGAGCAGACGGTCGTCTGCCTCAGCCTGTCGAAGCTGGGGCTGCCGGCGTTCCGCACCGGCATCGTGATTGCGAATGAAGCCCTCATCGAGGCGCTCGTCGCCGCGACGGCCATCTTCTGCCTCTCGCCGGGCGGCCTCGGCCCCGCGTTCGCCGCCGATCTCGTCGCCAGCCGCGAGGTGCTCGCGCTGGTCCGGGACGTCATCCGCCCGCACTACGCCGATCGCGCCCGGCGCGCCGTCGACCGGCTCCGGGCCGGGCTCGAGGCCTACGACGTCCGCATCCACAAGCCGGAGGGGGCGTTCTTCCTGTGGCTCTGGATGCGCGGCCTGCCCGTCACGAACGCCGCGCTCTACGAGCGGCTCAAGGCCCGCGGCGTCATCGTCGTCTCCGGGCACTACTTCTTTCCGGGTCTCGAGGACGACGACTGGCCGCACAAGCGCGAGTGCATCCGCATCAGCTACGCGGACGACCGGGACCGCATCGAGCGCGGGCTCGACATCATCGTCGACGAGGTGCGGCGGGCGTACGACGGGGGACCACCACCATGAAGAGACTCAAGCTGTTCGTGAACGGTAGCTTCGTCGACAGCGCCGCCGGCGGGATCGACGTGACCGACCCCGCCACCCAGGAGGTGCTCTGCGAGGTGCCCTTCGCCACCGCCGGCGAGGTGGACCGCGCGGTCCGGGGGGCGAAGACGGCCTTCCGCGCGTGGCGCGACGTGCCGACGCCGGAGCGCGCGCGGCTGCTGTTCGCCTACCAGGACGTCCTCAAGAAGAACCAGGACGACATCTCGCGCCTGCTGTGCCGCGACACCGGCAAGACCTGGGAGGATGCGCGGGGCGAGGTCTGGCGCGGCATCGAGGTGGTGGAGCACGCCTGCAGCATCGCCACCCTGATGATGGGCGAGACGGTCGAGAACGTCGCGCGGGGCATCGACACCTACAGCCTCGTCCAGCCCCTCGGGGTGTGCGCCGGCATCTCGCCGTTCAACTTCCCGGCCATGGTGCCGCTGTGGATGTTCCCCCTGGCCGTCGCCTGCGGCAACTCCTTCGTGCTCAAGCCGTCGGAGCAGGACCCGACGGTGCCCAACCGCCTGATGGAGCTGCTGTCCGACGCCGGGGCCCCCGACGGGCTGGTGCAGGTGGTCCACGGCGGAAGGGAGCAGGTCGAGGCGCTGCTCGATCACCCGGACGTCCGCGCCGTGAGCTTCGTCGGCTCCGCGCCCGTCGCCCGGGCCGTGTACTCCCGGGCCGCGGCCAACGGCAAGCGCGTGCAGGCGCTCGCCGGGGCGAAGAACCACCTGGTCGTCCTGCCCGACGCCGACAAGCGGCAGGCCGTCGCGAGCCTGGTCGGCGCGGCCTGCGGCGCCGCCGGCCAGCGCTGCATGGCGGTCAGCGCCGCGGTGCTCGTCGGCGCCGCCGCGGACTGGCTGGGGGACCTGCGGGACGCCATGGCCGCGGTGCGTCCGGGTGCGTGGGACGACGACGGTGCGGCCTACGGCCCGCAGATCACGCGCGCCGCGCGAGACCGGATCCTGGGCTACATCGAGCGCGGCAAGGCGGAGGGCGCCGAGTGCCTGCTCGACGGCAGCGACTGCGCGGTGGCCGGCCGCCCCGACGGCAACTGGGTCGGCCCGACGCTGTTCGGCGGCGTCACCCCCGAGATGTCCATCTACCGCGACGAGATCTTCGGCCCCGTCCTCGTCACCTCCCGGGCGGAGACGCTGGGCGAGGCCATCGACCTGGTGAACGCCAACCCGTACGGCAACGGCGTCTCCCTGTTCACGTCGTCGGGCGGCGCCGCGCGCCGCTTCCAGCGCGACGTCGAGGTGGGTCAGGTGGGCATCAATGTGCCGATCCCGGTCCCCCTGCCGTTCTTCTCGTTCACCGGCTGGAAGGGCTCCTTCCTCGGCGACCAGCACGTCTACGGCAAGGAGGCCGTGCGCTTCTACACGGAGACGAAGACCGTCACCGCGCGCTGGCTCGACGACGCCCCGAGCGGCGACCCCAACATGACGATCAAGCTGCGGTAGCGCGCCCAGACGGGCGCGTTGGGAGGCGCGCGAGCAGCACGGCGTCCGCGTCCGGGTGCGTGAACCAGGCGTGGTGCGTCTTCCCCGGAATGACGACGTAGCTCCCGGCCGTCGCCGTGTAGCGGGTGCCGTCCATCACGATGTCGACGGCGCCCTCGAGGACGACCACGGTCTCGGTGTGCGTGTGCCAGTGCATGGCGAACTCCGACCCGGCGGGGAACCGCGCGAGGCAGGAGTCCGCGTCGAACGGCGCGGACTCCTGAAGGATTGGGTTGGGCGCCGAGCGGAGCCGCAGGCGACGAA
>JAPOVI010000107.1 GCA_026708265.1 Acidobacteriota bacterium
TCCAGTGGCGGGGGCCGAGCACCCGAAGGAACGTCTCCGGGTGCATCGTCCCCGCGCCGACCTCGACGTCGAGCGGCTGCTGCAGCAGGCAGCCGCGCTCCGACCAGAAGCGCGAGAGCGACAGGATGAGGTCCTGCAGCGTCATGGCCAGAGGGCGATCGTCCTCACTGCTCGGCGTTCGCCTGCTCCTCGGCGCGCGCCCCGGCCAGGATGTTGAACAGCCCGTAGTTCCCTTCGTGGCACGCGTACTCGAAGATGCCGTCGCCGGCCTTCATCGGTAGCGCCGCCGTGAAGGGCCGCGTGAAGTGGGCCGGGTCGTTGACGGTGAACTCGTAGAGCAGGGTGTCGTCCGCCGTCCGGCTGAACCGCTCGGTCAGGTGCAGCGTCTTCCCGGAGCCGATGGCGGTCCACACCGACGGGTTGAAGCTGGCCGTCCAGTCGGTGAAGTTGGTCGACTCCACCACCAGGGTGTCCCCGTCCCAGTAGCCGCGCGAGTCGCCCATCCACTGGCGGACGCCCTCCGGCAGGTGGGCGCGTCCGTCGAGCGGGACGATGCGCGCGTCGTGCACCATCTCGTTGAGGATGACGAAGTGGTCGGACGTCTGGAAAATCTGGATGTTCTGGTTGTAGCCGACCGGCACGATGGGCGGACCGGAGTTGAATCCCAGGATGCAGCGCTCCGCGAGCCCGCGGTCCTCGTAGCTGTCCGTGCCGATCCCCGCCGCCCGGGCGCGCACGGGCCGCTCGCCGGGCAGGTCCTCGCCGAGCGAGAGGACCGTCAGCTCGACGCCCGGCTGGAGCTCCGGAAGGCGTCCGTCGGGCGGATCGACGATGAGCGACGTCCGCTGGTCCTCCACGACGCGCGCGCCCTGGTCCACCCAGAAGGAGTTGTAGGCGCCGACGTCGCCCCCGACCGGGAGGGTCTCCCTGCCCACCTCGATCGGCGCGTTCGACTGCTGGTCGCGCGCCAGGGCCGCCGACTCCTGCTCCGCCCGCTCCTCGTCGCTCAGGAACGCCCGGTCGGCCAGGTCCGCCGGCCGCTCGAGCGGCGTCAGCGTACGGTAGTCCCACACCCCCTGCAGGTCCGGCTTCCCATCGGGGAGCCGCGGCGGGTCGTACGGGGCCTGCGCACCGGCCGATGCGGCGAATGCACTCATCGCCAGCGTGACGAACACCGCGACGAAGCCTCGTGCTCTCATTGCTTTCCTCCCTGTCCGCTCCAGCGCTTCCCTGCCCGGGTCGGTATCTCCTGGCGGCCGGCGCCGGTCCCGGGCCTCGGCAAGGGCCGGCGGGCCGATCCCCGCGTGCGGATCCCGCATTGTACAGTCGGCGGCCGTGCCGAGCATCCGCGCCGGGGTCGATCTCTTCACGGTCGTCGTTCGCATCCGGACGCCCTCGGCCGACGATCGGCCGCAGGTGCTCGACATCTGCCGCGCGACGCAGCAGGTCTTCGCCCGCCAGCCCGGCTTCGTCTCGTCCTCCCTGCATCGCAGCCACGACGACGAGGTGATCCTGAGCTACCTCCAGTGGCGGACCGAGGCCGACCACGAGGCCTGCCTGCGCAGCCCCGACTTCGGGACGCCCGACGGGCGCCGGCTGGTGCAGATGATGGAGGAAGGCCGCGTGGAGATGGACGTCCGCTCCTACGCCGTCGACCGGGTGATCGATGCCCCCGACGAGGAGCCGTAAGAGCCGGTCGACAACGACGCTCAGCGCTCGTCAGCGGTGCAGGCCGGGAGCGCTGAGGTGCGCGGTCAGATTGCGGCTGACCTCGTCGACGCGGCCCTTCAGCGCGCTGAACTGATGGGCATTCCATAGGCTCGCGACCGCAGCCACCAGACCCGCGACCGCGCCGATCACCGCCGCCACCGCCGTCAGCACGTCCATCTGCTGATCCTCTCATGCCACCCGCGGTCGTGGGAAGCACGGGGAGCTTCCACGGGCTCCCTTCACTGCTCCGCGGACGTGCCGGCGAGGCGCTCGGTTTCCACGAAGAGCGTCAGCGCGACCCCGTCCCATTCACCGTTCCCCGCCGGGCTGCCCGGCGCCTCGGCGCCGAGCGGCATCGCTGCGGTGGCGCCGGCGGGGCGGCCGAACGTGCGCGCGACGTGGTCGTGCACCAGCTCGGCCCGCAGGCGGGCGTCGTTCATCCGCGGACCGTCTTCGGCGCGCGTGGAGTAGCCCTCCACGACGAGTGGGCTGTTGCGAGGGTACTGGAGGAGCTCGCCCATCGCTCCGTCGATGCGCCGGCCGGCATCGGCCCTGAGCGTCAGCGATCCGTCCGCACCGTCCCCGCCTTCCTCGAACAGCCGGTCGGCCGCGAGCCAGACGCGGAGCACGGTGTAGCGCTCGTCGGCCTCGAGCGCTCGGTACTCGTCCCGCGTCAGCTCGTCGAGGTTGTAGAAGCCGCGCTCGGCGAAGAAGCCGCGGAACAGCCAGTTCCGCTTCAGCGCCTCGGTGTTGTCGGCCACGTCCGCCATCACCTCGCGCGCATGGCGCATCGCCGTTCGGGCATCGTCGAGCAACTGGTCGGTGACGCTTCCCGGACCGCTGAGGCGGACGATGGCCCGCTCGACCTCCTGGGCGCTCCCCCGCACGGCGCCCATCGCCGCCTCCGTCTCCCGCAGCACGTCCTCGACGGCGTCCTGACCCGCGGCGACCGTGCTCATGACCGTGCGCACGTCGGCCACCAGCCCGCGCGATTCGGCCACGAGATCGGCGCTGGCCTCGCTCATCATCCGCACGCCGGTCCCGACCTCGGCGAGGAGGCGGTTCGTGGCCGTCACGGTGTCCCCCAGATCTCCGAACGTCGCCGACAGCTCCGCCCGCATCCGCGTCATCTCGTCGGCGGCGATCCGGAACGTCTCCCGGCCCTCGACGATCAGGTCCGACATCTCGACGGCGTCGACACCGGCCAGCGAGCCGCCGTCCGCCACGGGCGGCGCCGACCCGGTACCCGCCCGGAGCTGGATGTACGCGGAGCCGAGCAACCCGTCGGAGAGGATGGCGGCCTCGGAATCGGCGCGGACCAGCGCGTGCAGGTCTTCCCGGACGCGCATGCGGACCACGAAACGTCCCCCCGGCTCGCCGGGGATGGCGATGCCGGTCACCTCTCCCGCGGGAAGGCCGGAGAGGCGCACCGAGGTGCCGATCTCGACGCCGGCCACGTTCCCGAAGTCGGCCTCCACCTCGAACTGCTCGCTGAACAGCAGGCGGCGATCGCCGATCAGGAAGAGTCCGACCGCGAACAGCAGCAACCCCCCGATCACGAACGCGCCGACGATCGCCAGACGTGGAGACCCCATCTCATCCTCCCTGCTCGCGCGACCTTGCGGTCGCGTTGGGAGTCCGCGCGGGCAGACTCCTTGCTCTCCGCCGCTTCCCCGCGCTACGCCGGCGGCCGGGCTGCGGCGAGCCTCATCCGCCCGCCTCCGACTGCATGAACCGGCGCACCAGCGCGTGCTCGCTCCGCTCCAGGTCGGCCGCCGAGCCGCGGGCGAGCACGCGGCCCTGATGCAGGAAAACCATCCCATCGGCGAGGCGCCGCGCGCTCGGAATGTTGTGGGTGACTACGATCAGCGTCGTGCCGCGCTCCTGCCGGGTGCTGGCCAGTAGGTCGTCGATCTCCCCGGACGTCACCGGGTCGAGGCCGGCGCTCGGCTCGTCGACGAGCAGGATGGCCGGGTCGAGGGCCATCGCGCGGGCGAGGCCGGCCCGCTTGCGCATCCCGCCGGAGAGCGAGCCCGGCATCGACTCGGCCGCCCGGGCCAGCCCGACCGCGGCCAGCTTGTCCCGCGCGCGCTTGCGCACCTCGGCGTCGGAGAGCGTCGTGTGCCGGCGCAGCGGGAACGCCACGTTCTCCGCGACGGTGATCGAGTCGAACAGCGCGGCGTTCTGGAAGAGGAAGCCGATCCGGCGGCGCACGGCGGCCAGCCCGGCCGGAGCCAGGGCGGTGATCTCGTCCTCGCCCACGAACACGCGGCCTGCGTCCGGTTGCAGCAGGCCGACGATGTGGCGCAGCATCACGCTCTTGCCGGTTCCGCTCCGGCCGAGCACCACCGTCGCCCGCCCGCGGGGCATGTGCAGCGTGACGTCGTCCAGGACACGGAACGTGCCGAACGCCTTCGACACCCGCTCGAGCCGGATGGCCGCCCCCGGCTCGCTCACTCCGCGGTCTCCGGGAACACGAAGAAGATCAGCCGCACGAGCACCACGTTGGCCGCGATCATGAGCACCGACGCGGTCACGACGCTGCGGGTCGCGGCCTGGCCGACCCCCTGCGTCCCGCCGGACGCGTGGACGCCGAGGTACGAGGCGGTAACCGCGATGATGAACCCGAAGACCATCGTCTTGAGCGTCCCCGGCAGATAGTCGGTGAACTGGACGAGCGAGAACGCGGCTCGGAAGTAGGACTCGAAGCCCATGCCGGATACGGCCGACTCCGCCGTCCACCCCCCCACGATGCCGGTGAAGTTCATCACGACGGTCAGGATCGGCATGGCGACCATGCAGGCCGCGACGCGGGTGACGACCAGGAACTTGAACGAGTCGACCGCCACCGCCTCGAGCGCATCGATCTGCTCGGTCACCTTCATCGCCCCGAGCTCCGCCCCGATCCCGGCCCCGACCCGCCCCGAGACGAGCAGGCCCACCACCAGCGGCCCGGTCTCGCGGACCAGAGCCAGGGCCAGCGCGGCGGGAATGAGCGCCTCCGCGCCGAAGCGCTCGAGCGACGCCCGCGTGTGCATCGACATCACGATGCCCACCGCGTAGCCGGCCGCGGCGATCAGCGGCAGCGACCGCCATCCGACCTCGTACACCTGCCGCGCGGTCTCCCGGATCTCGAACGGGGGCCGGAACATCTCCCGCAACGCGCGGCCGGCGAAGACCACGACGCGCCCGCCGCGCGCCAGCGGCGGCACGATCACGGTGCGCACGAAAGCGCGCATCGACATCCTCCCGTCCTCCTGCGCGCTCGCGCCGCGCCGCTCGCTCCGCCGGGTGCTGCGGCGCAGGCTCCCCTGCAGCTCCTCAGAAGACCCAGTAGGCCACCCCGACGCTCAGGACGGCCGCGTGCACGGGCAGCCGCTCCGTGGCGATCTCGGTGTCGCTGGCGAAGGTGACGGCAGGGCGCGTGAAGAGGTAGCCGTAGAACGCCTGGATTCCAATCCGCGGGGCGAGGTCCCACCAGGCGCCGACGCCCGGGCGCCACACGAGGCTGTTGCGCACCGCGATGGCCCGGCCGGCACCCACCCGTTCGGTGTCGACGGCCAGACCGTTGAAGGAGTACCCCGCGACGATCGACGCGCCTGCCGCGAACCGACCGCGCGCGATGCCGTACTCCGCGCCGGCCATCACCGGTCGGAGCTCGAGCGCGGCGAGCCCCGGGCGGCCCGCCGGCCCGGACTCGACCTCCGTGTTCATCCAGTTGAAGGCGATGGTCGGGCCCAGGCCGTTACGGGGGCGCAGCCGCAGCAGCGGCCCTCCGGAGAGCGCCGCCCCCAGGCCGGTCCCGGAGGGCCGGGTGAGCCGCGCCGCGGCACCCAGGCCGATCACGCGGGCCGGCCCGCCGCCCGGGCGAGGGGCCAGCGCAGGCCGGCGCGCTCGCTGCCCGGTCTGCCCTGCGCCTGCCCGAGCCGGCGGCAGGGCGACCGGGCGCGAGGAGGCCTCGCCGATCCCGAGCTCCGACTCGACGCGCGCGACGCCGTCCACGTCGCGAACGACGGCAAGGGCCAGGTCCACCTCTTCCGGGAGCCGCACCGTCCCCCGCAGGGTCACGATTCCGTCCCGCACCAGAACGTCGATCGACAGCGGCCCGAGCACCGCATCGTTGACCAGCGCCGTGCGGACCCGTACCGCCGTACGCGCGTCGGCGACCGCCGGGGAGGTCGCCGGCGTGGCGCGGGCGCCGCACCCCGCCGCGGCTCCGAGCAGCGCCAGGACGAGCAGCGAACCGAGCCGGAAGCGTCGGGAACGGCGGTTACGCATGGCTGAGGCGGGCGGTCGGTTCGAGCCGACGAGAGACCGGATCATACGCCGCTCCGTGTCGCAATCGGCCGACCCGGCCCGCTCGCGCTTCCAGCCGTCGTCCGTTCCCTCGGCTCGCTCCACTCTTGCCGTCGTCGAACGCAGGCCACAGATCGATCCGCGGTCGGGCGATGGTAGTACGATGGGGCCCGGCATGCCGCCCCACCCGGTGCAGGAACGACCGGACGACGCCGCCGACAAGGTGTCGTCCGACGTCCGCGCGGCCCTGCTCGCCGCGCAGCAGGCGTTGCGCCACGCGGGGGCGGGCCCCGTCATCGTCCTCCTGGTCGGCCCCGAGACGGCCGGCCGGGGCGAGACGGCGGACCTGCTGAACGCGTGGATGGACCCGCGCGGAATCGTCACTCGGGCCTGGGGGGAGCCGTCCGACGAGGAGCGGGAGCGCCCCCCCTTCTGGCGCTACTGGCGCGCGCTGCCGAGCCGCGGACAGATCGGGCTGTTCCTGAGCGGCTGGTACGGCCCGCCGATCCTCGAGCGCGCCGCGCGGACGCTCGGCAAGAAGGCCTTCGACCGGCGGGTGTCCCGGATCGCCGGCCTCGAACGGGCGCTGGCCGACGACGGCGCGGTGCTGGTGAAGTGCTGGCTCCACGTCGACCATCGGAAGCAGAGGGCGCGCATCGAGTCGCTGGCCGCAGACCCGCTGCGGCGCTGGCGGGCGGGCAAGCCGCAGAAGCAGCGCCTGAGCCTCCATCGCCGGGTCGTCGCGGCCTGGAAGCGCGCCGCCGCCGTCACCGGAACCGAGCAGGCGCCGTGGCACGTCATCGACGCGGCGCACCGGAGCCAACGCCACCTCGCCGTGGCGACGCGCGTCCTCGACGGCATCAACCGGGCCCTCGCGGCGCCCGCGCCGCAGAAGCGCTCTCCGTCGGCAGGCGCGCGAGAAGCCGAGGTCGCCGTCGCGGATCACCTCGGGGCGCTCGACCTCTCGCTCGCCGTCGATCGGGAACGCTCCCGGACCGCGCTCGAACGCCAGCAGGGGCGGCTCTACCGCGCCCAGTACCGGGCGCGGGAACGCGGCGTGTCGACGGTCGTCGTCTGCGAAGGCTGGGACGCGGGCGGCAAGGGCGGCGCCATCCGCCGCGCCACGGCGGCGCTCGACGCGCGTTACTACCGTGTCATCCCGATTGCCGCGCCGACCGACGAGGAGCTCGCGCACCATTACCTGTGGCGCTTCTGGCGCCATCTCACGCGCGCGGGCCAGATCGTCATCTTCGACCGCAGCTGGTACGGACGCGTCCTCGTGGAGCGGGTGGAGGGCTTCGCGAAGCCCCACGAGTGGCGGCGCGCCTACGACGAGATCCGGCAGTTCGAGGAGCAGCTCGTCGACCACGGGACGGTCGTCGTGAAGTTCTGGCTCCACGTCAGCCGGGACGAGCAGCTCCGGCGCTTCCGCGAGCGGGAGGCGACGCCGTACAAGCGTTGGAAGATCACCGACGAGGACTGGCGCAACCGGGAGAAATGGGACGACTACGTCGCCGCCGTCAACGAGATGGTGACGCGCACCTCCACGCGCCGAGCCCCCTGGACCCTGGTCGAGGGGAACGACAAGCGCCATGCGCGGTTGAAGGTGGTGCGCACGCTGGCCGATCGCCTCAAGCAGGCGGCGCGGCGCGACTGACCGGCGGCCCCTTTTGCCGCGGCCGGTCACCGGCGGGCCGGGCCGGTCGGTTCCTCGGAGCCTCCGTAGGCGGCGGCTAGCTCCCGCACCACGCGCGCCGACTTCAGCTCCTTGTCGAGGTGCGCCGCGAGCAGCCGCCGGTGGACGGCGGCCAGCTCGCGTCCGGCGCGCGCCGGCAGCGGCAGCTCGGCCAGGCTCCGTGGCGCTGCGGTCCGTGCCGCAACGAGAAAGGTCATGGCTTCGCTGGAGAGCGGCGTCCCATCGGCTGGCCCCGCGCACTGCGCGCACAGCAGCCCTTCGAGGCGCGGCGCGAGGCGGACCGTGCCCCCGGCGAGCGTCCCGCCGCAGCGCCGGCACGCGGCCAGCGCGGGGTAGACGCCCTGCAGGCGCAGCAGCCAGTACTCGAAGTAGCGGGCCAGACGCTCCGCCGGCACGCCCGCGGCGAGGGCCTCCGCCACGGACGCCCCCAGGCGGAAGAGGCGGTCGCTCGGATCCGCCTCGGGCGCCCACTCGTCGATCAGCTCCGCGAAGTAGCTGACGTACAGCAGCGCCTCGGCCCGGCCGCTCGTCAACGGCGACGCAAGCGGCTCGACCTGACGCAGGCGGACGAGCTCCCGCCGCTCGTGCTCGAAGTATGTGGTGCGAACGCGGGTGAGCGGCTCGAGCGCGCCCCCGAAACGGGACCGCGGGCGGCGGGCGCCCCTCGCGACTCCCCGCCGCTTGCCCCGATCGGCGGTCAGGAACACCACGATCCGGTCCGCCTCGCCCAGCTTGTAGGTGCGCAGCACCAGCGCGTCCGCGGTGTGCAGCGGCATGCGTCCCCGCGGGCGGCCCACGGTTCGGCCGCCCGCGCTTCCATTGTAGGAGGCTGTGTCGCAGAACGGCGCGACGCCCGCAGGCGCGGCAGGACGGCAGGCGGCGCCGCAGGGCGACGGCAGGCCGGGCGGCACCACCCGCGGGCGCGGCC